>JBBTSX010000001.1:0-63744 GCA_038064535.1 Patescibacteria group bacterium
ACCCCCCTTGACGTCAATGGGGAAAATGGGTGGATTACGAGTGTATAAACCTGTGTATATCTCGGGCAGTTGCTATAGTAAGTAGCAATGGCAAGCCGATTCGGGCGTTCTCTTCTCCTCGTGTGCATGATGAGTTATGCACTTCCTGGGATTGTTTTTGCTTCTGCGGCGGCAGGATTCGCGCCGGGGTCACTCTGGCTCTCGAAGACGGAAGCGAAGGCCGGTGAGACGCTGAAAATTTATACGGTCGTGTACGACAGTAGTAGCAGCAACATCGAGGGTGATGTTGTGTTCACCGTTGACGCAAAAGACGCCGGCACACAACACTTCAAACTCAACGCTGGAGAGACGCAGATAGTTTCTTCGGATTGGAAGGCCATAGCGGGCACGCACACATTCGGCGCGTCGCTTAAAAATGTTACCGGCGTTGCGGGCGCCGCGAACACACAGACGAACTCGACAAATATCACAATCGCCGATGCGCCGCCATCCCCCATCGCGCAATACTCGAATGTCGTAACGAATATTATTTCTTCATCAAGTCCCGCTGTTCAAAATATCGTCCAATCGGTAGCGAGCACAACAGAAAATTGGCGGCAGGCGGGGGTCGATTTCTTGTCGAAAGCCCTCTACACCGACCAAGTCCTCGCGACGGACAACCGCAGGCAGGAGCCCGCAGTGCTCGGCACGAGCACCTCCAACGTCATTTCCTCAAGCACGGCGAAAAAGAGCGGATTTTTCGGCTCTGTATGGCGCTATATCCTCCAAGCGCTCTTGTTCATTTTCACCATCAAACTACTGTTCTACTTCGCGCTCCTCGTCGTCGTCTATATATTGTACAAAATCATCCGCGCCATCTTCTCGGAGCGCCGTCCCTGAAGAATTATCTGAGCGCAAGAACAACGAACGCTGCGACAGCAAGCATGACACCCACGTATTGCGTCGATGTCAGCACTTCGCCGAGGAACAGATAACCGAGAAGGTTGGCGAGCATGATGGAGGCCAGTGCAAAGAGCGATGCGTTCCTGCCAAGCTCTACGAACGTCAGCAGATACAGCTGGCCGAACATTGCGACCGTGCGCAGCGTGAAGTACGCGAAAAACCAAGGACTAAGAAAATTGCTGAGTGTGAACCCGTACGTGCCCATGAAATGCCGCGCCAAAAGGTCGGCCGACGTATAGAGCACTTGCGTCAATAAAACTAAAACGATTATATTCATGCGAGCCCCGCAGCTTACTTGCCGCTGTCCTGAATGTCTTTTGTTTGTATCGGACTCTCTATGCCGGGCTTCCATTCGGCGTTGATGGTCGCAAATTTCTTTTCGTAGTCGGCGACCTGTGTCGCAAGATATTGCGACAGTCGCTTCATGTGCTGCGGCGTGAGCACATAGAATGTCCCCTGCTCGCCGTTGAGCATTCCCATCACAAAAGACTCCTGCGAAAAGCCGACGGTGATGTTTTCGCAAAACTGTTTCGGTACTTTGTTGAGGTCCATAGAGGTATATTCTACTCCTCTTTCCGTGACTCGCCAGACGTCGGACAAAAAGTCCCGCTCGTGGACATCCTGCCGCGGCAATGCTATATCTCTTATCAGCACGTGCATGGGGAAATAACATGCGGTATCATTTCGTTTTTCATCGTCCACCCGACGACCAAGATATGGCTCACGGGTTCAAGATGATGCTGCTCGCCATGGCCCGCAAACCGGTTGAGGGCAGCTTCTTCGACATGATGACTAGGGACATCCGTGACATCGCGGACGACCGCGAGTTCTTGGCACGGCTCGAGTGTCGAGGCTACGACGCCGGCATAGCCGAAGAGGACGGCAAGGTGCGCAGTGTCATTGCGTTCCAGCGACATTGGCTGGAGCTCCACTGCTTCCACTACCAGTCATTCAGGCCGGGGCAACGTATTACCTCGGCGCTTCTAAAGGAAGTGATGCAGCTGGCGTGGGACACTCAAGCCAAGCATGTCCTTATCTGGGGCGGCAATCAGCTCGGGAAACTTTCTCCCGAAAACGAAGCCGCCATGAGGGCCCTATACAAAAAGACGGTGGAGAACCGGCTGGGATTGGATTTTCCGGTCCGTGCCGGATTACTCGAAGGTGAAGCCATTCTCGGCTAACAGAATCCGATCGCGAGGCCGCCATTTGGGCGGCCTCTTGTTTTTTGTTGCTATACTTTCTCCATGCTCCTTGCGGAGAGACTTGCGCGCGTTATCAAAGGCGACGCCCTCGACGATGCGGCGACTCGCGAAAAGTACAGTCGCGACACCAGTATTTTCGAGCGGCGACCTGAAGTCGTCGTGTTCCCCAAAGATGCCGATGACGTCGTCACGGTCGTCCGCTACGCGCACGAGGCGCGCGGGCGCGGCGAGAATGTCTCCGTCACTCCCCGCTCTGCCGGCACCGACATGACGGGCGGCGACCTTACCGATTCCATTTCACTCGTCTTCACCAAATACATGAATCACGTCGTCGAGGTCGGCGGCGATTATGCCGTCACCGAGCCGGGCGTCTATTACCGTGATTTTGAAAAAGCGACGCTCGCAAAGAACGGTAAGATACTCGCCTCCTACCCCGCATCGCGCGAAATCTGCGCGATGGGCGGTATTGTGTCCAATAATTCCGGCGGCGAGCTCACGCTCCGGTACGGGAAAACCAACGACTACGTCCGCGAACTCGACGTCGTACTCTCCGACGGTTCGCAAATTACCGCACATCCGCTTTCCGCCGCCGAACTCGCCGAGAAAGAGCGCGAACAGACCTTTGAAGGAGAGATTTACCGCAAACTGCATGCGCTCATCGATGCTCATGCGACCGAGATTGAGGCCGCGCGACCGAATGTGACTAAAAATTCAGCAGGGTATGCACTCTGGAACGTGACGGACAGAAAACATGGGACGTTCGACCTCACGCAGCTTTTTTGCGGCGCACAGGGCACGCTCGGCATCATCACCAAAGAAAAGCTCGGCCTCGTGAAGCTCAAGGAAAAGCGCGCAATGCTCGTGATATTTCTCACCGACATCGGTATATTGCCGGAGATTGTGCGCCGCGTGATGAAATTCAAACCCGAATCGTTTGAATCCTACGATGACCAGACCTTCAGTCTCGCGGTGAAATTTATCCCGCAAATAATCAGTCATGTAGGCTTTTTCAAAATGATTGCCCTCGGCTTCGCATTCCTGCCCGAAGTGTGGCTCGCGCTCACCGGCGGGATTCCCAAGCTCGTTTTGATGGCTGAATTTGCCGAAGACACCGCGGAAGAAGCATTCGAGGTCGCAAAACAGGCACGTGCCGAGCTCGACGGTATGGCGGTTCGTACAAAGATAGCGCGAAGCGAAGCGCAGACCGCAAAGTATTGGACCATCCGCCGCGAAAGTTTCAGTTTGCTGCGCAAAAATCTCCGCGGGATGTTCGCGGCACCGTTCATAGACGACATTGTCGTGCATCCCGACGACTACCCGACATTTCTTCCGGAGTTGCATGAGCTTATCGAAGGTCACCGCTTCATTTACACGATTGCGGGGCACATCGGCGACGGCAATTTCCACATCATTCCGCTGGAACATATGGACAACCCCGCCGCACGCGCCGAGATAACGGACCTGATGCCCAAGGTGTTCGCACTCGTCGCAAAATACAAGGGCTCTATCACCGGCGAACACAACGACGGAATCATCCGCACGCCGTATTTGCCTATTATGTTCGGTGACAAGATGTGCGGGCTTTTTGCGGAAGTGAAGAGCATCTTCGACCCGCTCGGTGTTTTGAACCCAGGCAAAAAAACCGGCGGCACCATAGAAGACATCAAGCGAAGCATGATTACGCACGCATGAGGCGCTCACTGAATGACGCGGCACAGGCCGGCAAAGACATCGCCTGCCGGCGCCCCCGCGCCCCTATAGTCGGCCGCCAAAACGCGCGAGGTTCTTTTGCTGCACGGAAAGTCTTTGCCGGCCTGTGCCGCGTCATACCTCCCACGCTAGTCACACTGACACTTCCCCTCGTCGCCTCCGCGCACGAAGTATACGTACTTGACCAGACGACCGTCTTGCGCGATGTAGCGGCGCAATCTCCGAATCCGTTCACCGCATATACCGGAAACGAAGCGGACTTCTTTTTTTGGGGTACCGTCTCCCTCGCCACGACCCTCGCCGTCCTGTTTGCGTCGCTCTACCGACGCATAGAGAGCCGGTTCGATTCAGTGGTTCGCCAGCTGAAACGCCTTGCTCACCCGATGGCCCGCGTTACTTGTGGAGTGTGTCTCATCGCCTCGGGCTACTACGGAGCGCTTTTCGGACCCGAACTGCCTCTTGGCCAACTATTCGGCGTCTCAGGCTCTTTGCTGCAACTCGTTTTCATTGCGGGGGGCGCCCTCATTCTGATAGGACTGTATACTACACGCCACGTCGCCGCCATACTGCTTGTTCTCTACCTTTTCGCAGCCAAAGAGGGCGGCTGGTACCTGCTCACCTACGCCAGCTATCTCGGCATGTTCCTGTTCCTCCTGATTCTCGGCTCGGGCATCTGGTCCGTGGAAAGGACGTACGGACTTAAAACGTTGCCGCGTATGGTTTCCCGGTTTATGCACCGCTTCGACCACTTTGCCTTCCCCCTCATGCGCATGCTGTTCGGGATTGGCGTCGTGTACGCGTCGGTATATGCAAAATTCCTGCACTCCCAACTTGCGCTTGATGTGGTGACACAGTATCACCTGACGAACTATTTCCCGTTCGACCCGCTGTTCATCGTCTTGGGCGCGCTCATTATCGAATTCCTCGCGGGTCTTTTCCTTATTATCGGATTCGAGATTCGCTGGACCTGCCTGTTCCTTCTCTTCTGGCTTACGTTGAGCCTTCTCTACTTCGGCGAATCGGTGTGGCCGCACCTGGTGCTTTTCGGCCTTGGCCTGGCCATCTTCTTTCACGGATACGACAGATACTCCCTCGAGGGAATATTCTTCAAGAAGCGTAAGCTCGAGCCCGTGCTCTAAGAGTCTTGTTTGCGTGCCCCGTTAGAGAAAACTGTCACATGCTTCTCACCGACCCGGCGTTCGGTGAGGCTCCTTTTTGAAAACCGCCGTCTAGTATGTTTCTCTAACGGGGCGTGCAATAAGCGCGATGAGGATGAAGAGCGCGAACGCCGAGAGCGCCATCCACGGCATGGTGATGTAGCCGAACTCAAAAATACTCCTGACCGCGCAAGCACCTGTCGCATCACACGGAATGAGTGCGCCGGCGGGTAGCATCTGTAAAAGGTGCTGGTAGAGCGCGACCAGTGCGCCCGGAATAGAGAGCACGAGCACGTAGTCCGCGATGTCGGAAAATCTGACGTTCTTCAAGAGCGCTACTCCCGAGATAAACGCGATCGGGTACATGAAAATCCTCTGCCACCAGCACAGGTCGCACGGAGGGAGAAATACGACGTACTGGATGAAGAGTGAACCGACGAGACAGCCGGTTGCAAATACAAACGTGACGAGGAGCGCGTAGCGGCGGATGAATGCGAGTGTAGATACCCGCCATGCAGGGCTCAAGAGGCCCGCGAGGACGAGTACGACCGCCGCGTTCATAGCGACCGTGCCGAGACCCATAAGCGTGATGAATATGTTGGACTGCATGAGACGCTGTTATTGCTGGCTCGATGAGGCGAGTGCCGCATCAATAACCGCCTTGAATGCCGCCGCACTTTGCGGATTCGGTATCTGTTTGAGGTCGACGAAGAACGTCGGCGTGTGGTTTACCTTCGCGGCGTTTGCGGTTGCCATGTCCGTCTGGATTTTCTGCTTCACTGTCGGCGAATTTATGTCCGTATTGAATTTCGCGACATCAAGCCCGAGCGACTGTGCATACACAGCAAGATATTTCGAGACTATCGTACCTGCGGCGGCATCAGACCATTCGGCCTGCTTCGCATAGAGGAGGTCGTGCATTTCCCAGTACTTGCCCTGCAAGCCGGCGGCTTCGGCCGCTTGCGAGGTTATCATCCCGTTTTGGTGTTGGGGAAGCGGATAATTGCGGAATACAAATTTCACGTCGGACGCATACTCTTCTTCGAGCTGTTGCAAGATGGGCTCATACGCGGCGCACGCCGGACATTGAAAATCTCCGTATGTTATCACGCTGACTTTGGCATTCTTATTGCCGGTCACCCAATCAGCCGGCGTAATGTCCGCTACGGTCGTCGCCTCGAAGCCTCCCTGCGGCAAGACGGTGCCGGAAGAAGAAAGCCCCGCAATCACGGCAATGGCCACGATGACGACAAGGAAGCCTCCTGCCATCCACATCTGTATTTTCCGGTCATTTTCCATCGCCGTATACTACCGCCGATTATCGCGGAGTGCAAAAGCTTTGCGTCTGCTACAATTCCGCCATGACAAATCCGATATTGGAGGCCGAAAAAGCCCTGCACATCGAAGATGTGGACCGCGCGTTCCTTCTCAAGGTGGTCCAGCCCTCGTTGGTCGGCCTTATCGACGGCTCCATCTCCACGCTCGCCCCCCTCTTTGCGGCGGCGTTCGCGAGCCACGACCCGCACATCACGTTCCTCGTCGGCACGGCCGCGGCCATCGGCGCCGCCATCTCGATGGCTTTCGCGGAGGGACTATCCGACACGGGCGAACACACGGGGCGCGGTCACCCCGCCATTCGCGGCTCCATCGTCGGTGCGGCGACTTTCATCGGCGGTATCTTCCACACGCTTCCCTTCCTCGTCCCCGATTTGAACACTGCTCTCACGCTCGCGTATATCGTCGTGGCAGTGGAGTTGATTGCCATCAGCTACATTCGATTCCACTACTTTAAACTCAGTTTTTGGTCGTCTATCGCGCAAGTGCTCTTTGGTGGCGTACTTGTATTTCTCGCCGGTATCCTCATCGGCAGCGCATGATGCGGCGCCCTCTTGGCGCCGCTCGTAAACTAATGATGTTTCTTCGCGCCGCACCTGCAACCATGCGGACGAATGAACTCGTCGAAATACTCATCGCCATAGTCGATGGTTATCTCCTCTCCCTCCGTAATCTTTTTAATGGCAGAAATGATGATGCGGCCGCCTGCCTGCCGCGCCCCTGTCTGCGTGCTACGCACAGGCAGGCGACCGGCTTTTATTTCTCGCTTAATCCACTTTCGGCCAAACCCGGTTTTCAACCACTTTTCTCTGGCAACTGCCTCCTCACGACTAGAGTATTCTTCCGAATGAACTATGCCGCGTGGTCTGTACTTTGAAGTGTACTCAGCGCCTCTGCCAGTGGTATGCTCGTTCCACCTTTTCAACAAATTTTGGGTTTGGCCGATATACATCGCTCCATTTTCACATTCGATGACATAAACAAAAAAGGTATTCGGTCGCGGCGCAGGCAGGTCAACGATTTCCGCTTCGGTGTTGGGGTCGCAGGAATGATTGATGTATCGGGCGACACTGCCACCGTGCTCAGCGTCTATCGTCCATTCATCGTCTATTTCAAACAGGTATTTGCTTTTCATCGCATCTGCCTCTTTAGAGTCAACTTTTGTACCCGTGTATTCGGCAACGAACGCCCCTTTCTTGATATCGGCATCCGCAAAAAGCCCCTGCCCTTTGCCGGAGCTGGCATCTTTCACTGTCACAGACGGGGCTGTCGCTTCCATACGGCGTGAGTATAATACGGGTAATGACAAAACGGGAGAAGCTCTCTACCGAAAGCTACAAAGGGGTCCGGGATTTTTACCCCGAAGACCAATTCCTCCAGCGCTACCTTTTCGAGCACATGGAACGCGTCTGCGAGCTGTTCGGCTACGAAGAGTACAGCGCGAGCATCCTTGAGCACTCCGAGCTCTACCGGAGCAAGACTTCGGAAGAAATCGTAAACGAGCAGACGTACACCTTTACCGACCGCGGGAATCGCGAGGTGACGCTCCGTCCCGAGATGACGCCGACACTCGCGCGCATGATTGCCGCGCGCTCGCGCGACATTCCCCTCCCTGCGCGCTGGTACACTATCGCCAATGTCTTCCGCTACGAGCGCCCGCAGCGCGGCCGTCTGCGCGAGCACTGGCAGCTCAACGCCGACCTCGTCGGCGCCGAAGGCGTGGAAGCTGATGCGGAGATAATCGCGGTCGCGCACGGCGTGATGCGAAGCCTCGGTGCTGAAGAGCGTGATTTCGAGATACGTGTTTCCGACCGCCGCATTCTCGACTCTATCTATCAATCCGTCGGCATCGCCAAGGAATATGCCGCCGACATTACGCGCCTCCTCGACCGTCGCGCGAAAGTGGACGACTTCGAGAAGCGCCTCACCGATATGATCGCTCACGAAGAAAAAGCCGTGAAGCTCATCGAAGAATTGGAACGCGTGACATCGAGCGCCTATCTCGAAGAGCTGCGCATCACTCTCGAGCGCATGGGCGTCCACAACATGATAGTGGACACGTCCATCACGCGCGGGTTTGACTACTACACGGGCATGATATTCGAGGTGTACGACACTCACGAAGACAATCGCCGCTCGCTCTTCGGCGGCGGTCGCTATGACAACCTGCTCGGTATGTTCGGCGGCGAAAGCATTCCCGCCGTCGGCTTCGGCATGGGCGACGTGACCGCGCGGGACTTCCTCGAGGCTCACAACCTCCTTCCCGAGTACGCACCGGCGACCGAGCTCATGCTCTGCGTCGTTGACAAAGAATCGAGCGCTCACGCCATCCAGCTCGCGCAGGCACTCCGGCGCGAAGATGTCACCGTCGCTATCAATTTCTCAGGCAAACGCATCGGCGACCAAATCCGTCAGGCCGACAAAATGAAAGTACCGTTCGTTATCGCCATCGGTGAAAAAGAGCGTGTTGAGGGCCGCTATGCTATCAAAAATCTCGCAACCGGCGCCGAAATGACGCTTCCGGCGGACCGCATCGCGGAACACCTTTTTAGCAGTCTCGGGTGAGTGTCGTAAGCGTTGTACACGTTGTAAACGTTCAAATCGCCGATATTTTCCCTTGCATAAAACGAATAGAACGTCTATAACGACTTGAACGTCATGCGCATTGTTACTTTTGATATTGAAACGGCCAATTGGATGAACGAGACCGGTTCCTCCGACCCCGCGGCGCTCACCATCGCACTCGTGTGTGCGCACGATTCGGAGACCGGCGAATACACGAGTTATCTGGAAAACGAACTCCACAAATTTTGGCCGATACTCGAGCGCACCGATGTGCTTGTAGGTTACAACTCCGAGCATTTTGATATCCCCCTTTTGAATAAATACTACCCAGGCGACCTCACGCGCATCAAAAGCCTCGACATCATGAAAGAGGTGTACGAGACACTCGGCCGGCGGCTCAAGCTCGACACCATCGCGGAGGCGACGCTCGGGGTCAACAAAAGCGCGAGCGGTGCGCAGTCGCTCCAATGGTGGCGCGCGGGAGAGGTGGAGAAGGTGCGCGAGTACTGTCTCAAGGATGTGGAGATAACAAAAGGTATTTGCGACTACGCACTTGAGCATGGACTCTTAAAATATAAAGAGCTCGGCAAAACACGCGAAATAAAGCTCGACACATCAAAATGGCTCGCCCCGACCGGCGGCGCAATGACGTTTTCTCTCGGTTTCTAAAAAAAGTCGGGCATGATAAAGTGTCCACGAAGCTTGGGTAGCTCAGTTGGTAGAGCATTCCCCTGAAGAGGGAAGGGTCGCCGGTTCGATCCCGGCCCCAAGCACAAAAGTTTCTTAGCTACTGCGACGGCATGAACTTCTCGGTGAACTGTTGCCACGCCTTTTGCATATCCGAGAACTGCGCCGAAGCTTGCGCACCGGTACCTTGCATCTGTTTTACTGTGTTAAACATCTGGTCCACGACAGGGGCAAGATACTGCATGTAGAACCATATCGGAGCGAGCAGTAGAGCGCCGTATACCATGAAGCTCACAAGCCGGCTCCAGAACGCCGAGCGCCGCATCTTGTGAAGCAACTTATTGTTCTCGAGCGAAAGACGGTACGTCTCGCGCAGCAAGTCGTCGGATTCCATCCCGTTAGAAGCAGGACGCGGACAGATGCTCCGCGCATGCTCGGTTAGTTTCTCCTAATGTCGACCATTCTGTACTGTGCATATGTTTTGTATTGTGCGTCCGCGGCTTCTAACGGGATTCCATACTCACATTGTATCAGTCTTCCTTGTACGAATGATGCGCCACTGTTGGTACGCGAGGATGACCCACGCAAGAAGAAGCGAAGCGGCGGAAATGCCGGAGACAATGAGCCCGAGAGTCAGGTAACTTACCATGAACGTGGCGACGCACGCGCATGTAAGTAAGGACGAGGAGAGGGCCGGCTTGTCCTTACTGAAAATCGACGGCACCAGCGCGGCGACAGCCGCCCACTGGGCTACGCTGATAGCGATGTCCTGCCACTGCATGCGTGAAGTATACCTTAGTGCCCCCGCCAAGAGTCGAACTTGGATTCTCGCGTTAGGAGTGCGAAGTTCTATCCATTGAACTACGGGAGCTAGTGAGGAACAAAGTCAGAATATCTTATATTCGGACTTTTTCCGAGCGACGCTCACGAAAGCCTTGCTTACGGGAGCGGTGCACGCAATGTAGCATGCACCGCTCTCTTTCAAAAAGACGCCAGGTTAGACAGCCAGGAGTTCTCGCAATTTCTCTTCATCAAAGCCCACGACGAGCTGGTCGCCTACCGTGATGACGGGCACTCCCATCTGTCCGCTCTTCTCTATCATCTCCTTTCTCTTCTCGAGGTCAGAGCCTACGTTGTAGTCGGAAAACTTCACGCCGTTTGCGGTGAAGAAATCCTTTGCCGCATGACAGAAGTGGCAGGTCGGAGTCGAATAAATGGTTACGCTTGGTGTAGCCATACTAGATAGGTATTAGTTGCTAGTTAATAGTTTGTAGTTAACGGAGTATATCATGCGGACTTTTGTCGCGCCTCTTTCAGCGCTATTGTCCACCAGAGAAGCTGGTCGATAAGCCCTGTCGCACGTTCCGTGTAGGGCGCGAATATCTCGGCATCCGGGGTTCCTTTCCCCGCGGCAACAATCACATCATAGGGCATGTGTATCGCGTTCCTGATAGGCGCAAGCTGGAGTTCGACGGCCACCCCGCGGAGCTGCTCCACCGAACGGGCACCCATCGCCGAGCCGTAACTGATGAATCCGATGGCCTTTTTGTTCCACTCCGGATAGACGTAATCAAATGCATTCTTGAGAACGGCCGGATAGCCGTGATTGTACTCAGGCGCTATGACGATGAATCCGTCAGCTTCTTTAACCTTGTTGCGCCAGCGCTCAACAGCCTCATGCTTGTACTCCTCCTGTTTATAGCCCGGCGAGACCGGCTCGTCGAAAAAAGGCATTTGGTAATCACGCAGGTCAAGAAGCTCGGCGCTCACGTCATTGCGCTTCTGCAGCTCGCCGAGAATCCAGTTCCCCGGCTTCTCGCTGAAACGACCTTGTCGTGTGGAGCCTAGTATCACTTTTATGTTTAGTTTTTCCATATAGTTTGTCCGAATATTCTTATCGTTCTGATAATTAGTAATGAGTTAAGGAGGTTCAGTATATTCCATCACTTTACTTTGTAAAGTGGATAACTCGTGCTACTGTTGTGTAATGTTGCGGACACAGAAACAGCGCGACGAGCTCTGTAGCTCGTGCCCAGTCGCAAAGGTGGCCGATATCATCGGCGACCCGTGTTCCCTATTGCTCTTGCGCGACCTCATGGACAGTCCGCGCCGTTTCGGCAATCTCGACGAATCCCTCGGCATGAGCACGCGTACGCTCACCAAAACGCTCCGCCGGCTTACGAAGCTCGGTTTTGTGGAGCGCAAAGTATATAAACGCCTCCCGCCGCGCGTCGAATACCGCCTCACCGCCAAAGGCCGCGCCCTCAAAGGCGTCCTCGGTGAGATGCGCGCGTACGGAAAGAAGTATCTCTAACCAGCACAAGATACTCAAAATTGAACTGATTGCATCGCCGACGATTTCGAGTTCTTTGCCAGCGAATCAAAGACGAAACTATTTCGTTTTTTCAACAACAAGATCCACGTAGGTTTCGTTATCAGTCTTAACTATGATCGTGTCATATCCATAGGCTCGGACACGATTTTTGTCTATCTGCACGTGTGCACCTTGCCCCAAGCGAAGTTCGAGTTCGACACCCACACTAGAAGAGGTGCACTGAGGTTCTGTCGGACAAAACGCCCTAATAAATACCTCTATACCAGTGTCGGCAATTTTAGCAGCCTGACCTTTTCTCAAAGTAAATTGCTGCCCCAGTGAAACTGTAACGCTGTTTCTAAGTGTTTCTTGAATCTGCCTCTCTTGCTCTAATGCATTTTCTGCTTTTTTCGCATTATCTTGTTTTTCAGTATATATGTTCAAGAATCTTCCTCCGACGAAAAAGAACATAACCGCCATGTACACCCCAGCTATAACAGGTATCCCCAATCCTGCTTTAGACATTGTTCCGTTCCTGATACTTCGAATACTCCAAACAAGAAGGCAGGGTGGCAGTATGATAAGGACGGCGATTAGAGAAACGGCCGCAATATTTATGGGCAACGCATTTTCTGGAAGCGTATCTGCTCCAGTGAGCGCGAGCATAATAAGTCCCACACTGCCGGCCCATAACCCCGTTGAGAGCGCATAGCCTACGAGTAACTTACTCATAAAATGATTTTATTCATAACTGGTGCGGGCGGCGGGAATCGAACCCGCATCTAATGCTTGGGAAGCATTCATTCTACCACTGAACTACGCCCGCCTTCGCTAAAGCTTCGGCGGGCAAGCCCGCTGCTTCGCGCAATAAGTGAACTTTTTGCGTCTTCACTCGGACGAAGTGTGAGCAAGCTCCCGCTTCGCTCCTCGCTAGACGCAATAAATGTAACGCATTTCACCGCCGCAAGCGAGTGCGGCGTTGCTATTTTGCCGTCTTCGCAGGGCCGACGGGCCCGAGACCGAGCGCTGGCGCAGCAGCGCCAGACAGCGACGGCAAAATAGCAACGCCGCCGAGCGCATCACCAAAAGGGCAGGAATTTGCGCACCCACTGCATGATGGTGGATGAAGCCTGCCGGGGAGTGTCCGCCCGCGGGTCGACGATGACGATAAGCCCCTCCCCTTTTTTGCCGACCGCATACTGCTGACGCAAAGCGGCTTCCTTGCCGCGGTCGGTCTCCAAGCTCGCGATGTCACTTTGCAATTGCGTTTGCTGTTGCGAAAGCGTGTTGTACTGATTCTCCGCTTCGGAGCGAAGCTGGAGAGATTCCCGCTCTTTTTGATACACACTCCATACCCCCGAGGCCGCAATCAGCACAAGAATAAAAAGAGCGGCGATGCCAAGCCGTCGCCAGAGAAGCCGCACAATATGCCTCCGCCGGTCGGATATTGCCATTCTGCAATTTTACCCCGTACCAACCTCAATGCATACGCGAGTTCACAACAAGGTCCATATAGCTTATAATGCCCAAGTTCGCCCTTGCGCACGGCCATGAGAGGTTTGGTGCGGGGCGTACCAAAAATACATGAGTTTTCTTTTTGACAAACGGACCAAGAAGGTTATCCACGTCGTGTGGGGCGTCGTGGCCGTCCTCGTTTCGCTGAGTATGGTGGTTTTCTTCGCGCCCGGTCTCGTGAATATTTTCCTGGCCTAGCCGACGCGGCTGTCAGGCGTTCGTGTCGCGAACCACCCCATTAGAAAGCTTCGCTTCTAACGGGGCAGGCATCGTGCTGACTATGCATTTGTATCTCGAACCACTTTCAAGAAAACGTCATGTGGTATATCTACCTTGCCGCGCGCGAGCCCCGTTAGAAGCGTTGCTTCTAACGGGGCGAGCATTTTTAGTCTGACGTATCACGGACAACCTTTAAAAAAACGTCATGCGGGATATCAACTTTCCCCCGGGCCAACATGCGCTTCTTGCCTTTCTTTTGCTTTTCGCGAAGCTTCATCTTGCGCGTGATGTCGCCGCCATACATGTGCTGCGTGACGTCTTTCTTCATCGCGGACTTGCGGCGTGAGGCAAGAATGCGTCCCGCCGCCTTCGCCTGAATCTTGAGTTCGAACATTTGCCGCGGCAGAAGTTTTTCAAGTTTCTCCACCATTGCCTCCGCCTCCTGCTGGAGGCGCCGGCGTGACACGATGCGGGCAAAAGCGGGCATCGGCTCTTCGGCGACCAGCACGTCGAGCCGCACCACATCGGCATCACGCATGCCGATAATTTCGTATGAAAGCGACGCGAACCCGCTCGAAACACTTTTGAGCCGGTCAAAAAATCCGCGCATCAGCTCGCGTAGCGGCATTTGCGCGTGGACGCCTGTTTTCCTGTCCGGTAGCGTTTCGCTCTCTCCGACCACGCCCTCGTGGTCGTACATGAGCTGCGCGATACCGCCGAGGTATTCGGGAGGCGTTATCACCAAGACATTCGCCCATAGTTCACGGATTTTCTTGGCCCCGCCCTCCTCGGGAAATTTCGCGGGAGCGTACACGTCCTCGACTTCGCCGTTCAGGTGCGTGACCTCGTACGCGGTCGTCGGCATTGTAACGACAAGATTGAGATTAAATTCGCGCCGTAGACGCTCGACGATTATTTCGAGATGAAGCATACCCAAGAAGCCGCAACGGAATCCCCTGCCCATAATGCCGGATGATTCTTCTTCGTAGGAGAGCGACGAGTCGGAAAGGCGAAGGCGTTCGAGCGATTGGCGCAATATCACGAGGTCGTCCTGACTCTCCGGATACACGCTCGCCCAGATGACTGGCGTCGGTACTGAATATCCCGAAAGAGCGGGTGCCGGATTGCGCACCGATGTTACCGTGTCGCCCACGCTGGCGACTCCTGGCTTTTTGATGCCTGTCACGATGTAACCAATCTCGCCCTCGGAGAGATGCTCGCGCGTCTTTTCTTCCGGAGACAAAATGCCCACCTCAAGTGCCGCAAATTCCGCTTTCGCTTCGACGAGTTTCAGTGTATCGCCTTTTTTTATCGAGCCGCCGAACACGCGTGCGTAGACGATAACGCCGCGATGGTCCGAGTACCCAAAGTCGAAGACGAGCGCCTGCGGGGAGGCTCCGCTCGAGCGCGGAGGCGGGACGCGCTTGACGATGGCATCGAGAACTTCCGGCACACCCTCCCCCGTTTTGCCGGAAGCCGGCAACACATCGCTTTCGTCACACCCGAGAAGGCGCGCGAGCTCGGTCGTAATCTCTTGGACACGGGCATTCGGCGCATCTATTTTCGAAACGACCGGCACGACGACGCGCCCCAATTCGCGCGCGACGGAGAGCACCGAGAGTGTTTGTGCTTCCACACCCTGCGTCGAATCGACAAGCAAGACGACGCCTTCGACGGCCGTGAGCGCTCTTGATACCTCGTATGAAAAGTCGACGTGCCCCGGCGTGTCAATGAGATTCAGAACATATTCCGTGCCGGCATGTTCCCACTGCATACGCACCGG
Organism: Patescibacteria group bacterium; assembly: GCA_038064535.1. Classification (GTDB taxonomy): domain Bacteria; phylum Patescibacteriota; class Minisyncoccia; order Phycocordibacterales; family UBA2100; genus UBA10103. The sequence continues at coordinate 15,430 of JBBTSX010000001.1, forward strand.
TTGCATTTTGATGGTGATGCCACGCTCGCGCTCGAGGTCCATGCGGTCCAGTACCTGCTCCTGCATTCGCCGCGGCTCTATCGTGCCGGTGAGCTCAAGCATGCGGTCGGCAAGCGTAGACTTGCCGTGGTCGATATGAGCGATGATGGAGAAATTCCTGATGTTAGCTGCCATATAGTTATGCCGCCTGCCCCGTTGGAAGCGAAGCTTTCCAACCGGGGTGGTCGACCCCATTAGAGACGCGAAGCGCTCTAACGGGGCGGGTATGAGCGATGATGCTGAAATTGCGGATATTTTCGGCCATAGTGTAGCGAGTATAGCCAAAATCCCGCTCTATGTCTCGGCCGACGTAACGAGTGTGACACCCTCCTCTTCGGCCCTGCGCCACAGTCTCGCGCGCACAGAGGCAAGTGTCTCTTTGTACTCACGACTGCCGAGCAAGTGATACGTCAAAGCCGTCGCGATAATGCCGCTGATGCCTCCGAGAAGTCCCAACAGAAAGACCGGCAGTGTCTCGGTCGACGGGAAGAGCGGGCTGAAAAGTGAAAGCGCGACATAGGCCCCCGCGCCGCCCAAAAGTGCGGCGGCGCAGCTCTCGAGAAATGCACGACGTACCTGCGCGAAAAATCCGCCGAAGCGATACTCGAAGTGAATGGTAAGTACAATAGCCCCCACAATAGACGCAAGCGCGTACGAAAAGCTGAGAGCGACCACCCGCGCGCCCTGCACGTCCTCGATGCGCAACAGCGCACTGACCACATGCAGTATCCCAGCGTTATCAAGTATGGCGAGCGTACCAATCGCGCATCCGAGGGTCGCCACCATAGTGCCGAAAGAAATGACGAACGGCATAAAGGTCCTGCCGGCGGCGTAGTACCCGCGCACGAGCAAAAGCTGGAGTCCTTGTGCGGCGAGCGCGAGCGAGAAAAGCGCAAAACAGGCCGCGGTAAGTCGGGTATCGGTCCAATCGAACGCACCGCTCCCCAAAATAACGCGCACCACATACGCGCGTAGTACGAGAATGAGCGCGCTTATCGGTATGGACCAGAAGAAAACATAGCGCGCGGCAGTTGCCACGTGCTCGATAAATTGCACGCGCGCGCCGCGCGAAAGTGCTTCCGCGAGCGTCGGAAACGCGGCGACGGAGTACGATGCTCCGATGATGGCGAGCGGCACGCTGGCAAGGTTGTACGCAAACATAAAGACCGCGATGGAGCCGGATACGAGCGTGCCGGCAAGCGCGGTAAGTCCGAGAAACGTAAGTTGGCCCATGGAGAGCGCGAGGGCGCGCGGCACCGATACAAGCGCCGTATGCAGGAGTGCGCGAGGTTCACGTAGCCGAGGGATGCGCCGCAAAAACCCGTCGGAAACGACCGCGGGAATCTGGATTCCCGCGTGAAAGAGCGCACCGATTACGACTCCCCACGCCAGTCCCGCGATGCCCCACACCGGATAGAGGAACGCTACACCGGCAATGATGCCGATGTTGTAGAGAAGCGGAGAGAGCGCATAGAGCGCATAGCGATGCCGGCTTTGGGTTATGGCCGCGAGAATATTCGATAATCCGAGAAGAATCGGCTGCAACAGCAGGATGCGTGTGACTGTGACGAGCTGGGACGCATGTTCGCCCGTGAACGCGGGGAACAGATAGCCCAATATAGAGGGCGCGAGGAGTGCGGCAGTACACGCGACGAAAACTGCAAATAAGGAAAATCCGGCGACTATCGTGTCGATATAATCGCGCTGTCCGCCCTCGTTGCGCCGCGCCAATTCCGGAATAAGCATGTATACCGAGACCAGCGCAGCGGTTCCCACGAAGATAAGGTCGGGAATGCGGAAACCGGCGTAGTACAAGTCGAGCGTCGTGGAAGCGCCGAAGGAGTGTGCGAGGAGCCTGTCGCGTACGAGTGCCAAGAGCGACGAGAGGAGCGCGCAGGCCGCAAGCACGTACGCCGCGGCATGCAGGCCGCGCACCTCGGATGAAAGAAAGCGCAGGGCGCGTCCGGTGAGATCTATGCCGTTTTTTATCATAGGCTTTTCTTTTTTGCTGACGTTGGCGTACCGGTGGCGGATGAGAGCGCGGGTTTACCTGCCTGAATGTTTTGTATCATTTTTGGAAGTGTCGCGTCCGTCGGATTCAGCCGCTGTACGTGCATGAGCACATTGAGCGCATCATCGGTACGGCCGAGGTTGTCGTAAGAAAGTCCAAGCACAAAAAGCGCGTCGGCGTAATCCTGCTGTAGCGCTACCGCTTTTTGGAGTGCATTCGCCGCATCCGCATACGAGCCCGCGCTGTAGAGCACAATACCGAGATTGTACCAACTTTGCGGGTCGTCCGGTGTCGCTCGTGTGACAGTAGTCGCGTCTGCGATAGCGGCGGGAATGTTGCTCAGAGCCACGTGTACTTGTGCGCGCAATGTGTAGGCCGCAGGCAAATCGCCTTTCAGTGCGATTGCCTGATTGAGAAGCTCAAGCGCGTCGGAGTATTTCTTCTCGGCAATGTTGAGCTGTGCGAGTGAAATGAGCGGTAGCGGACTGCCGGGGTTATCCGTTCGTGCACGTTCGTATGCCATCTTCGCGTTCTCGTATGCACCCTGCACACCGACACCGGCGAGACTCTGGTAGAGATTTGCGATTGCGAGCCAATTACGATAACCACCGCTGTCTATCGATACGGCGGCAAGACCGTGCTCTATGGTCGCCTGCAGTGATTTCTGAAGCCCTGCGGCCGCCGGCGTAGCGCCTTGCGAAGAGATTTGAGACAGTTCGAGCAGGCCTATTTCCACTGCCGCGCGTTGTGCGCGTGCGTTGTGCGGATTGACGGTAAGCGCCCTGCCGACAAGCGAGAGCGCGTGTTGAGTATCGTTCGTCTTGGTGTAGGCGACCGCGCTCGCGCTCACCAACACATCGGACAGTACTGCGCGAAGCGTGAATACCGACGAGAAGACAAGCGCCACGGGGATGAAGAGGACGGCAACTGTTCTTGCGACACCGGACCTGTTGTGCGAGCGTAGCGGGATATTCCAGCGCCCGTCATGAACGCCACCGACCGCAAGCGCGCCGAGCAACGCAAACGTGAGAGCAGAGAGCCCGGCACCCGGAACATACAGAATATGAAACAGGACGAGATACAAGACCGAAGCAAATATTGCCGCGGTGACGGTGCGCGCCGGTGCGCGCGCCCGTTCGCGCATAAAATCAAAAGCCGCCGCGAAGAGCGCTAGCAACAGAAGCAGCCACGCGCCGACACCGAGAATCCCGACCGTCACGAAGGCCGTCGGAATGAATCCTACGCCCGCATTGAAATCAACGTTCCAGAAATCCGTGTTGTTTACGCCGGCAGGCTTATACAGACTCCACTCGCGGGTAAATGTGTTCGGCCCCGAGCCGAACAAAACGGGTACCACACCCGTGAAAACGCCCTTGCCGACCGCAAATGTCGCGTTCCACGAGGGACGCACTTCGGTGTTCAGGACCCGCATCGGAGCCGGCAAATGGCTATATATAAACGACCCGCCGTAGCCACATACGAGCGCCACGATGCCGATAATGAGCATGGCTATTACCCGCGAGGCTGCGGTGTTATCTCCCCTCCGCGAAACAAATTCCGAAACGGAGGTACGCCATTGGTACAATCCGAACAAAATGATGAGTGCGCCGAGCGCATACCAGACATCACTCACGTTGACGACAAAGAGCATCAGACCGGAGCTGATGCCGAGCGCGACAAATATCCATTTCCATCTTCCCTCCGCGGCGGGTGTACCCCACAAAGCGCAGGAGACAAAAAGGAGCAGTCCGGAGATGATACCAAGTTCGTGCCACGACCCGAAGATACTCGTCGCGGAACTTGTGAGCACCCCGAGCGTCACACCGGGCACCAAGATATGAAATAGTTGCACGACCATGAGCGCGAGACCGCCGAGCGCAAACGAACGCGTGTATGCCACGGTCGCATCCGCGCTGTCCTCAAACGCAACCGCACACAGTAGGAGGCATCCGAATAAGAGCGACATCGCGGCGACCGTGTCCTGTTCGCCCATTCCACCGGCGAGCGACGCAGCGGACGCACCGTGGATGAGTGCGGAGAGCACGTAAGTGACCGGGAGCAAAAGTGCGGCCAGAGGAATGAGACCGCTCGGGAGACGCACCGTCCTATCCCGGTAGCGCCCCACTCCCCATGCGATAACCGCGACGAGAATGATGACTGCGAGCAATATCGTCTTCGCCTGTGCGACCGTTACCGATGCGACGGGAACAAAAAAAACGACCAGAAATCCGGGCAAAAGAACGGCACAGAAACGGACGATTGTATCGGCAGTGGAATCTCTCCTCATAACAATTAACCTATCGTAACACGGAGACTCTTTTCATTGATTGGGGATGTTTTATACAAAAAGAACCCTTTCGGGTCCTTTTTGCTCTGCGTAATGAGCCGGATTCTGTTCCGATTCTACCCACCGCAGGTGGCTGCAGAATCGAGAACCCTGAGTTCATCGAAGGGTTGCCCCTCGACTTCGCTCGGGACGCTCGATTTTGCAACTGCCTGCGGCAGGCAAAATTGGCGACAGTCATGCATCTGGGATGAATGTTGCCATTCACCTCGAGCGACTCTTTCGTGAGGTCCAATTGGTCCCCCACGAACACGGTCTTGCACGCAGGTAGGATTTTTGCCGTTGCACCCTCTGTGTTTCCACAAAGGCTACTCCTTGCGGAGCCCCTCGCCTCTCGGCTTGGGCGTCTCTGTTCGCATCCCTGGGATTACCCCGGCGGGCGTTACCCGCTACCGTCCTCCATATCTCTTGCGAAACATGGGCGTGTCCGGACTTTCCTCAGTCGGTCTTGCGACCAACCGCGACTGCCTAACGCAGGCGTGTAGAATATCATACTTGACTTCTAAAATCAAGATTGTATAGTCACTTTGGCAATTCTCTTGGTCTGGAGGCCGCACATGCAAGTTAAGTTCCAAGCCACCTTATCTCATGGGGCTATCTCGTCTATGCTACTCGACGTCACAACCGGCGATCGCATCAGGGACGTCCTCAAGGCGGCCCAGGCAGAAGGGTTTCAGATCGGCTACATGCGCCTTTGGCTGAACCAGAAACCTGTCAATGACCCGATAGCGGGACTCGGCCTGCCTGTACAAGCAGGCGATCAAATCCGTATCGAGTATCCACAATGCTGGGAGCTTGACTAACGGTATCAATCAAAAGGCTCCCGGCGGAAACGTCGGGCGCTTTTCTTTTATATGAATGCTAGGATGCAGCGCATGAAGACGGGAATCTGGGACGTGGCGGTTATCGGTGGCGGACCTGCGGGCATGATGGCTACCGGGCGCGCTGCGGAGCTCGGCGCAAAAGTCGTGCTTATTGAAAAGAATACAACGCTCGGTAAAAAGCTTCTCATCACCGGCGGCGGACGATGCAATGTCACGAATGCGGAGCCGGACACACGAAAACTGTTGGCGAAGTTCAAACGCGGAGGAAAATTCCTCCCCTCTCCTTTTTCACAATGGAACAACGCAAACGCCGTGAACTTCTTCAATAAGCGCGGCATGCCGACGAAAGTCGAGGCCGAACAGCGCGTGTTCCCCGTTTCCGATTCTGCACGCTCGGTGTGGGACGTACTCGTACGCTACATGAAAGATGGCGGCGTCACCGTAGTCTCCAATTCTCCCGTCACACGACTTGAGAAAGATAGTGAGCGGATAACAAGAGTTATTCTCAAAAACGGTCGCGAGATACGGGCGAAGAATTTCATCCTCGCGACGGGCGGACTCTCCCGCCCCGAGACCGGCTCGACCGGCGACGGGTTCGCGATACTGAAAACGCTTGGACACAAAGTGAACGACACCAATGCCGCGCTCGTCCCCGTCGCACTCAAGGAGAGTTGGGTGAAACGGGCCGCGGGCGTGAGCATGACGAACGTGAAGATAACTATCTATCAGAACGAAAAGAAACAGGAGTCGCGCGAAGGTAAAATTCTTTTCACACATGTCGGCTTGAGCGGCCCGGCAATCCTTAACATGAGTCGCGACATCGGCGAACTTCTGCAATACGGCGAAGTGACGCTCGAACTCGACCTGCTACCCGACATGGGGCCGGAGAAAGTGAACGCACGTCTGCAGGAAGTATTGAAAACTGATATCAACAAGAAAGTAAAGAATGTGCTTGGCTCACTCGTTCCCCCCGCCCTTGTTGCCGTACTTCTCGAACTCGCAGACATCAAGAGTGATACGCCTTGCCACAGTGTGACGCGCCTAGAGCGCCTCACCCTCGCGCACCTGCTCAAACACCTGCGCGTCACGGTTAAGAGCCTGCTCGGGCTCGATAAAGCGATTATCACCTCCGGCGGTATCGCGCTTGAAGAGATTGATTTTAAGACGATGCGCTCGCTCAAATATCCCAATCTCTACATCGTCGGCGATTTACTCGACATCGACCGCCCCTCCGGCGGCTACAGCCTCCAGCTTTGCTGGACCACCGGCTTTGTCGCCGGCTCCTCCGCATATCAAGGTTAAACCTTGATACTCACGGTTCCTATTCGGCTTCTCGTTGAAGCACGAATGAGGATTTCCCTTGCGCATAACATTTTGTGTTGACAACTCAGGCAATATGATGTTAATTGTCCCCAGTAATTGGCCGTGCGCGAGGGTCCCCCTCCCGCATATTGGAGGTTCAAATCATGGCGACGAGCACTGGACAATCCACAAGGGTAGGTCGACCTGTAAGAAAGCCAACTTTCACGAGAAAGCAATTGGCGGTAATTGAACGTGCTCGCAAACGGACTCTTCGCCTATATAAAGATCCGAACGACGAGGTTAAACGAGCACTTTCCCTTTACGAATCGCTACTCAAGGCACAATCCAAACGCAAGACACGTCCGCGTCAATCACGGCGCAGAGCAAAACTGCGACGACGATAGGATTTGCCATGTCGTACAAAAACCCCGGCGACGTTGCCGGGGTTCTTACTACGTTCTACGTTCTATCAACTATCAACTGTTCTAGATTATTTCGCACGTGCCGCCGGCACAGGCCAACTCCTTCTTCTGCTCGGTCTCGTCGGTGCGTTCGTAGATGACGAGCTTCGAGTAGTCGATTTGCGGGAATTTCTTCGCGAGTTCCTCGTAGCGCTTTTTGTCTATCGTTTCGTACGGAGCAAGTCGGTAGACGTGATTCTCGCGCGGGAGGAACGAGAGACCGCCGATGATGTCCCAATTTTCGTAGAGCCATGAGACGACCGCGACCCACTCTTCTTCTCCTACGGAAATTGTTGCCGAAGGATTGTGCTCGGTGAAATTGAGTTTCACCATCTTCCAGTACTCGAGCTGTTCAAGTGCGGAGAGGTCGTTCTTGTAGAGGGACCCGTTCGGAGACTTCACCGGAAATTCCAAGACGTAGGTGTTGGCTTCGCCCGCGGTCTGCCCCACTTCGGGAGAATGCGGGATGCCCTGATCGCGGACCATCTTGAAGAGCGAGTCGGTCGCGCTGATGCGGACGCGGCGGATGTAGTACTGCGAGTGACGCGGGTGGATGCCCGATGAGCAGTCGAATGTCTGCGAGACGGTTCCCGACGGCTTCACGCATGTAATGGAGCTCGACGGATTGATACCGAAGCGCTTGGCGTAGACCGCATTGGTCTTCTTGGTTACCTCGCGCATCTTTTTCATCATTTTGCCGTCGCGCACTGCCGGACAGTCCCACTGACCGGTGATGCTCACGCCGAGCAGTCTCTCCGCTTTGCAGTTCTCTTCCCACTCTTTCGAGATGTAGTTGAAATTCACGAGCGTGGACTGATACGTGCCGAGAAGCGTCGCGAGTTTCGCTTTGCGCATGAGCGATTTCGGCGTGTCGTCGGCGCGGGCGATGACTTCGGAGAGATTGCAGAACTGTTTGGACTGCAGGATTATCTCGCCGCATGGATTGGTGCCCACCTGACCGATGAAGTTGCCTTTTTTGCCGTATTTCTTCTGCAGGAGCTTGATACGGCGCTCCGGCATCGTCTTTTCGAGGCTGCCGCGATTGAAAATACCGCGCTCGCCCGTGCCGGATTTCATGAGAGCCACCCATTCGTCCATGAGCTCCGCATTTGTCGGCTTCTGCTCGTAGACGGCGGAGTTGTTGGCGACGGAGCGGTACGGGTCGGTGAGGAAGAATTGTCCTTTCTTCGCATCGCGTATCTCGACGTCATCGAGGTCGGAAAGAGAAATCATCGCAGTGCGGCGCACACCGCCGGCGACGACACACTCGCCTATTTTGCAAATGATGTCGTGCGCGTCGATATTATGGAGACGGCGCCCCTGCCGGCGGAGGATGCGTTCGCGTGCGAACATGAGGAGAGAGCGAAGCGGCTCCGGACCGGATGCCTTGCCGCCCATGGTCTTGAGGCGCGCACCCGCCGGACGGATCATTGAGAAATCAAATTCGACATCCTTGCCCGAGTACCATGCCTTGAGTCCGAGTGTCAGCGAGTCGCACCAGCCTTCTTTGGTATCCGCAACGACGTGCGTCGGTAATTTTTCTCCCGTCTGCTTTTCTATCTGCGGCAATTGCTGAATGTTGTAACTCTCCACCGCGTAGCCCACACCGCATCCCTGCATCGAGAGGTACATAATCTCGGCGAAATCATCGAGGCGGACCGGAGCGGTGAATGAGCAGTTGTAAAAACAGGTGTTGCACTTTTTTGCCGGCGCGCCCGCGAATTGCATCGCGCGCATACTCGGCATGACTTCTTGTTTGAGAATTGCTTCGCGGATTTCCCGGTACTCACGTACGTTAAGTTTCTCGCCGAGATTCTCGCGCATGAATCCGACGTAGCGGTCCACCGTTTCTACCCACGTCTCGCGCCGCTGCTCGCTCTCCACCCAACGCGCATACGTGCGCAGGTAGACAAACTCACCGAGCGGATTGTTTTTGAAATATTTTTTGGACTCTTCCGCAAGCTCTTTGAAGTGCTCAGGCACTTCTCCCTGCTCTTTGCGTATCTTGGAGCGTTCCGCGCGGTAGAGAATGTAGGATTTTGACGTGCCCACGTAGTCGGAGAGCATCAATTGACGCTCCACTTCGTCCTGACAGCCCTCCACGGTCGGCAAAAAGTTCCTGTAGGTCTTGCCGATGCGCATCATCTCGCCCGCCACCTTGTGCCCCACTACGACGGCCTCATCCGGAGAGCCTTCGTTGCTCGCTTTCATCGCTTTTTCTATCGCGCTGACAATTTTGTCGAAGTCGAACGGCACGATGCGGCCGTCGCGCTTCTGGATTTGCGGTAAATATTTCTTGTAAACGCGGTTCGCCGCGGTCTCCGAAGTGACTCGGGCCGGTGCTGTCCTCGTCTTGCGAGCTGATGATGTGTGAGCCATGCGCATAAATCTTAGTTTTAAATCGGATGCTCATTGTACGCCCGCCAACGCGCGAAAAATCAAAAAAAACGGTGGATAACTCACCAAAATCTGAAGCTCATCAGGGTGCCTCGCGTTAGAGCCCTGCAATATCCCCCACTTTGACTCCGTGCATCTCCGCGAAGCCCGCAGGCACCTCCAAAACGTACCGCGCAGGGGTCGGAGAGACGAAATCCTCCGGATACGTCGTGGGCGGGGCATTCGGGGCGATGTACACGATACGCCCGTCTGCTGAAATCCAGATGATGTCAATGGAGAAGGTCATATCCTTCATCCAGAACGCATATTTCCCGTCGCGCGGAAATACGAAAAGCATTCCTTCGTCGTCTGCGAGCCCGGTGCGACCGCTAAGACCCCGTTCACGCGCCGCTTCCGTTGCCGCGACCGTCACGCGGAGTGTCTCGCCTCCTATCTGAACGGTAGATGAGGCAGAGTTTTGAGTCGTTGCGACCGGAAGCGGCGTTTGCGCGGAGTTCTGCATGTAGAAAAACGCCGCAAGCACAACGCACGCGGCTCCTACGAGCATGTATATCAACCCTTTTCTCATATCCGCGTATCAATACAGAAGTACGAGTGCCATCACAATGAATGCGACAAGCCAGTATCCTGAAACGATTGCATAGTAGCGAATTGGTTTTTGTTCCCAAAGCACAGTGCCAAGCATCGCAGGTGCGACGAATCCTATCCAGCAAGAAAATCCGAGCGTAACGGCACCGACCCAGTCGTACACTCCGAGAGCGACGCCGATGAATCGCATGACATACGCCGCAACCATGCTCGCGAGAAACGCAACGAGAACGCGTACGAGCATACTTTTCTTCCCACGCTCCGTCATTTCGGGAGTGAGGTTTAGAAAACGTATCCACGTGCCGCCGAACACATTGGGGTGATACCAGATAAATCCGACGATGACGTTTGCAACTCCCGCCGCAAGCAACGGCAACCATGTAGCTGTGCTCATGCGTTCATGATAGCGCCCGCGCGATTCGCGTCCACGACCGCGTGTGCACAATTCAGTGTGTCAAAAGTCTTTTAGATTTTTCTCGACATGGTCCCAAACGGAAATAGCAACCCGCGACGGCGTGCCCGTGAGCGGGAGATAATGCAGATCAATATACGGAACACTGTTCGCTTCGATGATTCCCCACCGTTGTGTATCCGGATCTTTTTCGGGGTCAGCGATGATGAGATCAAAACCGACGATGGGTGCTCTGAGTAGCACGGCGGCACGTTCGAGGTACGCACGCAGATGCGGATGTTCGTGTCCGAGAAGTTCGCGTGTGTGCCCACCGAACAATCTTCCCGTTCGATGCGTCAGTGGTATCGTCAGCCCTTCGGTCAAGATTGTGTCGGGTGTGTAACCGCTTCTCGCGAGAAACGCACGATGCTCGTCGGTGAGCACAATATCCTGCACACGCTCCGGTTTTCGCGCGTTTTCCCACGCGACAAGCTCGGCAATAGTGGAATGACCGTCTCCAGTCACTCGGGGTGGGTACGCCTGAAAGAAACCCTCCAGTTTGCCCCCTACGACCGTGCCGCGACACACACTTCCCTCAATATGCTCCTCGATAACGACGTACCGGCAGAGCTTTTGAGCGACCCTGAACGCGACGGCAAGGTCTTCGCGGGTGCGAACGTTGACAGTGACATGTCTGCCGCGCGAACCTACACGCGGTTTCACGGCAACCGCCGTGCCGAGACGTTCGAATTCTTTGAGAGCATCGTGTTCGGTCGTGACGGAGACCGCGCGCGGCGAAGGAATGCCGGCTTTCGCGAGCGCGCGCTTGAGAAGATATTTATCGTCCATCCAATCGCAACTCTCGCGTGAAAGCGAAGACGAAACCGGTAGACTTTGGAAGTAACGCCATCCGCCTGTTTTGCGGGCGCGATATATTTCGGTTCCTTTGCCGAAGACGGTCAACTGTTCCATCGAAATGCCGCGCCGCTGTGCTTCTTCCCACACGACCTGCGAGCGATATGTGTTGGCTCGGCCCGGGTCATGTGCGAAGTGTGTCACCGGCAAAGCCGCGACGCACGCATATATCACCGGCTCAATGCGGAAGAAGAGTGCGTCCATCCACTCGGTGAGCTTGCGTCGCAATCCTTCCTCCGAGCCCGCCGTCCCCGACGACCACACGCCGAACGACTGAGAAAGACATTGTCCGAAATGATTCACCGGACTGTTGCCGCAGTGCATGCACGCACCCGGCTTCTCTTTGTATTCATGCGGTGCACCCTCCGTCATGCCCTGATTATATAGTGTGCGCACAAGAAAAGCCCCAACGGGGCTTTTCTTTCCTTAGTGACTGCCGAGCGACATAGGTATGTACGTTCGCTAGTAACTCCCTTTCAGTATGGCACGCGCCGCGCGCGTGCGCGCGCCGCGTGGGGATAAGAGAATTGCGGGCCGCTCGCAGTTCGAGCTTTCGCAGTCATGCCCCATAAGAGTTTTCCGGCGACTTTTCCGATGGCAAACTGAGGCCTCGACAGCAAAGATTACTTTTACCTTGAAAGATAGATTACGGAGGTATTTCTTGATTAGACGATGCGTCTCCAACTCTTGAATGCCCTTATATCTGCCGAATTCAGATCAAACCATTCTCCATTCATTCTCTTGTCCTCAAACCTGCGGTGCCAATATGCCTCAACGCCACTTGGATCATCAGTTTTAATTTCATGGATTAAATCCAAATCTTCAGGTAATTGGATCTTAAGCTCATTTCCTCTCCGTACAGTATCGCTAGTTTTTCCAATTTTGTAATATCTACCATGTTTGAAAAGATAAACAGAACCAAGAATCTTTTTACTATCAACTTCTTCCTTCTCATTAGTTTTTCCGGAAACCTCCTCACAAAATTCAACTATATCTTCATAACCACTTTTGGTATTACAATATTCGGCTAGTTTTAAGGCAAACTGCTCCTTGGAACCAAAGGCTCGGGTAAAAGCACCGTAGTCTGGAAATTCTGGGTTGTTGATCTTTTCCATGCGAATTTCCCTTGAATTAGGAAATTTATTCAACTGCCGCGCAAGAGAAATAATCCTCTCGAAAAGAATTCTATCTGAATAAGCCACCTGAAGTTGATTTGGAGAAAAGCCGGCTTCTAGCTGTGCTTTGCTAAATTGAGTCCAATATCTTTGCCAGTCATAAGGTTTAATCCCTGTTTCTTTTTCAAATCTATTCATACCCAAAGGCCTTCCTCCATTTTCATTGGCAGTGCGTTTTATCTCCTCCAATATCTGTTCCTTATTCAAGGCCATAGTTTAATTATATCGCTGTTCCGTATTTAAGGAACCGTGCATCAGGGTGGCATGCGTCCGCATACCTCCGATACTAAAAACTTCGGGCGGAGGCGGTGAGATTCGAACTCACGATACCTTGCGGTATGCCGCCTTTCCAAGGCGGTGGAATAAACCACTATCCGACGCCTCCCAAACGACGTTAGTATACTTCATCCACAGCGTGCTACAAAACCTATTCCCAATATAGCGATATATCGCTATATTGGGTAGATGGCACATATATCAAAGTTCAGGATGAAACCGGCATTATCGATACGCATCAAGAAAAATTTGATGTCTGCTTCTACGCGTAACAGAGGTGTTATGTTGGAATGTTTACTCACGCCGACCGAAACAACAATGCTCGCGAAGCGCCTCGCCATGATTGTTATGCTCGAGCGCGGTGATTCGAGCTACCACATCAGCAGGTCACTTCGCGTAAGCGATTCTTCGGTGCAACGATTCAGACGAATGCTTGATGCGGGATTATTCAAGCCGGTGGTGAGAGAGCTTCGAAAGAAAAACCGTTCTCTCTTGGATGTGCTAGAGCTCATCCTGTCCGCGGGACTCCCCTCTATCGGCGGTCCGCGCTCGCAACGACGGCTTCAGAAAATGAGAGATGGGGCAATATAGCGATATATCGCTATATTGTTGGATGTGGAATTCAATTGCAGACCGTTGGTGAGATGTGGAATTGTTGCTATATATAAAAAGTGGAGCGGCCGCTTGCGCGGCCGCGGTGTTTAACGGACATTCCTCAATATCGTAAGTAGCGATTCGAGTTCGGTGACACTGGCATAGAGAACGCCGATGGACTTTCCGTTGTTATCGGTTTCCTTCTTCACCAGCTCAATTGCACGCCTTATCTCCCGCACTTCCCCTTCGAGCTGGAGCACGAGCGTCTTGGCCAGATGCGCCGCCGATACAAACGATGTGTCCGACCCTTTGTAATTGTAGGCCGGGTCCGAACGATATGTCATCAACGGCATCAACACTCCCGGCACCGGCGTAGGTGCAAACTGCGGCGGCAAAAGTCTCGGGAACGGCAGTGATTTGGTAGCGGCCGAAATTTCTATCGGCGGAACAGGCGCCGGCTCCACTGTGGTACTCGGTCCCTTCGGGTTCCGTCTTCGTCGTCGTCGATTGGGCTCCGAATCGGCGTTGGATTCAGCACGCTCTACCCGGATGACCGGAAGAATAATCACTGTCGCGGGCTCCTCGTGGAAGCCCTTATACGTACCCATCGACATCAGGTCGGGAAACCCGACGACTTCACCCATGGCACTGCCCTTTCCTTCTCTCTCTTCTCACTATACCTCCATCCCCTGCAATGCGGCAATTCTTTCTTCAACAGGCGGATGTGTGGAGAAAAGCTTTGATACCCAAGCGCCCGCCGGATGCGCGCCGAACGGGTTGGAGATAAAGAGATGCGCGGTCGTCGTCGAGGCGCGCGCCATCGGTGCACGGTACGAACTTATTTTCTGTAGAGCGGACGCCAACCCTTCGGGATAACGGGTGAGGAGCGCGCCCGAGGCGTCGGCGAGAAATTCGCGCTTGCGGGAAACGGCGAGCTGGATGAGTTGTGCCGCAAGCGGTGCCAAGATTATCGAAGCGACGAACGCAACAAGAATGAGCGGATTGTTATTGCCTTTGCGGTCGCCCCCGCCGAAGTGACTCATGTGTATCGCAATGTTAGCGAGCACCGAAATAATGCCGACAAGCACGACCACGACCGTCATCACGAGAATGTCGCGGTTGCCGACGTGCGCGAGCTCGTGTGCAATGACGCCCTCAAGCTCGCTTCTGTCCATCATGGCGAGCAACCCGGTCGTCACGGCGATGACCGCATGCTCTTTGTCGCGCCCCGTCGCAAACGCGTTGGGCTGGGGGTCTTCTATTATGTAGACACGCGGTTTCGGCAGTCCCGCCGTGATGGCGAGGTTTTCAACGATGCGATGCAGTTCAATATATTGTGTCTCATCGGCTGGCTTTGCACCCACACTCGCGATAGCCACCTTGTCGGAAAACCAGTACGCACCGATGTTCATCGCAAAAGAAAACACGACGGCGACATACAGGATTGCCGGGTTGCCGTAGTACTGCGAGAAAACGAAACCTATCGCAACGATGAGCACGAGAAAAACGGTCATCAGGACCCACGTGCGAAAAACATTCTTGCTTTGTTGAGTGTATAAGGTAGCCATAAAAGTTGTAGACGTTGTAATCGTTCAAATCGTTCAAATCGTTCAAATCGTTCAAGACGAAGAACTCATCGATTTTCCGAGTGCTACGAGCTTAAAGTACTCTTGTTCCAGAAGTTTTTCCAGTGGTGCGGTGTCAGCCACCTTCACGAAATTTTCCTGCAAAGCAACTTTGATGCAAGCGACACACTCAAGTGTCGAAGACTTTGAGCGATGGACGTACACCGCAAATCCTTTCTTCGTCGGTTGCCCCGAATCCTCTGCAACGTTCAATACGATTGATGTTGCGGCTCTTCGCAACTGATCTGTCAGTGCGAATGTCTCGGTCTTGGGAAACAATCGAGTAACACGATATGTTTCGCGCACCACCTGCATCCCAATGTGCCAAACGTCTAGTTCTTCGAAACGATACCTAACAAATTGTCCTGCCATCCTACGATTATAACGCTTTGAACGTTGAACGTTTAGAACGTGACCTTGACGGCGTCTCGCGCCGCTTGGTCACCCTCCCCGAGTTGGAAGAAATCGCTCGATTTGAATCCGAATGCGCCGCCGATAAGATTGCTCGGGAATGACGCAAGCTTGGTATTGAGTTCCATCACGACGCCGTTGTAGAAACGGCGCGCGGCCTGAATTTTGTTTTCGGTGTCCGAGAGCTCGCGCTGGAGCTCGACGAAATTCGCATTCGCTTTGAGGTCGGGGTAATTCTCAGAAACGGCAAAGAGTGATTTGAGCGCTCCCGTCAGCATATTTTCCGCGTCCGCTTTTTCCTCCGGTGCCGTGGCGTTCATGGCGCGCGTGCGCATCTCGGTGACCTTCTGCAATGTCCCCGCTTCGTGCGCGGCGTAGCCTTTGACCGTCTCGACGAGATTGGGGATGAGGTCGTAGCGACGTTTCATCTGCACTTCGATATCCGACCATCCCTCTTTCACTCTATTGGTAAGCGTGACGAAGCCGTTGTACGCGGCAATAGCCCACACGATAAAGACTGCGACAACCCCCAGAGCAATATATGTAAGTGACATGCGTGCCAGTATATCACTACCCTTTTTGTGCGCTACAACGGCTACTTCTTGGGCGGAGTGGCCGTTACGATTACCCGCCTGCTCGCCTCGTTGTTTACTCTGCCCGAACTGTCGTAGATGGGATTCCGTGCCCCCATCGACGAAATGGTAATGCTTCCGAGAGGAATGCCGTAAAAGGTGGCGAGCGTTTGTTGAATTGTTTTCGCTCGCTCCAAGCCCAGAACATCGTTGTTGTTATTCCAACGGGAAGAAGGCGTATTGGGGTCCGTGTTGCCTTGGATGTTGAATGTATATCCTTTGTCGTACAGTTCCTTCATGGCCTTTCCCAGCGGCTCGACATCCGCGCGATTCGTGAGCGCCGCCGAATCAACTCTGAATTGAATACCAAGACTGACCGGCCGGCCCGCATCGCTGTTTTCTCCACCCCCGAGTCCGATGGCGATATCTTCTGCGGTAGGCCCGACACCTGTGCCGAGAACGGGCGACGCGACCACCGGTAGCGGAAGCTTACTCGCCTCCTCCGCCGCTTTCTTCGCCGCATTCTCGTCGGCAATCCGCTGTGCCTCGAGCCGTGCATTCAAATCCGTCTGTCTCCGTGCTATCTCGGCGTCTACCGCCTGCCGCTGCGCCTCCCACTGTCTGTCTCTCTCCTCTTGCTCCCGCTGATTCGCGAGACGTTGCGCCTCCACTCGCGCCGCCACCCGCTCCGCTTCCTCGGCCGCCCGCTGTCTTCTTTCCTGCAATTCATACTCGGGAGAACCGGGCTCCCCGGGCTTTGGTCCTCCCAAATTGACAGACTGGGGCGGCGCAGGTTGAGCGTCTTTGTTTTCCGTAAAGAGAGATTTCGGTGCTCCCGAATCCCCCGGAGGAATGATTACAGGAGATGCGAGCTTGGGAGCTTCTTCAACCGCCGGCGGAACAGACGAGCTCGCGGGCGCGGCGGGTGGCGTGATTTCTTGGGTGGCCGCGGGCGCCGCCGGTGCTTGGGGAGCGGCTGGTTCCTCCGGCACGGGCGGAGTGACGGGCGCCGGCGGAGCAACCGGAGCGGGCGGCTCCTCGACCGGCGTGGTCTTCGGTAACTGTGCTTCATGCTCCTTTTCGGAAGTGAGGTCGACAGTGAGCGTCTGCTCCTGTGGTGACGGTTTGGATGCGGTGCAAAACTCGATACAAAAGACGACTCCGCCGACGACCGTCGTTCCGCCCAAGAGGCCTTTCATCGACATCTTTTCAACTTCCGGCTCAAGAATCTTCGGGCCGGCCGACACGTCGAGGGAGCCGGAGCGCGCAACTTTCTCAGTCGCCGGTACAACGGCCGACGGCACCTCCGCGACCGGTGTCTCGACCGGAACTGCCGGCCTGCCCGCGGCTATGGCCCTCGCTTCCGCAACCGCACTGTCGAGCGCCGCTGTCGGGCCGGACGCGGGAGCGGTCCTTGCAGGCGCGTCAAAAATCGTTCCGGATTTCGGCATGCCTCCGAGGGTCTCCGGCGCTTTCGTCTCGACAACCGGATTTTTCATGAAATCTCTGATGGCATCCGTCGCTCTGTTGAATTGCGCGGCAGGACCCGTCTCTGCGATAGGAGCGGCACCGGCGGATTCAATGTTCGCCGCGCGCGGAAGCCCTCCAGCACTCTCGACTCTTACCCCCGCGCTTGGCCATGGCCCCACTCCGGAGAGCGGCACCTCCCCTGCTCTTGTCACCCCTCCGAGTGCTCCCGCGCCGCTGTCGGCCATATCAGAACCGGCTGTTCGCGCACCCGCCATCCCGAACACCCCCGGTTCGCTCCGCACAATACCCGTCTCTCCCAATCCAAGCGCGTAATCAATCCCTTTGTTTGCGGTGGTGGTAATACCTTTAATCGGACTAAACAGCGGTGAGACGATGAGGCCGTCAACGGTCGTTTCAACGATCGCACCGGTCGGGTCTATCTTTCTCCCCAACTCGCGGGAAAGGTCACCGGTAAATCCGGGAACTACCCCTGTCATTTCCGCGAGATTGCGGGCACTCCCGAATACTGCTCCGCCGACGGAACCGAGAATACCCGGAACCCCCCATCCGATTGTCTTTCCGAGGTCCCCCACCGAATTGATTTCGCCCGGCATTTGTGATGAGGCGATTGCACCGGCCTCTTTTCCTTTATCTTCAATGACAGAAAAGAACTTTGACAGTGTTCCCTCTTCCGTATTCTGGATGATACTTTTTATCTCGGGAGAAGGACCATTGAGCACGTAATCGGCGACTGCATGTTCGAGGTCCGCACGGCGGGTCGCCGCAATCTGGAGCGCATTTTCAGCGGTCGAAAGGACGGACGTCGGCACGCTCATGTCCGGGTCACTCAGGACCGGAGCACCGCCGATAAGGTTTTCGTATTTGTATCCGCTCCGCAGTTTATCGGCATAGGTCTGACATTCCGGACAATTCTCGACGGATTCCCCTGCATACGCTTGCAGCAAATTCGCCGCCCGTTGTGCACAAGGAATATCGCTTGACGGGCATGCGTCCCACACTGCAAACAAATATTGACTTCCCTGCGTATTCAGATTTCTCTCTTCGGGCGGCTTTGCGCTTTCTTCCGTTGCAAATCTAAATGCAGGCAGTGGTGCCGGCACGTTCGACGGCTGACCTTGCGGATTGCGCTCCTGCGAGTATGCAAGTATTCGCTCAGACACGGACGGGAGGTCGGTTTTCGCAACGGCAATGACCGGCACAGCGCGCTCGGAATCCGGCTGCGGCCCGTACGCTTCTTGCAGTGCTTTTTTCAGCGGAGCCGCATCGCCCTCGAAAATCGACCGGAGAGCTGCCGGACCGACTTTTAAAGAAGGGGGTACCGGGTCTCTCGTCGCGCCGACGCTTTCCGCCGCCCCCCTTCTCACCTCTTCCTCCGTCACCTGTTGTCTCTTTGCGTCGAACAGCCGAGTTTCGATGGATTTTAATTCAGCAGGGGTTCTGTCCATATCCGCGAACGGTGGAGCCGACTGCGGAACAGGTGCCGCCGTACTCGGGCCGGTGGTTTTCGGCGAGTCGTTCGCCGCGACCTGCTGATTCGGTGCGGCCGGAATACTGTTTTCAGTTGAGGCGTTGGCGTTGGTGACGACTTTTACTTCGGCTCCGGTCACCGGTGTGACCTGTTGCGGCGACTGCTCGAACGAATTCAGAAAGGCAATCGGAGCGGGCACGACGAATGGCTGTCGAGTGGTCTGATTCGCCCGTGCATTCGCCGCAATCACGTCCGCATCCGTTTGATTTGTTCCCGCCTGCGCAGACGAGTCCCAGATGGAACCGCTGGCGAATGAATTCCGTATTTTCTGAAACCAGCACGACCACGCGCCGTCTGTGCATGTGGAAGTTTGAGTTCCGGTTTGTTCGGAGGAGCCGAATCCGCTCTGTGAGGAGAATTCGGAACCTTGCGGCGATTGCGGAGCGCCGAGTGCTTCGTTGACTTGAGAGACGGGATTGCCCAAGTCGGATACGGCGCCGGCCGGCGGGCCGAAGTAATTGTAATTTTGAGAAGCATTTGTCGACAAACCGGTAGCGCCGTTCGAATCACCCGAAGAACCGCCGGACTGCCCCGCGGCGTTCAGGCTTTCGAGTTGCCCAGTAGTTGGGTTCACGATGTACTGCCCGTCCAATGGTTTTGCGGCGTTTGCATCAAAGGCTGCGGTGATTTGTTGTGCGGTAAGTTGCGACGACACGGATTGCCATGGTGCATTCGCTCCGGTCCCCGCAGTAGAAGGTTGCGCGATAGCGGCGCCCGGGACTGTACCGGCGGTAGAGAAATATTTCTTGAGATACTCCGACTCTGCGACCGATACCTTCTTACAATTCCCCTGTCTCTTACAGTCAGGATAATTATCAATATACGTCTCTATGTGACACTTCAGTTTGGCGTAGCAATGACCTTCGAGAAAAGATTTCCCCGCAGTGGTCTCTTCGCATGGTTTGTCCAACATGCACAATTCACCTTTTGAATTCTTCGCAGTGCCGTTCTTATAAGTGCATTTCCAGTCGACGGGCACGTCCTTGCCGGCATCGCACATGGCGTTCGCCGGATCTTTGGCCGGGTCCTTTGCTGGAGTTGTTACCTGCGCGTATGAGAGGGAGAAGAACGCGAGACTCAAAAAGACCGACAAGAAAAGAGTAGTCGCTGTGCGACTGCGGTACATGACTCTATTGTACCAGCGCGGCGGCGGTGTGCCGTAAATTACGGCTCATTTCGTGTATATAACGGAGATATCCCCAAGGGCTTGCTTTTTTCTTGGTTGTGTGGTATCATCCCATCTAGCTTAATTGGAGCTGGCCAATCATGGCCACAGAGAGGACGACATGAAAAAACTTATGCTCGCTGCCGTGGCTCTGGTTGCGCTTGCGTCTCCGGCGTTCGCCTTCGCGAACGATGGGACGCCACAGTCCGCTGCCATGACCACGACGACGCCCGCGTCTCCGGCGTCCGCCCCCGTGAACGACGGCACGCCCCCAAGTTCCTCTACCAATCGCTAAGCGATTGCTCTGCCGGTCATTTGCCTCGCGCAAATGACCGGACTGCTTTTTGATGCCGGTCCTTTCGGGCGGTTGGGGAATAACAACAATACGGCTCAAATTCAAGCTATTTTCATGCTCATATCGTAGGATATCCACAGGGGCTTGCTTTTTACACGATTATGTGGTACGATGTCCCCCAGTTGTTAGGAGCTGGCCAATCATGGCCAAGGAGGACAAATGAAACACATCGTTCTCGTTGCTTTGGCCATGATGGGATTCACCGCCGTGGCCAATGCGCTGAGTCTCGAGAAGTACGAGATAATCTTTCAGCCGCTGGGGCTGGAACGTGCAGTGAAGGTCAACGGCATGGACTGCCTTATGACCACGCCGTACGACACGCACGCGCGATGCGGCACTGAACGGGTCAACCTTAAGCGCTGTGAATTTCCGGCGTTCGAGGGTGGAAGCCTTGTTTGTCATCTCGCCCCCCCGTGGCCGCCCACTGCTCCAACCCACAACATCCGCCGCTAACCGGCGCATGTGTTACCGGTCGTTTGCTCACGCAAACGATCGGTATTGCTTTTCATATATGCAACAAACGGTGTTCCCTCTTTCAGACAGTGCTAGTATGTATCATATGGTAGAGAAATGGAGCAGACGCGATGTGTTGAAACGTGCGGTCGTTGCAGGAGCCGCACTCACTTTGGGGGCACGCGAAGGTGTCGCAAAGCAAAGCCCGTCCAACGACATGCCTGCCGTAACAGAGTCATCTGTCAAAGACCGGGAGGAAATTCAGGAATTGGATAGAATAAACCGTGAGATGCAGGATGCGATTAAAAAAGGAGATTTGGAGAAAATACGGAGACTGACCGATGACCTCGAGAATCACCTCAAGCGACTAATGGAACGCGAGGGTAAACCCCGTTAGAAGCTCACGCGGGGTATTGAACCCCACGTTCGCATAATTGATTTGACATTCCTCCGCGGCAAGCCGCGGGGCATTCTGCTTCTAACGGGGTAAATGAGTTTGCGCTCACCGCCGTATCCATATGCCTCGAAGTCTGGCCAAGCCCGCCTCGAGCTTTGGGCTGCTGCGCAACCTTTCCATTGCAACGTTCTCAATATACGCTCGACCAACCCATCCCCTAGTAGGGTCATTGAGCGCCTCATTGATACCGGTCTGAACTTGATTGCGGGCGGTATTGATGCGTGCTATCGAAGTGTTGACTTGGTCAATCGAACTCTGAATTTTATCGGCGAGTTTCTTGTCGCCCGCATCCAATGCCGCCTGTTTCGCTTCTTGAAGCACAGGTCTTGAATCTTTCAGCGATTCCAGCACATCGTTCCCTGCGCTCTTAAAACTGCTGAGGGTTGAGTCTGGATTCTTCAGAACTTTCTCCAGTTGGTCGGTGTTGTCTCTCACGTCTTGAAGTGCCGCGTGAGCATTGCCGACGGCCTCTTGTTTTTTTGCTTCCGTTACTTCAGGTCGGGGCTGAGGAAGCGGGATTGCCTCTCCCTCCCCGATTGCGGTTGCGGCGGTAGTTTCTTTTGCCGGTGCGCTATCGGCGGCAACCTGCGACGACGCGCCTTCACCGGCAGTTTCACTGGCAAACGACCGCGCCGCTTGATCGTTGGCGACATTTTCTGTGATTTGCTTGTCTGACAAGAGCAGGTCTTTCGGCTCAAACTGATTCAGATACGAGAGGTCCGCCACAGACAAATCCGGCTCTTTGGCTTCCGGCGCTTCTACATTCGCTACTTCATCGCCGAATGTGCGGGCGGCCTGATCATTTACAATATCTGTAGCCACTTGTTCATGCGACACGAGAAGGTCTTTTGGTGCCGCATCGTCGAGATATGCAAGATTCTTATCCGGAATTATTGTCTCCGTCGGAATCGCAGGATTCAGAGAATCGGGCGGAGCCTGATTGTAGGCTCCTACAGCGAGGTCCTGCGGAGAAGTCGCCTCTTTTACCTGCGCCTCAATATCTTTGCCGCTTTCTGCGGTGAAGATTTTCGGATCCCATAGCGGCACCGGAATGCGTTCTTCTATTGGAATTACTTTTTCCGTTTCTTTTTCCGGTGCAAAAGTAGACGCGGCCTGTTCAATCGGGTTGCCGTTGCCGTCTATATCCTGCGGGCGCGGCGTCGGTAGCGGCACTTCCGGAGCCGACGGCGTTATGAGCGCCGCGTCTCTCCCCGTGCCGCCCAACTCCTTTTCGAGCCCGCCGGACGCGACGTAGTTATTGCTTCCGCTCCTCGTGTAATCCGTGACCGGAACATTTTCTACCGTCCTATCACCCACCTGCACGTTCACCTTGTCACCGATTTTGAGACCCTGCGGATTGTCGCGCGGCACAGCGATGCCCTGCATGTCTCCGGCAAGCGGAGTGCCTCCCGCCGCGGAGCTCCTGCTGTCTGCTCCGCACACACCTCCCCCTCCTTGGCAGCCGAGTGCGACCAGCTTCTGCCCGCCGGAATCATACGGATTACCTCTGTTTTCTTCGATGGAATTCCACGGTTTGGCGTCTGGATTCGCGAGGCGTTCGAGCGGCGGCTGTTGTGCGGCTTCTTGCACGGATGCGGCTGTCGGCGCACCTTCCGGTCGTGCGGGCGGGAGCGGAACTGTTTCTTGAATGGGTTGCAAGCGATTGTCCGAACCGGCATTGGCGGCAATGATGTCCGCTGTCTTGCCCCCGCCGGATTCCGCCGCCGGAATACTCAACGGTCGTTCCGGTGGAAGCCGCACATCAGTTACGGTTATCTCCGGCCGCGGCGGAGGGAGCCGCACCTCATCAACGGGTGTATCTGTACCCGATGGCGGCACGTCACTGATTTTCGTTTCTCCGGGTATTGATACCGTCGGTGCAGGTGCCACATCGGTCCGAAGCGCATCGTTGGACGGGTATTCAAGTGCAAGATTGCCGACAATATTCGGCTCGGGCCAGTCTTTGGAGTCAATGGTATTGAATGCCTGTTGAGCAGCAATACTGGCATTTTCCTGTGCGCTCATCGCCGTGTTTCCTTCCCAACCGTTTGCGAAAGCGTTGAACGCCGCATTGTCGGTCATAATCTGGTTTTGCCCAGAAGATACGGCGGCACCACCCTCCCACCCTCCGGCAAATGAGTTGACAGCCGCGTTCTCGGCAAGCGTTTGATTTTGTCCCGTGGACAACGCGGCACCGTTTTCCCAACCGCCGCCAAATGCGTTGATTGCCTGATTCTGGAAGCCCTGTTCCGCAACTGCAAGATTCCCACTACTTTCACCGTACATATCGTACGGGCTGTTGGTGCCGGTCCACCCGCCGTTCATCTTCGTACTGGTGTCGACCACATCGCCGCCGTAATAACTCGCATTTTGGAGCGGCTGCTGGTCGATGTACGATCCCGCTGGTCGCGCCGAATAGGGCAAATCATTACTGCCCCCGACATTGTCGACCGGTCTCGTCTGTGTAATCTCCGCATTTCCCGAATCCGGCAAACCGGAGTATTGCGTATACGTCTGATAACGCTCATTCAGGAACGGCTGGTTGCTCGCAAGTCTCATCGCTTCGGCGTCGGAGTTCGCGAAGCCGGTTGCAATGTCAAGCTTGTCAGGTCTTCCGACGAAATCACTCCCGGTGTCATGGATGTAGACCGGAACGTTCTCGAGCGTGTACTGTTTGCCATCAATTGCACTCCTGTACGTGATACTAGGAATTTCGTATGTTTGGCCCATTCGTTTGGTAAGGTCGGACGCACCGGTCACATATTCTGATTCCCCGCGCCTATAATTATCGAGTGTCCGAACGAGCCTTTCGCCATCGAGCCCGGGTCGCGCGCTTTCACGACCGCCCTGCATCGGACACGCGCTTGCGCTCGGACACGGCAGATAGGCAGTCACATCAAATTTCGTCTCCCCTATTGCCTTTACCGATATGACTCCTTCCCGCTCTTTTGAAGCATCCGGCTTCATCTCTCCTTGAATATCTCTCGGGGGTTCTTTCGACAATGTCTCCTCAGGTCCTTTAGGTAATTCCTTGGTCGATATCTTGCTCCAATCAATCTCCGTCGAAGCGTCTGATTTATTCGGATTATCCAATGCCGCGTTTTCCGCAAAACCGGTGGCGGGCCGGGCCGGCAGTGAACCGGGGCTGACCGACTCTGCAATGAGCGGCGGCGTAGCCGTTATGGCGTTGCCGTTTGCGTCGACTGGTGGCGCGGATGCATCTTCTGCCAGTCGCTCCGGCGTCGGCCCGAATGCAACATAGGGAGACTCCGCGTCGATGTTCACCGCGCATGCAATGTTTGTGCACGCGGATGATCCGTTTACCCACCAGTCATTTGCCCCACTTACGACGGTACCGAAGTTTGATTGCCCCTCCCCCTTGCTCACCCAATCGCCGGAAAGATCAGCCGCAATCGGGATTACACTCTTGACGGTCGCACCTGTCTCGAACACAACCGGTTGTCCCGTCGCGTTCACGATATCTTGCGCCGTGATGCTGTTTGGATTCTCGGGAGCAGTCTGCAACGAGGCGGGCTCCTGACCCACCTGCCCGGGAGCAAAGTTCGCGGCTATTTGATTCGCCGCGTTGTACGGATACAGAAGCGGAGTGTTTGCAAGCGACCCGTTCGCCGGAGCCGTCCAGCTGGTGGATATGGGTGGGGTGAATACGCCAGCGTTTGCTATTTCGTTGCCCAGCAGTGGGGCCAGAGCGGTCGGTATTGTAGGGCTAGTGGGCATCTGAATCGCCCATGGGTCTGAAGCGCTCGGTGCAAACGGAATGGGGGCTACTGTGTTGCCGGCGGTTGGAAACGGTGTGACGGGGCCGGAAGACGGATTAAGTGCCAGACCTTGTGTGGAGAGCGGATTAAACCCGGTCGTCGGGGCAACCGATGGTGAATATGGCGTACCGGGATAATACCCATTGCCGGCATTGAGTGACTCGAGTCCCTGCGGAGCACCGCTCGACTGCGGGAACATTGACGAAGTATTACTCATGCCGAGATAATCAGAATTGAATGACGACACTGGGTTCAGTGTCTGTTCCAAAATGGACTGCCCCGGTTGGAATCCGGAATACCCATACCCTCCGAGTGAGTTTTCCGGGGTAATTCCGTACTGCTGGCTGAGCATATTATTAATATCCCCACCAGATGTATCCGGCGCATTTGCTGTGCCGGGAATGGTCTGAAATTCTTCGGTGCCGTTCTTAAACGCATTATCTATCTGCTCGGGCGTCTTCTGCTCCACGGGTTTCCACGGTGCATTCTCGCCCGTTTGATTGGGAGTACCTCCCGCACCTGTCGTATCACCGGCCGGTATTTCCGGCTTTTTGACGTCTCCCGCATATTTACAATCATCTTGCGCGTGGCACTTGCCCGGCACCGTGCCCGACACGTCCGGTACAGTGGTCGGACATGACTTCCCGTATAGGTTGGTGATTGTCCTGAACGTCTTGAGCGTATTGTCCCATTCCTGCCATTGCTTCCCTTTCGTCGCGTCGTACTTATTGTTCCTGTCCGGAGCGGGACAGTCTTTATTAGCATTATTGACCGATGGTCCCGATGAAAACCCGGAACCACTGGACCCTCCCGGCATTGATAAAACCGTCTGCGCATGCGTCAGTGAAACAAATGCGAGACTCAAAAAGGCCGATAGGACAAAAGTAGTCGCTATGCGACTCCGGTACATTGTCCCATTGTAGCAGTACGGCGGCCGTGTAGTGCAAATTGCGGCCCATTTAGTGTATATAACTGGGATATCCCCACGGGCTTGCTTTTCCGACAGTTATGTGTTAGTATTAAACGAGTGACCCTGGGCCATTTCGGCCTCAAGGAGGGAGTCATGAAAAAGACCGTTCTTGCAGTCGTGCTCGCTGTATTGGCGCTGGGGTTTACCGTCCCGGCAAATGCTCAGTCGGCTCAGGAGCTGACGGCGTTCCAACACATTCGCTCGCTCGATGTGCAAACGTTCGTAGCGCGTCAGGCGCAGG
Organism: Patescibacteria group bacterium; assembly: GCA_038064535.1. GTDB lineage: Bacteria > Patescibacteriota > Minisyncoccia > Phycocordibacterales > UBA2100 > UBA10103. The sequence continues at coordinate 41,794 of JBBTSX010000001.1, forward strand.
CCGAAGCGTGCACATGGACCCCGACGCAGGCGAAATACTTCGAGTGCCTGCAGTCGTACAACCGCAGCATCGCGCAGTTGCAGCAAGAAGCTGCAATCGCAATCGCCAAGGACATCGCCGGCAAGAAGTAGTCGGAGCATCACTGGTCACTCGCACCTCGCGGGTGACCAGCTCTCTTTTTTGAATTATGCCTTGGCCCGTTTTCCCGACTCAAGCGAATGCGGCGATGGCGTCAGGAACATCGCGCAGATTTCGCACCAAAAGCGAGTGCGGATATTACTTTTACCGTCTTCGTAGGCCCGACGGGGCCGAGATTGAGCGCTGGCGCAGTAGCGCCAGATAGCGACGGCAAAAGTAATGCCCGCCGAGCCCTACATGTCCTCCCCCATGCCTCCGCCCATACCGCCTGCGGACGACTTCTTCTCTTCGGGAATGTCGGCAACCGCCGCTTCGGTCGTGAGGAGCACGGCGGCGGCTGAAGCTGAGTTCTCTACAGCAGAACGTGTAACTTTGACGGGGTCAATGATTCCCGCCTCATACATGTCGACGATTTGTTCCGTCATCGCGTCCCAACCCATAGCGTTTGACTTTTTAACTTGTTCGAGAATAAGCGCCGCGTCCTCGCGTCCGGTGTTGTAAACAATTTGTTTCAACGGTGCTTGGAGTGCTTTCATTACAATGAGGTATCCGCTTTGAAACTCAGCGTTCTGAGTCGATTTTTGTTTTTCGTTCATCGCGTGGAATTTCTGATGTAGTTTTTCTGCTACTTTCACAAGCGCCGCGCCGCCCCCCGGCACGATGCCTTCGGCTATCGCGGCCTTGGTCGCATTGACCGCGTCCTCGATTTTGTCTTTGAGGTATTTCATCTCCGTTTCCGTCGCCGCACCCACGCGGATGACAGCGACGCCGCCCGAGAGTTTCGCAATGCGTTCGTCGAGTTTCTCTTTGTCGAATTTGGAATCGGTCTGTTCGATTTGTGCACGCAGTTGGCCCACACGCTTTTCGATGTCGGCCTTCTTGCCTTTGCCACCGACGATGGTCGTCGAGTCTTTTGTCGCGATGATGCGATTGGCACGACCGAGCATATTCAATTCCGCTTTTTCGAGCGAGAGACCGAGGTCTTCGGTGATGACCTGCGCGCCCACCGTGATGGCGATGTCAGAGAGCATTTCTTTCTTGCGGTCGCCGTATCCCGGCGCTTTGACCGCAAGCACGTTGAACACACCTTTCAATTTATTGACGACGAATGTCGCGAGAGCTTCCCCGTCCACATCGTCGGCGATGATGACAAGGTCCCGCTTGCCGCTCTGCGCAAGCTTTTCGAGCAGTGGGAGAATGTCTTTGATAACGGAAATCTTTTTGTCGGTAATGAGAATGGATGCGTCCTTTGCTTCGGCTTCCATGCGCTCCGCATTCGTAATCATGTACGCCGAGACATAGCCCTTGTCGAACTCCATTCCTTCCACATAGTCGGTCTCGATGCCGATAGATTGTGATTCTTCTACCGTAACGACGCCGTCCTTGCCGACTTTCTCGACGATGTCCGCAATCGCTTTGCCGAGCTCCGCGCTTTCGGCGGCTATGGTCGCAACTTGGCGCACGTCTTCTTTGCCTTTGACCGGCTTCGCCATCGTTTTGAGCGCAGCGACCGCATCAGCGGCCGCGGCTTCGATACCGTGGCGCACCATCATGGAATTAGCGCCCATCGCGGTGCGCTTGAGTCCCTCGTGAATGATTGCCTGCGTGAGAACGACTGCGGTAGTCGTGCCGTCACCGGCCTTGTCGTTGGTCTTGGTCGCGACTTCTTTCACGATGCTCGCGCCCATGTTCTCGAATTTGTCGGCAAGCGTGATTTCCTTGGCGATAGAAACGCCGTCGTTGGTAATGGTGGGACCGCCCCACGATTTATCGAGGGCGACATTGCGTCCTTTGGGACCGAGCGTGACGCGCACCGCGCCTGCGACGATATCGACGCCGCGCTTGAGCGCCGCGCGGACCTCTGTGTCAAAAATTACCTGTTTTGCCATAAGAATAGGTTGTAGGTTTTAGTAAAATTAGAAGGTGCCGAGGATGTTGTTCTCCGTGATGACGTAGTAATCTTCCTCGTCGATGGTGACTTCGTCGTAGCCGTACTTGGAGAACATCACCTTGTCGCCCACCTTGTAACGCATCGGGAGCACGTCGCCCTTGTCGTTGCGCTTTCCCTCGCCGACAGCAACGATAGTGCCCCGCTCGGGCTTTTCCTTTTGTGCGGTGTCGGGAATGATAATGCCAGAGGCGGTTTTCTGGTCCTCCGCAACTTCGGGCTTCACGAGCACGCGGTCGCCCGCAGGCTTGAACTTAATCTTGCTGGTTTTTGTGTCTTTCTTCATACGGGGTGAAACTAACGCTAATAAGTCGTGGGGGCAATATACACGAGGTAAAGCCATGGGGCAACACCTTTGACTTCCCCGCGGCCATTTGTTACATTAGCTGGGCATGGCTCTTCTCCACGGCGTTCTGCCGTACGTACAGATAATTCTGTCCGCACTCCTCATCGTGTGTATTCTTCTACAGCGCACGGGGGCAAGCTTGGGCGGAGCATTCGGTGCCGACAACTTCTCGTCGGGCTTCCACACACGCCGCGGATTGGAAAAGACACTCTTCTATACGACCATTGTGCTCGGTATTTTGTTTGCCTTGTCAGCACTTATTAACCTCCTAACCAGCTAGAATATTTCATTCACGGGACCGATATATCGGACCCCGTTAGAAATCGAGGGCACACGTTCAATTGCCCACCTCTCCAAGACAGATATGGAAGACAACTCTCCCAATGATGACAGTGCTCGCGTATCGTTTATTTCTAACGGGGCGGAGCTAAAAACTAAATTAACGACCGAGCGCCGCCTCTCTTGGTTGCGTCGCGTCGAAGAACTCCTGAAAACCTTCTCACCCGCGGAGCGCCTCGCTCTGTATGTGTTCTCCATCCTGCTTGGTCTGTCCACGCTCGCGCTTCTTGCGGCCGCCAACAAGGCCGTCTCTGTCGTCATTCCCGCGCAAGGCGGTTCGCTCACCGAAGGCGAAGTGGGGCCCGTGCGTTTTATCAATCCGGTTCTGACGCTTAGCCGGGCCGACGAGGACCTCACCGCGCTCATCTATTCCGGTCTCACGCGCACACTTCCCGACGGCACCGTCATCCCCGACCTTGCTTCAGACTATGAAGTATCGACCGACGGTACGACCTACACATTTCACCTGCGACGCGACGCTGTCTTCCACGACAATACGCCCGCGACTTCCGCCGACGTTCTCTTCACCGTACAGCTTGCTCAAAACCCCGAAATCAAGAGTCCGCATCGCGCGGATTGGGAGGGTGTCGCCGCCTCTGCTCCCGACAAATACACAGTGATTTTCAAATTGCCGCGCGCCTACGCTCCCTTTATTCAGAACACGACCATGGGCGTTCTTCCTCAACACCTCTGGAAGAATGTGTCGGCCGATGAATTCCCGTTTAGCCTGCTCAATACGCATCCAGTGGGCACCGGTCCGTACCAAGTGAGCGACGAAAGCATAGACGCGACCGGTAGCGCGACGCGCTACGAATTGTCATCGTTTGCAAAATTTACGCTCGGCGCGCCGTACCTCAAGCGCATCACCTTCCTGTTCTACCAGAACGACGCGGCGATGATTCAGGCGCTGAACGCGCGTGAAATCGATGCTATAGCCGGCGTCTCACCGGAGACGCTCGACGAAATCCGCCGCCCGGACCTCACGACAATGACCGCACTCTTGCCGCGGGTCTTCGGTGTCTTTTTCAATCAGGGACACTCCGTCGTGCTCGCCGACAGCTCTGTGCGATTTGCGCTCGACACCGCGATCGAAAAAAGTCGCCTCGTCGACCTTGTCCTCAAGGGCTATGGCGCCGGACTCGACTCCCCCATTCCGCCCGGACTCATGGGAGACGCGTCGCGGGGCGTCAATGCATCGAGCACGCTCGTGCAGAGCGCGTTCACCGACGAGACGATTGGGGGCGCGCACGCGATTCTCGCAAAAGGCGGCTGGACGTATGATGCCGAGTCGAATACATGGAGTAAGAAATCCGCCAAAGGCGGATCCGCCTCCGGCGGAAAGCAGACACTCGGGTTTACACTTTCGACCGCCGACTCCCCACAGCTCGTCGCAACGGCGAACGCCGTCGCGGACGCGTGGAAAAAACTCGGCGTGGATGTAAAAGTGCAGGTGTATTCCCTTTCCGACCTCAACACGACCGTCTTGCGCCCGCGACAATACGACGCACTGCTCTTCGGCGAAGTCGTTGGACGCGAAGTCGACCTGTTTGCGTTCTGGCATTCGTCACAGCGCAACGACCCGGGACTAAACCTCTCGCTGTACACCAACAGCAAGGCGGACTCCCTGCTTTCGCAGGCCCGGGCTACGACCAACGCGGCGGATCGCGACAAACTCTACGCGCAGTTCGCGTCGCTCGTGAAGAAAGACGACCCTGCCGTATTCCTTTACGCTCCGGAATTCGTCTATGTCGTCCCGAAAGACATCGAGGGCATTGAGCTGGGCGCGCTCACGACACCGGCTGAACGCTTCCTCAATGTGTACCGGTGGTACACCGATACACAGCACGTCTGGAGCTTCTTTACTTCTAACAACTAATTACTATTCACTACTAACTATTTTATGGAACCCCGTTAGAAATTACGGACTGTAAAACAAACGGGGTAACTTATCAAAAACAAAATTTATGAACCAATCAAACAACAGGCATTCAGTTTCGGGGCACCGCCCTATTTCTAACGGGGTGGAACTTCACCCCGTGAGAGAAATACTCCGGTCTTCCAGAAAAACACAGAACATACTATGAACAAAAACTACAGTAACAATTCCGACGCCCTCTCTCACGGGGCAAGCCCTGAATTTTCCAACAAAGGCCTGCCTGCGTCGGGCGAATACGCGCGGCAGGCAGGCGGCGCCTACGTACCGGCCCCGCAGGGGCGCGGCCAAAGCGGACCCACGCGACACAGCCCTTCACGAGGAACCCCCTCGCGCCTGCCTGCGTCGCACGCGTCGCCTGCCCGCGCGGAGCACGCAGGCGGGCGGCAGGCAGGCCACGGCCCACAGCGTGAACCCCAGCGCGGACCTGCGCGAGGACGCCCCGGTAGCGCACCGCGCCGCCGACCGCTCCACCTGCGACCTGCGCGCCCGCCCCGCGGACGCACGAAGGTCGAGCATCAGGCTCCGACGAGCCGCTCTATGCACGCCGGCCCCGCCATCCCGCCGCCCGCGCCCGACACGGTGCGCATCATTCCGCTCGGCGGCGTCGAAGAAGTCGGACGGAACATGACCGCCGTCGAATTCGGCAACGACATCTTTATCCTCGACTGCGGATTCCAATTCAGCGAGGACGAAACACCGGGCATCGATTACATCCTTCCGAATACAGGTTATCTCGAAGAGCGTCGCGACAAAATCCGCGGTCTCATCATCTCGCACGGCCACCTCGACCACATCGGCGGTATCCCCTACATCCTCGACCGCATCGGCAATCCGACCATCTACACTCGCAAGCTCACGGGCAAAATGATTCAGAAGCGCCAAGAGGAATTTGCACAAACGATTCCCGTCACCATTCGCGAAGTCGAAAAGGACGAAGTGATAAAGCTCGGCGCGGCGACCATCCGCTTCTTCGGCGTGACGCACACCGTGCCGGATTCTATGGGTATCATCATTGAGACACCGTACGGCGACGTCGTATTCACCGGCGACATCAAGCTCAATCACGAGAACGGCGAACCTTCCGACGAAGAAAAACGCGAGTTCGGCATCTTCAAAGAGCGCAAAGTACTCGCGCTCCTTATGGACTCGACCAACGTCTGGCAGCCGGGCTTCTCCATTCCCGAGAGCACGGTGTACCGCACACTTGAGAAAATCATCGAAGAGTCTAAAGGCCGCCTCATCATCGCGATGTTCGCCTCGCACCTTGAGCGTCTTATCCGCGTCGTGCACTTCGCCGAGCAGTACGGCAAGAAAATCGTCATCGACGGCCGCTCAATGCGCACCAACATCGAAATAGCGCGCGAGATAGGCCTCATCAAGTACAAAGACGACACCGTCATCGCTGTCGAGAACATGGGCCAATATCCCAAAGAGCGCATCATCATCCTCGCGACCGGTGCGCAAGGCGACGAATTCGCCAGTCTCGCCCGCATAGGCAACAAATCGCACAAGTACATCCGCCTCGAGCCGACCGACACCATCGTCCTCTCCTCGTCGGTCATTCCGGGCAACGAACGCGCCGTGCAGAAGCTCAAAGACAATCTCTCGCGTCAGGGCGCGCATATTATCACCTACCACGCCTCCGACGTGCACGCCTCAGGTCACGGCAATCGCGAGGAAGCGGCATGGATACACAAGCAAATCCGGCCGAAATTCTTCATCCCCGTCCACGGTTATCACTACATGTTGCGCGTGCACGGCGACCTCGCCGTCGAGATGGGCGTCCAGCCGCAAAATGTCTGCATCCCCGACAACTCTTCTGTCGTTGAAATAATCGCCGGCGAGAAAATCGCGAAGCACGCAATCAAGGCTCCGTCCGAATTGCGCGTGGTGGAAGGCCAGACCGTCTCTGAACTGAGCGATGTCCTCATGCGCGACCGCAAGGCGCTCGGACAGGAGGGATTCTGCGTCGTCGTCGCGACGGTAGACCGCCGCACGGGCAAGCTCCACAAATCCCCCGACATCATTTCCCGCGGATTCGTGTACCTGCGTGACAACAAAGAGCTGATGGATCAGACGCGCCTCATCATCCGCAAATCAGTAGAGACCTCGATGCGCAATCCGCGTGCCGCAGACCTCGACGTCGCCCGCGACGACCTCGCCGAAGCCGTCTCCCGCTTCTTGCTGCAGCGCACCATGAAGCGTCCCATCGTGATTCCGGTAATAGTTAGCATCTAATTCGACAGCTAACGTCTAGTCTGATAGGTTAAATCCAGCTAAAAGGACAATGACTATGACCAGAGAACAAATTGCAGAAAAGGTACGCTGGTCATTCATTATTTGGATGATTAGCATCATAAATCCACTAATGACAGCACCTCAGCTGTGGTCTGTATGGCGAACGGGGGAAACAGCTGGACTCTCAATGGGCTTTCTTTCGATTCTCTTGTTCGTCCAAGGCGGCTTTTCCCTGCACGGATTTTTTACCCGTGACCGCTTCATTATGGGAAGCAACGGTCTCGCCGCTGCAATGACGCTGATAACAATGCTCTCCACCCTCTACTTCCGACACCTTATCTAACGATGAGGTGTCGCGTCTTTAAGAGACACGCCACTTCCCTTTTTCTTTCACGATAAGCCCGTCGCGCTCTAGCCCCGCCAGAGCCTTTTGAACTATTCTCTTATTCGTGCGAATTAGAGAATAAACCTCATTCTGTGAATGGGCACCATTCACACCGAGTTCGCGAAGAACTGCGCCGCGGACTTGGCGCAGACTGCCTTTGAATTTTGATTGTTTTGTATAGTGCGCACTTCGGCGATTGTTGCGAACGCCCGAACGTTTCAAATGCGCGCCGTAGTCCATGAGTGCCCAGTGCCACGTCCTCGGGTCCTGCCCTTCTGCCGCCTTTTGCGCCAACGGCAAAATCTCCGCATCCGTTATGCTAGTCTTTTGCAAAACACTAGAATAGAAATGGTGGATGTACGCCGCCCGGATGTTGGTCTCGATAAGGATGTCGGGTTCGTTGAACGCGAACACTTTGACCGCCGCCTCTGTATAGGGTCCTATGCCGGTACATTTTAACAAGCCGGTCGGCTTGTTAAAATGTACTCCGTTTTTGGTGAGGATTTTTGCAGCGTCGTGCAAATACTTGGCACGCCTGTTGTAGCCGAGCCCGCTCCACACTTTAAGCACATCTGAAAGCGGGGCTTTTGCCAATGCTTTTGCAGTCGGAAATGCCTGTAAAAATTCTTTGTACTTCCCTATTACTCGCGGCACCTGCGTCTGCTGCAGCATCATTTCGGAAACGAGAATGCGGTACGTGTCTTTGGTCTTGCGCCACGGCAGGTCGTGTCTCCCCTCTTTTTTCCAATATCTCCACACGGTTGAACGAAAAGCGCGCAAGCGTGCGGCAGGTATTTTATGAAGAACTTCGCCAGCTTTGTCGGTTGAGTCGGTCGCGGTGATACATGTACGCATATCTCAAACACGGTGTTCTGCAGAAAATACCTGCCGCACGCATCACAACTCGTACACCACATCCTTGCGCTCGACGACGACTTTCCATTTCATCCGTTTCGCATATTTATAGAGTTTCGCATTCGGGTTGAAGCAAATAGGCTTTGCGACCATATCAAGTATGGGAATGTCGGTCTCGGTGTCTCCCACACCAATCGAGTGGCTCAGTGTCAGATTTTCTTTTTCTATTGCACGCTTGAGAATATTGGCCTTGTTCATGATGAGGTGCTCGTCACTGATTCCGCCGGTGAAAAGTTCCTGCGGGCCGATGTCGTACACGATGCCGTATGCCTTATCAAAACCCATCTTCGGGCAAAATTTGTCCAGCACTGTTTTCGGCGAATGCGACACCGCGAGCAGGAAGTATCCTTTCGCCTTCAGTTCTTTGAGAAGGTCCCGCGTATAGCGATACGTGCGCTTCCACTGTTCGTCGACAAGCTCCTCCGCCGCATCCGCAAGTTCGCCGTAATGCACGCCCTTGAGATGGGCGCGAAACGCTTTCACGACCGCTTCGATGTACTCCTCGTAATCGCCCTCGCGGTCGAGCCACTTCTGATGCTCTTTCTCGTACACTTTCTGTGCGTCGCCGGGGAATGCACCACGCTCGATGAGCTTATCCACGAGCTGTATCAAAAGCGACGAGCGAAATATCGTCCCGTCCACATCAAATACCGCCACTTTCCTTTTTTCCGCCATGCCCCCATGGTACACAAAATGATGCTGTTTGCGACCCTCCCGAAAGTGCTATTCTGGCTTGATGAAACGAAAGATACGGGTGGCGATACTTTTTGGCGGAAAATCGGCCGAGCACGAAGTGTCCATCCGGTCGGCAAAGAACGTCGCCGATGCGATGGACAAGAGCAAGTATGATGTCGCGCTTATAGGCATTGATAAGCAGGGCCACTGGCTTCCGCCTCAGAAATCGGCGGCACTTCTCGGCAAACCAAGCGTTCCCCCGTCGGAAACAAGCATCGCGCTCGCACCCGGGGAAAACGGCCTTATCACAAGCGCCGAGGAGCCGCAGGCCGGACAGATTGACGTCGTCTTCCCCATTTTGCACGGACCGTTCGGCGAGGACGGTACTGTTCAGGGACTTCTGCGTCTTGCAAATGTGCCGTTCGTCGGCGCCGGTGTACTTGGTTCTGCGGTCGGCATGGACAAAGACGTGATGAAGCGCTTGCTCCGCGATGCCGGAATTCGCATCGGCAAATTCCTTGTCTCAACGGAAACAAATCCCGTTCCGTTCGCGCAGGCAAAGGCGGAGCTCGGGTTGCCCATGTTCATCAAGCCTGCAAACCTCGGCTCTTCTATCGGCATCAGCAAGGTCAAAGACGAGGAGAGTTACCGCGAAGCCATGCAAGAAGCGTTCGCGTACGACACGAAGGTTATCATCGAAGAATTCATAAAAGGACGCGAGATAGAATGTTCTGTTCTGGGCAACGAGAACCCCATCGCTTCAGTTCCCGGCGAAGTTATCGTTCACAGTGAATTTTATTCCTACGACGCGAAATACCTCGACGAGAACGGAGCCTCGTTACAGATCCCCGCCGACCTTCCGGAGGAGACCAAAAAAGCAGTCCAAGAAGCCGCGGTGAAAACTTTCAAAGCACTGTGTTGCGAAGGCATGGGCCGCGTCGATTCTTTCGTGACCGACGACGGGCGCGTATTTGTAAATGAAATCAACACCATCCCCGGATTCACCAACATCAGCATGTACCCGAAAATGTGGGAAGCATCAGGCATCTCCTACTCCGACCTCATCGACAAACTCATCACGCTCGCTATCGAACGTTTCGAGAAACAACAGAAACTCCGGACAAATAAATAGCTACTTGGCCTTGGGCCAACGCTGTGCCGCCTGTGGCCAGAGCTTCGTAAGCGGGTGCGCTTCGCACTCGTGCGGGCGGGCGGTACAAATGTAGCGGCCGTAGAGCACGAGACCGTTGTTCACATATTTCCAGTCTTTTTTCGGGACAAGAGCTTCGAGTTCTTTTGAGATTTTCGTAAGGTCCACGCTGTCGACGAGGTCGAAGCGGAGCGCGAAGCGGCGCACGTGCGTGTCGGTCGGTATCCCCTCCCAGATATCATAGAGCTCGCCGAGAACGACGTTGGCCGTTTTGTATGCGACACCGGGAAGAGTCGTAAGCTCTTGGACGGTGCGGGGTACCTTGCCCTTGAAGTCTTTCTCGATAACGTTCGCTGCGGCAATGATTGCCTTCGCCTTATTGCGAAAGAATGAAACGGAAGAAATCTTTTTCTCAAGATTGCGCGGTTTGGCCCGGGCGAAGTCGACGGCTGTTTTATATTTTTTGAATAAGGTTTCCGTAACCTTGTTTACCTGCTTATCAGTCGTCTGCGCCGAGAGCATCACCGCAACGACGAGCTGGAACAGTGTTTTGTACTTGAGCTCGGTCTTGGGGACCGGATACATTCTCTTGAGCGCCGCCACAATCTTTTTCGCCCGTTTCTTACGCTCAGAAAAGCTCGCCATGCCGACATCGTACAGCAGGGGCCGGACTTTGACATGGTGAAAACAGCGTGGTAGAAATCGCCCAGAACAATTGAGGACAAGCCATGGATAATGACCCTGTTTCAGCTTTCCGCGCCAAGCTTCAAGAGGCGCAGTGGGACGGGTCTATGGCCTGCCCTATTGCCGTGCCGTTGCCGAAAAAGCGCAGACTGCATGAAGTTCCAATCGAACTGCGGGCCAAACTTGTCTGTATTGCGGATGAGCGCAGACGATTGAACGCCCGCGTAAACACGGATTCTCCGCTATACGGAAAGCTTCCGGATGATGAACGCAGGGCATTGAACCTGCGTTGCGTCGCGCCGGAAGAACACTACCGGCTTTCGTCTGCGGTTGAAGTTGAGTTCGAGAACATCGTGCGTACCTTGCGACAATGCGCACATGCGAGCGAAAACGCCATCATCGAAATTCACGAAGGGTGGAAATTCAGTGCTACCACGCACTGGCACTTGGCTCGCGCGTATCAGGCATCGCAAAGAAAGAAGCCGAGAGTCGCCAGCGTGGAACATGCCGGTAAGCCTTCGGGCCCGAACAACGACTGTTACCACCCGTCTTCGACGAACGAAGTCTGTCACTTGCTTGCGTACTACCAATCTCGGGCTCTCGGGCAAGTTACGCTCGAATCGTACCTTGCGCGCGAACGGAAAGTGCACAAGAAACCGGTCGAATTAGCGGCATCCTGAAAGGATAGACGATGGGGCGCAAACGGAACTTAGCGCTGCGGATATCGCAAGCTCTCAACGGCAGTGCTCCGCGTCAGTGTCCCGTCACAACGGGGCCGCGGCGCGGAACAAAAGTGCTCACCGTTCCGAAGGAATTGCGAGGACTCGTCGCGCTTCACCACCAGCTGGTGCGCGAAGAATTCGAGACGCACTGGCGAAAGCGCTCGTACGACCAAACCGAGGCCGTGCAGGCAGTAGAGCTTCTCCTTCGGGATGCCCTAAAGCGCGGCGGGCATTGTCCGAAAAGCACGACATCCGTCGAATTTCACTGCGATTGGGTATTCAACGCGTGGTGACCCGACAAGCACACGAACGAATCGAAGAAACGGCGCGTCCTACGCGCCGTTTGATTTTTATGATTATTTGACCGTTATCGGAATGCTTACGGAATCGTCGTTTTGCGGCAAGCCCGACGGGTTGTCGCGCATTAAAATGAGCGTTGCCGGACCGGAGTAGTCCGCCACCGTGATATCGGCCTTGAACGGCACCTGCGCAGTCGTCATCCAGTCCGATTGAGCCTGCGCGATACCCTGCCCGACTTTGTTGTTGCCCGCGTCACGAACCTCAATCGGGAACGATGCTTCGAAGTACCAATTGCCCGGCGCCTCCCCCGCCACCGTAAACGTTTTCCCGACGGTCGCACCAGATACCGGGACCGTCACTACGACCAGCTCACGAAGCGGTCGTGTGCCGATCGGCGTCGATGTTGCGATTACTGGCGCTTGCGCCGGAGCCGGTATCAATATCAGCGCAAGAAGAAGCACAGCGATAACGGCAAGAAGAAGGGCGATTATTGTCCACCAGATGCGTGCGTTCATATAAAGGATGACGCTCTGATGATACACCTTATTACGGACGACATAGAGCGAGCGAAACGACACTTAGCTTCGAGATAGAGTACATTATAACAGGCCGGTCGGCTCGTTATAATGTACTGCTCCGAGGAGTCCGAAAACCGGCAACCGGTTTACAGGTGCGCAACAGCACCCCTTCTGGTAGTATTGCCGGAACTTGTATGGCGGCTAGCGAAAAGCGGAATGAGGACAAAGTTCTCATTTCCTTTGAGCGAAGACGACATATGGGCGATAGCGAATATGGCGGCTAAAAAACGTAAGAATATCGTGGTTATAGGGGGTGGCACGGGTACCTTTACCGTGCTTTCGGGTCTCAAGAAGTACCCTCACAATCTGACGGCCATCGTCACCATGTCCGACGACGGCGGCTCCACGGGGACGCTCCGTGACGAGCTGGGGGTGCTTCCACCGGGTGATGTGCGGCAATGTCTCGTAGCCCTCTCTTCTTCGGACAAGCTCATGCGCACGTTGATGAATTACCGTTTCGACAACGGCAAACTCAAAGGTCATAGCTTCGGCAATCTACTTCTTTCGGCGCTTGAAAAAATTACCGGCAGTTTCGATGAGGCCGTGGAAAAAGCGAGCGAGGTACTGCGCATCCGCGGACGCGTCGTGCCCGCGACACTCGACAAAGTGCGTCTCATGGCACAAGTAGGAAAACGGGTAATTCGCGGTGAAGAAAAAATCCAGAACTCCCATCTCAACGGCTCCCTCAATAAGCTGTGGCTCGAACCCGTCGCACGCGCAAATCCGAAGGCACTGTCCGCAATACGCGAAGCCGACTGCATTATCATCGGCCCCGGCAACCTCTACGCGAGTCTCATTCCCAATCTTCTGGTACGCGGCATTCCGGAGGCCATCAGAAAGAGCAAGGCAAAGAAGATATTCATCTGTAATCTCATGACCAAAATGGAGCACACGCACGGCTGGAGCGTTGCCGATTATGTGCAGACCGTCGAAACGTATCTCGGAGCTCCGCTACATGTCGTCGTCTACAACAACAAACGCCCCGACGCACATATACTCAAGAAATACGCGCGGGCGGGCGACACACTGACGTGCTGGGACACGCTTCCCTCCGGCCACACGCTCGTCGGCGCCAATCTCATGTCGGGCCGTGCGCACGCCACCAACAAAATCGGCACACCTGCAAAGGAAAGCTCTCTCGTGCGTCACGACCCCTCGAAGCTCGCCGCTATCGTGCTGCGCATTCTCGACAAGAAAATGTAGCTTGCGCCGGCCACGGTGCGTGTTATCATCGGCGCACAGCAAAATATCGTATCAAGAGTGTGGCAACCCGCCTTCGCCGAGGCTTCGGCAGGGCAAAGGAGTACCGGCTCCAACCACCAGCAGCGTGCTCGAAAGAGTAATGTGCTTCATCCGGCCCGAAAGGGAAAGATGCCGCTCTGTCGAAGCAGTCTCCCCAACGGGAGATGTTTTGTTTTATGCATTTACTAAAACCTATAACCTAGTCCCTAGAACCTAATTCATATGTTCCACTTACTCGAAAGGTATACGGTAGAAAGCGTCACGTGCGGTCACCCCGACAAAACGTGCGACCAAATATCGGACGCGATACTCGACGCCCTGCTTGCGCAGGACCCCTTCAGTCGCGCAGGTGTTGAGGTTTTCGGTAGCCACGGCACACTCATGATAGGCGGCGAAGTGAAGACGAAGGCAAAAGTTGATTTCGAGAAAATCGCGCGCAAGGTGTACAAGGAAATCGGTTACAACGACAAACTCGAGGTATTCGTGCGCGTTGCTCAGCAATCCCCCGACATCGCGATGGGAGTGGACACCGGAGGTGCCGGCGACCAGGGCATCATGTACGGCTACGCGACCAACGAAACGAAAGAGATGCTCCCGCTCGGTGTGGTACTCGCGCACGCACTCGCACGCCGTCTCGAAAAACTGCGACGGGACGGGACACTGAAATGGCTGAAGCCCGACGGCAAGACGCAGGTGACTATTTCAAAAGGCAAAGTCATTACGGCACTCTGTTCGACACAACACGATAAAAAAGTCTCGCAGGAGGAAATACGGAAACAGCTCATCAAACATCTCTTCACGCCTGTGCTCGGCTCGCTGAAACATATCGAGATACTCGTCAATCCGACGGGGCGCTTTGTGCAGGGCGGCTTTGAAGCAGATGCGGGATTGACCGGTCGCAAAATACAGGTCGACACGTATGGCGGCCTCATGCCGCACGGCGGCGGATGTTTCTCCGGCAAAGAACCGATGAAAGTCGACCGAAGTGCCGCATACATGTGTCGCTTTGTCGCCAAGAATCTGGTCGCGAACGGATATGCCAAGAAGGCGCTCGTCTCGGTCGCCTACGCGATTGGCCGCGCCGAACCGGTGATGATAGAAGCGTTCGATGAGAAAGGAAAAAACCTGACCCATATCGTGACAAAGAACTTTGACTTCCGCCCGCAGGCAATCATCGAACGCCTTGACTTGCGCCGGCCCATCTACCAAGAAACCGCCACCTACGGACACTTCGGCCCGCCTGCGCGCGGCGCGCGGGCAGGTGTCGCCGGCCGCCCGTGGGAGAAGATAATAAAAATATAATGTACCGGGCAACCGCCTGTTGCCGTATAAAGGAAGGCCGCGCGGCAATGTGCCGCGCGGTTGTGTTTGTGCTCAATAGGACCAAGGTTGGCGTGCAGGCTCCGGGACCATCCCGATAAGCGGCCGGAACGAGCCCCAGACCTCCTTTTCCAACACCGGCTCAAGACCTTTCCAGAACGTGTCTGCGTACTCGCAATTGATGACGGCGGTACCGGGATTATCCCGGAGGTACATCGCCTCTGCGATATAGAACACGTTGTTGGCGATGGTCCGTCGTAAACCGCGCACCGGGTCTATCTTGTGGAGACTTTGGTATGAAGGTCTCGTCTCTACCCGCTCCATGTAGATCTCTTCGGCTACCGATTGGTATTTGAGCGCGAGCGTGTGCGCATGCCCGATGTAGTTGCCGATGTAGCCGGTCCACGTCGTCTCTTTGACGTCGGTTCCCGACTCGGCGCACAGCGGTTCCACGATTTCTCGCACCAATCCGTCTCCGGAGCGATCGAGTGCACGTGCGACCTCGGCATCGCTTCGGGCGTGAGAGTGCTCCGCACCAAAGAGCCGCGGCATGTGTCCGATCGTCGTACCGAGGTGCGCGCCCACCTCGCCCAGTCCCATGAACATGAACGGATGGAAGTGGTCTCTCAATACCTCGCATACAAGGTCACCGCGAGGAACGATGAAGCGGATGTCCATCACGCCCGATTCCTGTAAGACAGGCGCGAGCGTATCGAGAACCATCCGTTTCTTTTCCTTCGGCAGCGCGTCGACCACATCGGTGTGCGGTTTGTTGAAAAGTGCGCAGCCGGTGACGACGAGTTGCGTAACCTGCGCGACGCCTTGCGACTGAAAGATCGGGGCGACGCGATGCAGGAGCCGCTCCACTGCGGGCGTCCCGTTCAGCACGCCCTCCGCTTTCGCGTGCCACGATGCGAAGCTTTCGTGCGGTTTCCCGTCGCGCCAATCCGGATTCCACGGCGCTTCAGGCCGCTTCATCCACGACCCCCACTTTTCGTAGCGTGTTGCCATCTCGAGCAGTGCAACTTCAAGACCGCGTGGATTCACCCGTGCGTTGGGCGCGCTTACCGCGACAAGAAACGGATTCGGTTTACACCATTCAGGAGCAACGATACCTTCTTCTTCCATCCGGTTACCCGATAGTCGTAGGAACCGGTTGCGGACATCCCCTTCGAAACCGAAGATGCAGATGGCCGTGGGCGGTGCGCTCTGCCCGTTTTGCAGCAGCATGGTTTTCTCGCCGCACCCGCTCAACCGCCGTAGTGCAAGGCACCCGACCGCATCCCCGGCATGTGCAACAAACAACGTCTTCATTATGGCCTCCGTGTGAATGTGCTCGGTGCCTCACGGGCACCATGCTGGCGGTTTCTAGACCCCACCAGCATGACGACCGCAGTGACCCGCCCAACGAAAAACCCCGCTCCTCTCGGAGGCGGGGCCTTAATGTCGTGTCGGGTCTTTCTCTACGCGAGCATGGCAACAGCCGCCTCCAGGGAGGTTTCCGGACGCTTCATCATATGACGGCGCTGTGCCATATTTCGAATGTATCACAGGCCCGAAACCGCGCAAGTGACTATTCCACTGTCACTGATTTGGCAAGATTGCGCGGGCGGTCGGGATTGTAGCCTTTGCCGAGCGCGAAGTAGTACGCGAAGAGTTGCAAGGGCACGATGTTGAGGATGGGCTGGAGTATTTCAATCGTTTTTGGCACGTACACGACATCGTCGGCCAGTTTCGATATTTCCTTATCTCCTTCCGTTGCAATGGCGATAACGGGCCCCTTGCGCGCTTTTATCTCCTGAATGTTCGAAAGCATCTTCTCGTAGACCCGGTCGTTCGGCACGAGTGCCATCGTCGGGAAGTTTGTGTCTATCATCGCGATAGGGCCGTGTTTCATCTCTCCGGCACCGCATCCTTCGGCGTGGATATACGAGAGTTCCTTGAGCTTGAGTGCGCCTTCGTATGCGATGGGCGCGTTGTACGTACGACCGATGTACAGGAAGTCCCGTGCGCTCGAGTATTTTTTCGCCAGAGTCCTTAGTTTCTCGCGTTTTGCGAGAATGCTCTCGATTTTTTGCGGGAGCACCTTCAGCTCTTCGGCGATTTTCTTCCCGTCCGCTTCTGTCATACCGCGCTGCCTGCCAAGGAAAATGGTGAGGAGTGCGAGCGCGGTAAGCTGTGAGATAAACGCCTTGGTGGACGCGACGCCGATTTCGGGACCCGCGTGATTGTAGACGCCCGCATCAGTCGCCCGCGCGATGGTCGAACCGACGGTATTGACGATACCGAGCGTCAGCGCACCTTTGCGCTTCCCTTCCCGTATCGCTTCAAGCGTGTCGGCGGTCTCGCCGCTTTGCGATATGGCGAGAAGAATGGTCTTTTGATTCAAGACCGGCCGGCGATAGCGGAATTCCGACCCGAGTTCCACTTCGACGGGCATGCCCGCGAACTCTTCGAGCATGTACTCGCCGACGAGCCCCGCGTAATACGCCGTGCCGCACCCGACGATAATAATGCGCTCCATTTTCTGCAGCTGCTCTTTGACGCTCTCGAGCCCGCCGAGCTTCACGAGACCCTGCTCCGGAATAAGGCGGCCGCGCATCGTGTTCACGATGACCTCGGGACCTTCCATGATTTCTTTGAGCATAAAGTGGTCGTAGCCGTCGCGCTGCGCGGCCTCGGCATTCCAGTCGACCTGTTCCGCCGCACGGGAGACGGGCTCGCCCCCTATCTTCGTGATGGTATGACCTTCTGGGGTGATGACCGCGACTTCGCCGTCCTCAAGAAAAACGATTTGCCGCGTGTGACGGAGAATGGGAGATGCGTCGGATGCGATGAAGTTTTCGTGCTCCCCGAGTCCGAGCACCACCGGTGCCCCCATTCGCGCACCGATTATGCGGGCCGGGTCCTGCTTGTATTGTATGGCTATGCCGTATGTGCCCTTCACTTCCCTCAGTGCCGCAACCGCCGCTTTTTCAAAATCCTTCTCGGTCTTCAGGTGCTCCTCGATGAGGTGCGTAAGCACTTCCGTGTCGGTGGACGAAACGAACGTGTGCCCCGCCGCCTCCAGTTTTTTCCTCAGCTCCTTGTGGTTTTCGACGATGCCGTTGTGCACGACCCACACATTTCCCGTGCAGTCCTTGTGCGGATGGGCGTTGTCTTCCGTCGGTTCTCCATGAGTCGCCCAGCGCAGGTGTGCGATACCGCTCGTGCCGAAAAAACCCGCCGGCATCTTGCGCCGCAGATGTGATACCGCGCCGACCGATTTCACACTCCCCGATTGCGGCGTGTATATGCCGGCGGAGTCATAGCCGCGGTACTCAAGCGACGCGAGTCCGTCGAGCAATATTTCGCCCGCATTCCTCTCTCCCGTATACGCAAAAATGCCGCACATTTTTGCACTCTACCACGTTCGTTTCAAGCTTACCCGTCAGAGCGCCGCTCGTTTATCCGAAAACAATATCCGCGATATCGCGGCGAAATATATTTATGGCGCAATCCGGCGAGATGGCGTCGGGCGGACGCTGCGGATATGTGCGGTTCGAGAGAATGACAAGCCCGATACCGCGTGCGATGTCGACGACGACACTGGTACCCGTGAAGCCTGTTTTGCCGAACGTGTGTGCACCCGCGTGAGTGCCCATGAAATACGGTTCGTGCAGTTGCCAGCCGAGCCCCGCTTCGGCCCCTCGCACGATGTACGGATAATCGCCCCTGAGAAGTGTCTCAAGAAAATCCAGAATATCGGGTGCTGTCGAGAAAAGTCCTGCGTGGCCGACGGCGCGCCCTGCTTTCGCAAATACATATGCACTTTCGTCGTGCGGAAATCCGCGCACTTCGCCGCGCCCGTCTATTTCCGTCGGTGCACAGTTACCCGCATCCGGGAAAAATGTCGTATGGGCCATCTTCAGCGGCCCGAAGAAGTATTGCTGCGCAAAGACGTCGAGCGTATCTCCGCCGACGCGCTCGGCAACAATACCGAGTAGAAGCGCAGGGAGATTTGTATATTCGGATTTTCCCGAAGGCGCGGAAAATCCCTCCAAAAAAACATGTTCAAGAATTCCTTGCTGTGTTTTGTCTTTGAGCTCCGAGAGACGCACTCCATGGACACGGTATAGAAGTAAATCTTCTATCGTCGCATCGCGGTCATTCTGAAGTTCCGGCAAATAGGTGCGCACCTTGCCCGTGAGACGCAATCTCCCCTCCTCGATGAACAGCGAGATGAGTGATGCGGTCGGAATGGACTTTGTTATCGAGGCGATGTCATAGACGGTTGTCTCACGAACAGGTTCCGCAGTATGATATATCATACTGTCATCCAACTTTTCGGTTTGATATATCAAACTACCGAACGGAAGAACCTCTCGCTTCCCGTTTTTCTCGACAATACCAATGACACACCCGGGAAATACTTTTTCCACTATCGCTTTCTGCGCCCGCCGTGCGATTTTTTCACGCATCCGGATAGGCTTCTCGAATCTCTTTTGCCAGATACCCGTTCCACATTGCACCGGTCGCGGTCATGACGACATCCGCTCCCGCGTCACGGTATTCTTTGAAATCTTTCGGGACCGTCACACCGCCGCATCCGATGATGGTGTATTTCATGCCCAGCTCTTCGCGGAGTGATGCGAGACGCTTCACCATGTCGAGCCCCGCCCATTTCACGGCATGGCCGCAGATGCCGCTCTTCACGCGATGCGCACCCGGAAGAGCCTGCGTGCCATCGGGATTCACGACCGGCGCGGGAATGGTGTTTATCGCAGAAAATCCGTCCACGATGTTTCCCACCTCCTGTACCAGCTCGCGCAGTTCGGCCTCGCCGAAATACGCGATTTTGATGACAAGCGGCGTATCGCCGATTTTATCCTTGATGGCGGTCGCGACAACCTTCACTTTTGGCACATCAAAACACAGAAGCTGTGCCGCACCTTCGTTGGGACAGCTGAAATTCGCCTCGACGACTTGCACGCCGGCGTCCTTGAGCATCTGCATGCCGTTCGCCCAATCCTGCACGTAGTCCTCGGTCGTGAAATTCTCGTTCCACTTCGTTCCTTCGAAGCTGCACATCACAAGCTGCCCTTCCCGCGCGTGCGCGACCGCGTCTTTCAGGTCTTTCATCCACACCTCTGGCTCGTACGAAGGGTTACCGAACGAATTCGTGATGGAAAGCGGCTCTTTGTAGTTGTGGCGCACAACGATAGGCTTCTGCGCCATTTCAAGCGAGAGCTCTGCGGGAATATCGGCGCTCAGCACGTTGGGCCAGTCGTTGCAGACGCGGTAATGCGAACGCACCGTCTTATGTACCGGAATATCAAACCCCTTGTCGAGCGCGGCTTTCACATACTTTCCGTTGAGGAGCGGGCCCGCGGGAATGCCGAGCGGATAGTCGATAGCGTGCCCGAAAAAAGAAAAGCGCGGCTTACCGCTTACGGCAACCACTTCGCCGTCGGCGAAATCGTTGAACGGCCCTTGCTCCCAATTCTCGTAGTACGTCTTTGCGGGATCAAAAAACGGTGCTCGTAACATGGGACAATCGTAGCGGGAAAATCCGAATGGCACAAGGCGTTACCTCACTGAGGAGCTAGCCTGTACACCATCGGCAGTCGTGCTTGCATACAGCTCATCGGGGAAAACATAGGTCTCCGAGCTTGCTCTACCCACGGCCTGATTGTGCCGCACGGCAAGGTACGAGAACGCCGCCAGCAGTACGACGATTGCGAATATTGCGAGTGACTGCTGGTACTTTGGCATGCCTCGAGTATACACCGTCGGCCAGGATGCGGAAAAAACTACAGTTGCGGCGCTGCACAGGAGCCGTTGCGGAACAGTCCCCACTCTTCGCAGACGCGACCGTCTTTGAGATGGCAGTAGCCGACCTGCCCGTTCTCCTCACTCCTGATTTCTGACGTTCCACCGAGCGTCAAAACACAATGTACTGAAGCCGGATTCGCAATGCCCGTCGGTTGCTGTTGAATTTGCCGGTTGATGCTTGTAACAGCTTGATATGAGCCTATGAAGAACCCTATACCGACCCCGACGAGGAGCGTCGCAATAAGCCATGCCCACGTTTTTCCGGACATGGTCATTTCATTTTCACACCCTTGAAGGCTCTTCCCTTCTTTTTCATTTGGTCCATGAAGCGGCCCGTCTTGTTGTCGACTTTCGTCCAACGCTTATTGCGCGGCGAAAGTACCTGCGAACGTTTTTTCACTTCTCCCTTTCTGCCCCTTCCTTTTGGTCCGTTCTTCGCCATACGGAAATTGTATCACCACGCGCTATTGCGCAAGTTGAGTTATTCACTCATTTCGCTCGCGTGAACAAAAGGATGTTGCCCCGCCCGATGTAGGTCAGCGTGAGAGAGGTTTCGTCCAACTTGTTGACGCTAAAATACATCACTTCCGATTGCGGAAACGTGATCTTAAACACGGTCATACCGGTGAGCGAATCGAGGGGCAACGCGCCGAAGACACCGGCCGGCTCTTTGAGCGGGTCGACCGTCGAGTATGTACCCGTCACGGTCGCGGACGCATTGCCGTCATACGCATCGGTGACCGTACCGTCGGCATTGAAGGTGCGGGTAAATTTGGCATCCTGGTCCGACTTCCACGTGCCCGTCATGAGCGGGTCAACCGCAGAAGATTCATCCGGCGCCTGCTGCTGCCCTTGCGCGGGCTGTTGTGCGGACTGGCCGTTGCTGTACCAATATGCGGCTCCGGCGAGCAGAACGATAATAATCACTGCCCAAAGTGTTTTCGAATTCATACGAAGACATCTAGCTTGTATGGAGCCATGATAAATGCTTCCTGCGGGGACGCAAGTCTACTTTTTCGAGGTTGTTTTTAAATATGCCAGTACTTCATCGTCGGTCACCTGTTCGAAACGCTCATATGCCTGCCCGACCGCGTACAATCCGGCGGGGCTTGTGAGACAGAGGGTGTCGTCGGCTTCGCTCGCCAATTCTTTTCCGGAGCGGCCGATGCAAACCGGTGCGGCAAATACAAGCCGCGCTTTCGGATACTTGGCCCGGGCCCC
>JBBTSX010000001.1:63754-72150 GCA_038064535.1 Patescibacteria group bacterium
CCGCGCGAAGCGCGGCGCGGGCTGTGAGCCCCGTCGCAACTCCGTCATCGACGACCACGACCGTTTTCGGAATGAAGCCGGCGGAGAACGAACCACTGCGGTAGGCGTTGATGCGTCGGGTCAATTCTTTTCTCTCCGTGGCAATCGTCCCTTCGACCGCAAGACGCGAAACGGATGCGCTCTTCATCGCGTCATCGTCGAGAACAACGACATCGTGCGGCGCTATCGCTCCCACGGCCCACTCGGGATTGAAGGGTGCGCCAATCTTGCGTGCGACGAGCGTGTCAAGCGGCGCGTGCAGTGCTCGTGCGACCTCGCGCCCGACGGGAACGCCGCCGCGAGGCAATGCGAGAACCAGCGGTCGCGCATATGCGTGTTTCAAAAGCTCTCCGGCCAACTGACGTCCCGCATCCGCCCTGTCCGCGAATGTCATATACGCTCAGTATAGCGCCGACTCGCTCAGAGGTCTGGCGCGCGTCCTCGGAAGTTATCGATGAATTCCCTTATGTACCGTAACGTTCCCTGCAAAGCGCTTTGCCGAGCACAGGGCTGTTTACATCGGTCGAACCAATGTCGATGGAATCGTATGAACGTCCCGTGGCCGAAGGCGGCTTGACTCCGGCAAAGTAGAAGTTCGCCTTGCATGTATCAGGATTCACGAGGAACGCCCCGCCGCCCTGATTTCCCGAATCCCAACCTTGGCCCGAGAGCGGGGAGAGCTGTTTTTGCGCCGACCATTGCGTCGTTCCCGCAGGCGCGTACTTGTATTGAACTCCCTGCCCTGCACCACCATCGGTGAGCAACACATCGAAATTCCCAAAACGATACGCTTCGATATTAAGACCCGTGGTACCCGCATCAACCACATTTACTGCACTAAGCTGCTGCGTATTCGTGACGGGAATTTTGCAGATTCGATTATTAGAATTGAAGTTGTCGAACCAAAGCATCGTCCCCGCGGGTGTCCACTCGAGCGACGGGCGCGAGAACCCGAACCCCGGACAATGGGTGAAATCCGGCGTAAGGTACGTATCATTTTTGTAGGTAAGGGCCGGACCGTTCGTGCCGATTAAGAACGCGGCCATTCCGATATTGCCGTATCCCAAGGGATTTACACTCGGGTCCCACACACCAACCGTGTACGAGACGTATACATACTCCTGGCCGCCAATCGTGGTGAGCAGAGCGGAAGGGTCGTTGTACTGAAATACTTTGCCGGTCGGCCACGATGAGGACGGAGTCGTGCATGCCCCCTGCGGCTCGATAAGGTAGCGGGCAAACGCGAAGTGCACGCCATCGGTCGATTCTGCGAGCGCGATTGAGTCGGGCGCTTCCGCGTGATTTGTGCAAGATAACGAGACGCCGAAGAACATGTAGTACTTTCGCTGTTGTGGCGAATAGACGACTGCTTGCGAATAATCAGCCTGAACCACGGCCATGCCCGCAACATCATTCGGGAGAGGGATTGTGCTCGTGAATGGCGCATACGCCATCGTTGTAAATATGCGATTGTACGCCGACGGTTCCCAGGATATCGAGCCGAAGAGAGAATCGATTTGCGCGCCCGACGTGATAGGCCAGTAGCCGCTGAGGGGGTCGGTCGATTGTTGCACGGTACATGAAGCATTTGCATATGACCCCGAAAGCGCCCCACTGCTACAGATGCGCTGTTCCGACGCACAGCTCGTCGCGTTCGCATCTTTGTATGCGGTGACACTCGCGCCGTGCGCAACTGATTGACCGTTGAATGAACAGGGTGCGGGCGTTGATGGTGCGGGTTGCGGCGTCGGGGTCGGTGCGGGAGCAGGTGCGGTGGTGTTGCCACCTCCGCCCGCTGTAACGATGGCGGTCGTTGTGGTTGCGCCGCCTTTGAGCACGGCGAGTTTTGCCTGAAGCACGGCGATTTGTGCGAGCAGTGTTTTGATGAGTTCCGCAACGGACGAGTTGGAGTCGGAGGTAACTCCTCCTTGGGAGGTGTTTCCTCCGGCGCTTGAACAAAGAGTAATTTTCATCGCCACGGCAGTCTTGGGGCCGACGATGCCAATAGCTTCGATGCCGTGTTCACCCTGCCACTGCTTGAGGGCTTTTTCCGTGACGGGGCCGAAGTAGCCGGTCGGTGATGGGAAACCTTGATAAGCATCATAGAGTACTTGTTGTACTGCTGAAACATTCGCGCCGGTCGAGCCGCGGGAGAGAGATGAGCAGGTTGCCGCACCTGCAAAAAATGGCGTAAAAACCGCAAGAAATACGAGTGCGTAGAAACGACCCTGCATGTGTGCAGTATAGCGCCGCCGTACCACCGGGCGGCGGCGCATGGGGACACTTTGGTGTTAGCGGCGTGCCTTGGTGCGGTCATTCTCGGTGAGCTGCTGCTTGCGCAAGCGCACGCTCTCGGGAGTGATTTCGAGATATTCGTCTTCAGCCATGACTTCGAGCCCGCGCTCGATGGTGAGCTGAAACGGTGGGATGAGGTTGAGCGCCTCGTCGGTCCCCTTGGAGCGCATGTTGGTAAGCTGTTTGCCTTTGGTCGGATTCACCGTCATTTCTTCGCCCTTGGAGGTGTTGCCGATGACCTGTCCTTCGTATACTTCGGTTGCGGGATTGATGTAGAGCACACCTCGGTCCTGCAAATTCCACAGCGAGAAGCCGAGCGCTTTGCCCGAAGCCATTGATATCATCGAACCCACCTGCTTCTTCTTTATTTCGCCGGCATATTCTTTGAAACCGATAACGCGGGAGGAAAGAATGCCTTCGCCCTTGGTATCGAGGACGAACGCGTTTTTGTAACCGAGCAGTCCGCGCGTCGGGCCCTCGAAAATGAGGCGCACCTGATTCTGGTGGACTTTGAGGTCCTTCATGACGAATTTGCGGGTACCCAAGCGCTCGATGACGACACCTTGATATGTGTCCGGTGTATCGATGACAACCTCTTCGTACGGCTCCAGTTTTTTGCCGTCTTCTTCGCGGACGATGACTTGCGGCTGCGATACCTGCATCTCGTACCCTTCGCGGCGCATGTTTTCAAGAAGAATAGCGATGTGCAATTCGCCGCGGCCCGAGACCTTGAAGGTGTCGCCGCTCGCGAGGTCGACGCGCAGGCCGACGTTGATTTCGAGCTCGCGCTCGAGACGGTCGCGAATCTGGCGCGACGTGACGAATTTGCCTTCGCGGCCGGCAAAGGGAGAGTTGTTGACGAGGAAATTGAGGGTGATGGTCGGTTCGTCGATGGCGATTGCCGGCAACGGTGCCTGGTCGGCATCATGCGTAATTGTCTCGCCGATAAAAATATCAGGAAAGCCGGCCACGAGCGCGATGTCACCCGCGACTACTTCTTCCGTGTCCACCTTGTGCAGACCCTTGAACGTGAACATCTTGGTGATTTTGCCTTCGCGGGTCTCGCCTGTCGGCTTTTTCACGAATGCGCGTTCGCCCGTTTTCATCACGCCTTCGTACACACGCACCACAGCGAGACGGCCGAGGAAATTGTCGTAGGCGAGATTAAACGGCTGTGCGCGCAGTTCTGCGGCGGCGGAAGCCTGCGTCGAAGCGGGCGGCACGTGCGCGAGAATGGTCTCCAGGAGCGGCGTAAGGCCAGTCGATTCACCCGCCTTCGTCAGTGCTTCGGCGGACAAGTCGGCGAGGTTGGTTGAGGCAATCCCCCGTTTCCCAATCGCATAGACCACGGGAAAGTCCGCCTGCTCGTCGGAAGCACCCAATTCGAGGAAGAGTTCGAGCACCTGGTCCACACTACGTGCGGGGTCAGCGGCGGGTTTGTCGATTTTGTTAATCACGACAATCGGCTTGATGCCGAGCTCAAGCGATTTCTTGAGTACGAAACGTGTCTGCGGCATCGGGCCTTCCTGCGCATCGACGACGAGCAAGACAGAGTCGATGGAGCGCAGTACACGCTCGACCTCGGAACCGAAATCCGCGTGACCAGGAGTATCCACGAGATTTATCTTCGTATCTTTATAGAAAACAGCCGCGTTTTTGGAATAAATGGTGATGCCGCGCTCGAGCTCGAGCGCGTTGCTGTCCATAGAGACACCTTCTTCGGCGACACCCGTCTGCCGCAAAAGCGCATCGGTAAGAGTGGTCTTGCCGTGGTCGACGTGGGCAATTATCGCTATGTTGCGTATTTCCATATGTATTTAAACAAAAATGCCCCCTGCGGGGCACCCCGTGGCTCCATTGTGCCCTATTTCGATGCCGGAGTCAAACGCCTTCAACGAGTGGGACCTTATCTCTTTCCGGCTTCGCAGGCCCGACGGGGCCGAGACCGAGCGCTGGCCCAGCATGGCCAGACAGCGACGGAAAAAGATAAGGTCTCCGAGTCCCACCTTTACAGTTGAGCGTCGATGGCGTCGGTAAACGTCTTGAGATCCACTGCTCCCGGGATGAGAGTTTTTCCCGTGATAAAGCCGGGCGTGCCCTGAATGCCGAAGCTTGTACCTTCCGCACGGTCGGCATCTATCTTCGCCTGATACGCGGCTGTATTGGCCGCGACGTCCGCTTTTACTTTAGTTGCGTTCATGCCCGAGATGGTACCGATGAGCGCGACGATGCTTTTCTCGTCACCGAAACCGCCGTGCTCCTCGTCCTGCGCCTTATACATCGCTGTGCGCCATTCGAAATACTTCGACGGGTACAGTGCCCATACTGCACGACCGTAGAGCGCCGCCGTGGTGGAGTCCTCGCTCAAGAACGCGTAATCCTTGAAAACGATCTTGAGTTTGCCGGTGTCAACATACTCTTTGACGAGTGTCGGAATGGACGGCGCAACATTGATGCCCTGCACACCGCCGATTTCTACCGCTTTGCAGAACGGACACTGAAAGTCGGACCAGAGTGCGAGCGTGACGGGGGCATTCGCTTTGCCTATGTACGGGTCGCCTTCGGTTTTCACATCTTTGATATCGACGGCGACCTGCGGCGGCTGGTCACCCCCGGTGTTCCCCCCGCTCTTCGAGAGGCCCATCATGACGAACGCGCCAATGATGACACCGGCGATAATAATTGCTACCGGAACGTATAATTTCGAATAATCTTGTGCCGCTGCTGTTGGTTCCATAATCAGACTATTCTACACTATCCTCCGCACATGCAAGTGTTTATTTATACAAGCGAGCGCGGCATTGGGGTTCAGGAACATCGCGCAGCATCGTACCGCACACCCGTGTCATCACGCAGTAGTGAAAAGCGACACATGAGCACTTCCACGTCGTTCCTGAACCCCAATGCCGCCGAGCGCCCCGTTATTGCTTCACCCCCTTCAACACATTCCAAATATTCGGGTCTTGGCCGCCGTCGAGTTTAAATATCGCGATACCGCGCACTCCCAGCTTCTTCGCAAGCGCGATTTTCTGCGCAATGGAGGCGGCGTCCGGCCAATCAACGAGATTGAATGTGAGGTGCGAATTGTAGGTGTCTGCGTAGACGCTCGCGGCGGTCGCGGCGAGAAGTGCCGAAGCCCCGCTCAGTGGCGCGGTCGAGGTGCCTGTCGGCGTGTATGTGAAGAACATCTCGCCGGCGGTATTCCTGCTTGGAGTCACGCCGTACTGCGCCGCAAGCGGCCACGCGTAACCCGGATTGAATGTCCAAAGAATGTCGTACGTGTACTGATTTTGCGCGTAGACAGTCACCTCGTACTCGTAGCCGTACGTCGGCACGCCGATGAGAATTTTGCTCTTCTTGATGTCCTTTGAGACGAGATTAATGACTTTCTCGACCCAATGCGGGTCCGCAACAGGCGCATAGAGCTCGGAGGAAGACGCCGCTCTCGCGGCGAGCCGCTGGTCGATTCCCTGCTGGTCGTACGCCATGATGCGGACGCGATCACAATATTTATTTATTGCCTTGAAATCGTTGGCGAAAACGCTCGCATCTTTCGGTATCTCGGTACCGTAGTAGCGCGACTCTATGGGCGTGCGCGACTCTATGGTGCACATCACCCACTTCGGGCCCATACGCTGATAGAGCCCCTTGAGGAACGTCGCAAAATACGCCTTGTCTTCGGCTTTTTTACCCTCGAAGTCGATATCAATGCCGTCGAAACCGTTCTGTTTTACGAGCGCGACAATCCTGTCTTCGAGTGCAATGCGCGAGGCGGTATTACCCAGAAGTTTGTGCAACAAGTCGCCATTACTTGTCATGATGGTCGGAATGACACGCACCTTTTTTGCTTTCGCGGCGACGATGAAGCTCTTCCACGGCTCTTGGTCCATCTTGCCGTTGTCGAGGAACGTGCCGTCGCTTTTGAGCGTGTAGACGAACGGATTTACCTCGGTGAGCTCGTCGAGGTGCGGGAGCACGTCTCTGGTCGAAGTGGCCGAGCGCCAGTACGGCATCCAGCCGGAAATCTCGAACGACATTGCGGCCGACGCGGCGACCGGTACAAAGAACACTCCGGTAACGAGCACGAACGGAAGCATAGAGAAAAAGCGTTTCATATCCTGATTGTATACGAGACGGCCCGCGTGACAAAATATTTCACTTCAGGCACTTTACAAAATATTCATGCGAAATTCTCTGTGTTGTATACTGCATGCATGATTCCTACCGTAAAGCTCAATAACGGCGTGACGATTCCTTTGGTCGGGCTCGGTACATCGCAGATGAAGACTCCGGCTGAAACCGTCGAGGTGATAAAAACCGCGCTCAAGGTGGGCTACCGGCTCATTGATACGGCGACGATGTACGGCAATGAGGAGCCGGTGGGCACCGGCATTCGCGAGAGCCTGCCTGCGTCGGGGACGCGACAGGCAGGCGGCGTACCGCGCGAAGAAATCATCGTCACGACCAAGCTCTGGCCCGATGACTTCGGTGACCCGCACGCGGCGTTTGCCGCGAGTCTTGAGCGGCTCGGGCTCGACTATGTCGATATCTACCTCGTGCACTGGCCGCGCGGCTACACACCACCGGTGTGGAAGGCACTCGAGAGTTTCGTGAAAGACGGCCGCGCAAAGACCATCGGCATCAGCAATTTTTCCATCGAGGAAACTGAGGGCGTGCTCTCATATTGCGAGATACCGCCCGCGCTCAATCAGGTGCAGTTCAATCCATTCTGCTACAACGCGGCGCTTCTGGAATATTCAAAGTCGAAAAACATCGTGCTTCAGGCGTATCGCCCGCTCACCCGCGGCGAGCGCATCGGCGACGGGACGGTCGCCGCACTTGCCAAGAAATACGGCAAGTCTCCCGCCCAAATCCTCATCCGCTGGAATCTTGAACACGGGGTCGCCGCGATACCCAAGAGCACCCACGAAGAGCGGTTGAAGGAAAACCTCGACGTGTTCGATTTCTCGCTGAGTGCGGAAGACATGCAGGCGCTCGACGCGCTCTCAGATATCTAAATCCACCTCAAGCGAGTGCGGCGCTCTCTTTTGCCGACTTCGCAGGACACTCCTCCCACCCCAAGCGAGGCGGCGGTTTTCTCAGGAACATCGCGCAGCAAAGTACTGGCATTCAACTCTCATCTCGCAGTAGTGATACGCGCTACAAGAGCACTTACCCGTCGTTCCTGAGAAGACCGCCGCCGAGCGCCCCTTTAATACCACGTAGTCGAGCCGTCGCCCGTGATGGGGATTACGTCACCGAGGTATTTGGGAACGCGGCGGGTAAACAGATTGAGGAGCGCTTTTCCTGATGCGGGTATCTCGCGCATATACTCGTTCCACGTACCCTCTCCCTCCGCAACGTAGCCGTATGCCTCCATGCCGAGATGCCGCGCAATAAAGAGGGCGCGCGGAAGATGGAAATCCTGCGTCACGATAATGACCGAGTCCGCCTGAAAGACGTTTCTCGCGCGGTACATGCTCGAATACGTGTCGAACCCCGCGTGGTCGAGAAATATGTCTCCCGCCGAAATGCCCGCCTCGAGCAGGTATTTTCTCACCGGCGTCACCTCGTCGTACGAAAGTGCGCCGTTGTCACCGGTCATCAGAATTTTTCCGACTTTGCCGGCGTCATAGAGCGCAATCGCACCGTCGGCGCGCGACCTGAGGACGGGTGACGGTACGCCCCGCACTATGGAAGCGCCGAGAATAATCGCCGCTTGGGCCTGCGGCACATCACTCACCGATACGTACGTGAACGGTCTCTCGGCAAGCCGCATACCGACCGCCGTCAAGCCGGCGAGAACCGCGACAGTGGCGATACCGACGGCCGCCCACTGTATATATGCGCGCACGCTTTGCATGGCGGTTAGTATGCCCCGTAGTGAATGTTGGCGATAGTCCCCCTCCTCAGTGAGCAAAATTTGGTAACACATTGGACAAAAAATCAAAAAATACGTTTTGCTACAGGACTGCGCTTCGCGCATCGCCAACATCTACTAACGGGGTATGCAACGGGGAGCGTTTCAATGCGAGTACATACGCAGCGCGGCCCCCGATGGG
>JBBTSX010000001.1:72160-108418 GCA_038064535.1 Patescibacteria group bacterium
GATGGGGGCCGCGCTGCTGTTTTCCGTCTAACGTAGTCAGAGCGTCACCGTAAACGTGAGATGGCCCGTTTGCCCGAGCGCGTTTTTTACATACACCTGATACTGACCGGGGGTCACCTGTTGTGCATAGGTCGCGCAGTACGTGCCGCTCGTCAACACATCGCACGGCGAGAGATATGCGGGGATGGTGAAGTATATCTGCGAACCGTTCTGCGAGACAAGGTGCTGCGTCCCGCCGATGCCGAAGTGCACGGTGTTGTCGTAGGTCGTGAAGCCGCTGCCCTGCAGGATGACCTGCGTACCGACGCGACCGGATTGCGGCGTGACGGACGAGAGCGATATCTGTCCGCTGCCCGAGCCCGACACGACGACCGTCGCGGTCGCGGTGTTGGACCGGCCGTTGAGATTGGAGACGGTGAACGTCACCGTGTATGTGCCGCTCGTCGCGTAGGAGTGCGTGAAGGTGAAGGTTTGGTTGCCCGTGTAATTAGTGGTCTGCGGCGCGGAAGCCGAGTAGCCGTACGTACCCTCATCGCCCCAGCGCACCGACACGTTTGTGTACGTGCTCTGGCCGGTCAGAATGTTGAGCGTCCACGTACCGGTGACACCAGTCGAGAGCGTCGAGGGACCGGAGACGTTGCTGATGGTCGGTGCATTCAAGCCGCCGAGCGCGTTCACGGTGAATGGAAGCGTGTTGCTCGTGTAGCCGGAGGCATTGCTTACCGAGACGGGATATGTGCCCAATCCGACGACTTGGGTGTTGTAGCCGTTCATGTTGGCGGGAACCGCGAAGGAAATCGCGCGACCGTCATTGGAGCCGATGTTGGTGATGATACCGTTGCCGAAGCGCACTGTGTTGCCGCTGGTCGTGAATCCGGAGCCGTAGACGGTCACCTGTGAGCCAACCGCGCCGTTGTCAGGGCTAAGCGTAGTGATGGCGAGCTGTGCGTTCTGGCACGGCGTGCCGTAGCCATAGGTGCCGCAACCGCCGCAATTGCCGTAGCCGGTCTGGTACGGATACACACAACCGCTGCCGCCCGTGAAGTTGATGACGTCGAGCGTGAGCGAGTTGCTCGAGCCGCGCGAATTGGCGACATACACCATCACCGAGCCGCTCACGTTTTGCGGAACGACGAACGAGAGTGAGCTGCCCGAGTACGAAGCGATGCCGGTAACCGGCGTCGAGCCGACGAATACCGAGTTGTTGTTGTAATCGAAGCCGCTGCCGGAAATAGTGACCGACGCGCCCGTGACGGCCGAGGTGACGCTCAGCGTGTCGATGTGCACCGCGCCGGTGACCGGATAGTTGTAGTTGTAATTGTAGTTGTAGTTATACGGATTGGTACCGCTGGTGTTGTATCCGTAGTTGAAACTATTGTTGTTGTAGGAAAACGGATTCGTGTAGTTGCTCACACTGCTTCCGCTCTGACCGGCCAGGCAGTTGCCTATCGCGGCGCGCGTCGCGCTGTCTGCGATGCCCGTCTGCGACAAGCCGCGCTGGCTCTGGAAGTTGCGCACCGCCGCATGGGTTGCGGCACCGAAATAGCCCGTTACCATCCATGAGCCGGAGCCGGGATAATTTTGCGCCACGAGGAAACTCTGGAGCGAAGTCACGTCGCTACCGCGCATGCCCACCGTGAGGTCGCGGTTGAGTGTCACACAGCCGGCCGAAACTGCCGGAGTGTAGGGAGGATAATAGGTCTGCGCCGATGCGACGGAGGCCGCAAAGAGCGAGAGAACTGCGACTGCGGAAACGAGTGATTTGTTCATATGTGGGTAAATAATGGCTCTATATCAAGGTTTCGCCTTGACGGGCTCATAAATTCAATGGCTAATACGGCCACCTTACCCCTACAGGCCAAAAAAGGCAAGCTGTGGAACAATCTACGTCCAAGTCAGACTGAATTGGCGGAAACCCACCTCTGTAGTATAAAGCGCGCAGCGTAAACGACTCATCACGTTACTCCACGGGAGAAATCGATGAAATCTTTCTCTGGTCTGCTGTGCTTCCTTGCGCTGGCGGGCGCTCTTGCGTCTACGACGCCGGTTTTCGCACAAACTGCTGCGCCGGCGAAGGAGCCGACGACGCACACACTATGGAACGCGATCGCCACCGCATCCTGGACCAGCAATCAATGGAGGAATGGTGTGCAGCGTGCGTACGCTGTGGCGTCCTTCGTCGAGCATCACTGGAGCCAAGCCGAGGCCGAAGCAGCCGCATTGCGCGACTGCAAGAAGCAAGGCGGAGTCCGGTGCAAGGTGCAGTCGTGGAGCCGCGGTTGCGGATTCGTCACGACCGGTGTTTCCTCACGTGGTGCCGGCTTCGAAGCCGGTGCAAACCCCGAAGAGCTCCTGCGCCGATGCAAGGCGAAAGGACTGAGGTGCGACCCACCGCGCGGTGCATGTTTTCCGACATGAGACGCGCCGGCGCCAAGCAAGCACAAAAAAGACCGCGGCACCGCCCGCGGTTTTTCTTTTTGGAAAGCTCAAGGTTATTTGTCGCGATGCTCCACGACTATCGTGCACTTGGCTACAAGCGCGGCGACGGCACCAAGCGCGGCAAGCGCGGGCACAATGAGCGCCGCCGCCGCGCCGATGGTCACCGGAAACTCTATGATGGTATTCCCCTCTTCGTTTTTGACGATAATGCGTCGTGCATTTCCCTCTTTGATGACTTTTTTGACGAACGACACCACGTCGTCGCCAGAGACCTTGAATTCTTCTGTGCTCATATGGTTCAGTATATCCGTCAGACAAAAATCGT
Organism: Patescibacteria group bacterium; assembly: GCA_038064535.1. GTDB lineage: Bacteria > Patescibacteriota > Minisyncoccia > Phycocordibacterales > UBA2100 > UBA10103. Next base: position 74,925 of record JBBTSX010000001.1, read on the forward strand.
CGAGATGCTCCGCAGCTCCTTGCGCAGCCGTTTGTGGCCGGGCACACAGCGCTCCACATGCCGCCAGAAACTGCCCGAGTGATTGAGCTCCAGCAAGTGGCACATTTCGTGCACGATAATGTATTCGGCGAGATGCGCCGGCAGCGCCATGATGCGGTAATTGAAACTCAAGTTCCCCTTGTGCGAACAGCTCCCCCATCGCGTCTTTTGCGCGCGGATAGTCACCGAGCGGAATGATACGCCGTACAATTCCGCATAGTATCCGCAGCGCTCGTGCGCAAACGCCAGCGCTTGTTTCTTGAGCTCCGGAATATCGCGGCGCGTGATGTGCACCACCGTGCGCCCTTTCGTCTCGTCCATTTTGCGCCGCACCCACGCCGCGTGCTTCGCGAGAAAATACTCAATGACACGGATGCCGAAGTACGACGGCGCGGTCACGACGAGCGCACCGTCCGGACTCACCTCCAGCCGCATGGCTTTCGCCCGTTTGCTACGTTTCAGTTTGTATTCCACTTCCCTATTCTACCGTAACGCCGCTGATGACCATCGGCTCTACCGGCCGGTCGTTCCCGCCGACCTCGCATTCCTCTATGGCGCGCACCGCATCCATGCCGTCTATCACGTGGCCGAAGACCGTGTGCTTGGTATTGAGAAAACTGTTCTCGGCGGTGTTGATGAAAAATTGCGAGCCGTTGGTATCGGGGCCGGCATTCGCCATCGCAATCGTCCCGATGTCGTTTTTGTTATTGCCGTGAATCTCGTCCTCGAATTTGTACCCCGGTCCGCCGGTACCCCAACGCTCCGCGAGCGCATCGTCTTTGGTCTGCGGATCGCCGCCCTGAATCATGAAATCCTTGATGACGCGGTGAAATTTGGTCCCGTCATAGAATCTCGATTTGGCGAGCTTCACAAAATTCGCGACCGTCGCCGGCGCGTCGGCCTCATAGAGCTCGATGACGATGTCGCCCTTGGTGGTCTTGAGTGTGGCTTTCATATTACTGCTCCTTCGGCCGTAACAGCGGAAAGAGTTGTGTCTCGTGCGCCGGACGGTTTTCGAGAAACGCGAACAACCGTTCCGAGACGCCGAAGCCGAATGCCGGCGGCATGCCGTGCTCGAGCGCGCGGACGTATTCCGTATCAAGCCGCTGCGCCTCGTCATCGCCCGCATCACGCAAAGCCTGCTGTTCGGCAAACCGCGCGAACTGGTCCTGCGGGTCGTTGAGCTCGCTGTATCCGTTGCCCACCTCGCTGCCGGCGAGAATTATCTGCACGCGATCCGCCTTCGCGGCATTCTCGGGCATGTGTTTGGCGAGGGGCGAGAGAAACACCGGCACGCCGCGCAAAAATGCCGGACCGCTGATACTCTTGCGTATTTTCTTCCACAAGTGGTCGATGGCACGCGCCTTGTTTGGAGAGTCGCCGAATGTAACGCTCGCATCTTTGGCGGCCTGCACCGCCTCATCTTCCGTGCAGGAAAGCGGGTCGATGCCGAATTCTTTTTGAATCAGCGAGCAAAAATCCACCTCGGGCCACTCTTCCGCAAAATCTACCTTGTGCCCGCCTATCTCAAATGTGTAGCGGCCGTATGTCTCCTTGGCGATATGGCGATACAACTCCTGCAGGAATTGCATACCTGATTTAGCGTCGGCAAAGGCCTCGTAGCTCTCAAGTTGCGTGTAATCCTGCAAGTGCTCGCGTGACTGGCCTTCGTTGCGGAACACGCGCCCTATCTCAAATACCTTGGGATATCCGGCGATGAGCAGCTTTTTCTGCCACAGCTCGCCGGCGCAGATGCGCAGATACACTTCGAGGTCGAGCGCATTGTGGTGCGTGACGAACGGCCGCGCGTCGGCGCCGCCCGGAGTCGTTTCGAGAACCGGTGTTTCCACTTCCAGAAAACCGCGGGAGAGATAAAATTCCCGTGCCGACTGCCAGAAGCGCGCGCGGCGCTCAAACATCGCCCGCACTTCAGGATTCAGTAAAATATCGAGATACCGCTCGCGCAATATTTTCTCTTCGTCTTTGAGTCCGAACCACGCCTCAGGTATCGGAAGAAGCGATTTGGAAAGCATCCGCCAGCTTTTCGCGAGCAGTGATTTCTCGCCGCGCTTTGTGGTGTATGCGGTACCGGTACACTCGATGAAATCACCCGCATCCACTGTCTCCCCAAATAGCGAAAATGCATCGTCGTCGGTTTCACCCTTCTGAAAAACGGCCTGTGTGCGTGCCGTGCCGTCAAACAGGTCGGCGAACATAATCCCGCCCTGCCCGCGCACCGACATCACGCGGCCTGCGAGCGTGACTGTTTTCTCGCCGAGTGCATCAAACCCGGCTAAAAACTGTGCGTTCGAGGTGTCGCGCGCGCTGTGCGACGGATACGGCTCCACTCCCGCCGCCTTAAGCTTTTCGAGCTTCTTGAGTCGCTCTCCGCGGATGTCGCTTTCGCTCATTGCGGCCAATAATACCACAAGGTCGTCTGCCCCGTTATGGATGTTTGAATCAAAAAACACCTCTCTACGCACCCGATTGCCACGCGGCGATGAAGTCGAACTGGTAAAGAAGATTCATGATATTGAGCGTCAAATTGTCGCGTATCTCGTAGGCCACCCACAACTCAAGGAAAAGCGCGAGCGCAATCACCGCCCATACCGCCATGCGCCGCGCGAGCAGAAATCCGAGCATCATCATGAGCGTGTCGGAGACGGAATTGATGATGCTGTCGCCGGTGTAACCCTGCGCGAGCGCCTGCTCGCGGTAATGACTGATGACCGTTGGCGTGTTTTCCAGTATCTCCCACGCCGCTTCAATTCCCGTGGCAAAAAGGAGCCGTGCCCACACAGACATTTTGGGGAAGAAATACGTGAGGAGTGCATAAAAGAGAATGCCATGAATGATATGCGAGAAGGAGTACCAGTCGGTGAGATGTTGCGAATTCCCCGCCGAGAGCACCACGCCCTCCCAGAGCTTCACATAGTCACATGTGCAAATCGCGGGCTGACCGAAAAGAAAAAGCGCGAACGCCTGTACGGCGACGAGGAGTGCGGCACCGAGCATGTAGACCCGCTCGTTCATTTGGGCAAAAGCGCCGCGCCGGATTCAAACGCGGTGCGAATCCACGAAATCTGTGCAAACCACGGACCGAGTATGCCGAGCGCTATCGTCGCGATGATGGCGGAGCCGATGAAAAAGCCGACACCGTAGATAATGCCCGCAAAAAACATGCGGCCCAGCGAATTTTGCCGCCGCACCTGTTTGTTGAGCATATCCAAATGCTCGATTATTTTGCTGTGTTGATCTTCCGGTCCCATGGTAATTCGCGTGTCAATCAGTCAGTATATCGCCTCCCGCATCCTCAGGCGTTGTGCACCTTGTTCCACACGGTCGAGAGAATAAAGCCGACCGCGTACCCGATACAAGAAGCGATGACAATGACCGTGAGCGCCGCTACCGCGTCAAACGGACCGAACACCGGGCCGGACTTCACCATGTGCGCCCACATCGAGAAATTTACAAGCGGCTGTGCCCAGCCGAGGAGAATCAAAACCGACCAAAGGATATGGAACCCGCCGAGCATTATGGCACCCACCAGCCCTGCATTGTGTGTATTTGTCTGCATAAAAATAGTGAAAGCTGCTAAGAGAGCTATTAATACGATAAGTCTACTCCTCTTTTGCCGCGTGGCGAGGCAACACACTATTCGCTTATTCGTGCGAATTAGAGAATAGTGATGACGGAACGGGCCGCGGGCGGCAGTTCGGCGGCGATTTTGTAGTACACGGAGAGACTTCGCTGTTCCCTGTCGACAATATCCGCCGCCGCGAGGAGTGCCAGGTGCCGGGACGTCGATTTGAAAGAAAGCTTAATCGCCCCGGCAATATCCCCGACGCTGGATTCTTTCCGTTTTTTCAAAAAACGCACGATGGCGACTCTCCTCCGGTTGGCCAGCGCCTTGAGCACCCGCTCGAGTTCCCGCTCGTTCATACAATCAGCATACAGGATGGCGCGTAGTGCTCGACCGGCCCTGTGGACTATTCCCTTATTCGTGCGAATAAGAGAATGGACAGACGGGGTGAAGTCAGCGGCGGAGCGGCGGGCCGCAGTGTCAGACTATTTTTCCTAGTTAACTATTCAACTATTCCCTTATTCGTGCGAATAAGAGAATAGTGAGGGATGAGGAGGGGGTGGGGTGGGGGGATGGAAAAATGGAAAATAAAAAAGAAAGATGGGGGTGGGAGGAAGGGAAAGATGGGATTGACGGGGGGTCAGGAAACGTGGGCGGAAATGTCGGGCCGGACGACATTGGGTCCCCCAAAGAATCCCCCAAAAACGAGCAACACAAACCCGACGATGTACTGTTCCATCCCCCAATTCTACACCCGCAAGCGAGGGGCAAAGCGTAAGCGCGCTTACACTTTCTCCGAGCGCCGCGGGTGAAAGCTTTGCTTACACCCTCACACGCGTTGACAGTAAATGAAACTGCAGTGGTATGATTTGTTTGTGATTCCGCCGATTGTCAAAATCTATGCGACATGGCTTGCCGCTGGTATTTCAGCCGTGCTGCTTATGATCGCAGCCACAGGAATAAGCAATAATTTCTTTCTGCTCCGCTTTGGCATCATGGTCTTTCTTTGTGTTCTCGCGATCAATTTCTTCATGCTGAACTACCGACAGCTTGCGCTTGCAAGCCTTGTCGCTGTACTCGTATTCAATCCATACATATATCCGCACCTGCCCCGACAGATTTGGGTCATTCTCGACATTGCCATTCTTGCGGGTGTTTTGTACGCCGCATATTGGGCAACAAATCCCTACAAGAAGGGCACGCGTTTTGAAGAGTATGTAGTGTCACTTTTCCCTGAATCAGAATTCGCGCTACAGGACCGAACGCGAGATCTGACTAAGCACACCGGGCGTTTCGTCGAATCAGACACTCATCCCGACCTCGTTTTCCGAGCGCTCCAGAGCGGCAGGACTTTCGCGGTCGAGTGCAAATATCGTAGCCGCTGGGGATATCAAGTTAACGGAGGTCAGGGTACATGGTGGAACCTGTACCAATTCGCCCGTTACGAGGAGTATCAAAAGCGCGCTAACATCCCTGTCTATGTCGCATTCGGAATTGGCGGCTCGCCCAAGAAACCAAACGAAGTTTACTTCCTCGAACTAGACCGCTTGCGCTTCCCTTTTCTTTTCCGCTCACTCATCAAATCCGGCAAAACTCCCGCAGTTTTCGTACAAGAACTCGCCTAAGACTTGTCTTAGGGAAACTGCCTGTGGATAAGTTTCGGGTTTCTTTCGGGTTACAATTAACAGTACATGCTCACGGGTAAGCAGCACAAAATCTATACGTACATTGACGAGGAAGTAACGAGGAAGGGCTTTGCTCCTACACTTAAAGAAATTGCCAAACACTTCAAACTCTCTTCGACAGCGACAGCGCATGAACACGTGGCCAGCTTGGAGGAAAAAGGGTATTTGCGTCGTTCCAAAGGTCGCGCTCGCGCGCTAGAGCTGGTGCCGATTGAACTTCCACTCCAGAAACTCACAATTCCCGGTCTCCTCTCCCCTGCTCCTAAACGCGCACCTCTCACGAAAAATCTAAACCGCACTTACCTTGGTGATGTGTTTGATCTTCTCGCTGAATTACCCGATGAGAGTGTTGATATGGTGTTTGGTGACCCCGATTACAATGTCGGCATAAAATACAACAATAATTCGTATACAACCAACTTTGAGAATTATATCGCCTGGTATATCGCCCTCGCACAGGAGTCAATGCGTATTCTCAAGAAAGATGGGAATTTTTTCATGATGAATTATCCTAAGCAAAATGCTCACTTGCGTGTTCACTACCTCGACAAGAAATTCCCACTCGTTTCTGAGTACGCGTGGGTATATAACACCAACGTGGGCCACACTCCTCAGCGATTCACAACAGCTCACCGCTCTATTCTCCACGTACGCAAGCAGGAAAAGAACAAATTTTTCAAAGACCAGGTCGCGCTTCCCTACAAGAATCCCAACGACCGAAGAATCAAAGAAAATCTAAAAAACGGCTCTGCAGGGCGCATGCCGTATTCGTGGTTTGAATTCAATCTCGTGAAGAATGTGAGCAAGGAAAAAACTGATCACGCCTGCCAAATACCTCAGAAGCTCACTGAGATGCTCATAAGGGCAACGACAAGGGAGCGGGACAAGGTGCTCGTCCTCTTCGGTGGCTCAGGTGCCGAGTTAGAAATCTGCAAGAATCTGAGGCGAGATTTCCTCTCTGCAGAAATCGACCCGAAATATCACGCGATGATAGAAGACCGCTTACAAAGTGGGGCTATCCACGAGAAATACAAACTCAAGAATGGCAAACGCCTAGCGCGAGGTGATGATTTTCGGGATAATCTTTGAATCAAATTCACCACTACGTAGCAAGAAGAGCGAGGCATAAAAACGCGCCCTGCCTGCACCGTTACTGGTTGTGCTCCCTTTCAACGTTTGAAGACGATACTTGATGGGAGATTTGACCTGGTCCGATGAATATTTATAGTTAAAATCCTCCTGAATCCACATCCACTTGAGCATCCTAAGGAAGAGCTCTGAGTCGATACCCGGGAGACTCGGGATAGCTCCAGTAATCGTATTGTGCTTGTAAACTTCGTCGAGGAGCTTACAGAATTCCGCGCTTTGAATTTTATTTTGCTCAAAATCTTCATAAAATTTCTTGTACGTGTAGTCACTCTTTTCCTGCGCGACACCGTTACGAAACGCAACGACTTCGAAATCGCATAAGTTGGCCCATTCGATAAAATTCTTTGGCTTGCTCTTGGTTTTGTAGGTACGCTTTATCATCTTACGTCCTGGATAGCGTATCGCAACAAGTGGGTTCTCGAGCGTACCCTCAACGACGAAAAGATGTGCACCAAGAACACTGTCCTTATGTCTACTGAGAAAGGCGGCGACTTCCTGGTAAATACGAGCCGTATCTTTAATGGTCAAAAGCTCCATAGCGGCACACTACCAGATCAGGAGAACACTGCCCACACGCTTTCATCTTGGGGAAACGTGAACGCCTCAAGCGCCGTTGAGGCGTTCCGCGGAGCTAGGTAGCCATTCGGCCGACGAAATGGACCACGTCTCCATGAAATAACGGGCTATATGTCTCGGGGCGCTTTCCGTTCAAGGTAAATCCAAGAGTTCCGGGCGGGTATGACGACGCTATCTCAGGATACTCCTCCATGACTGATATAAGCAATAAAGCGAACGACGCTGCTTCGCTCATGACGACAGGGTGCCCTGCCGTACCCGTCACCTTCTGTAACTCCGTATCAAATTGAATTGTAATGGTAATCGACGGTGGCATGTTGGATAAATAAATCATCCCACAAATCTTCATTTTGGCCTAGATTGCCCCGTGCAAACGGCCGAGGGGAAACCGGCGGGAGTTACGGAGTCGTGGTCGGCGCGGGGGCGGGTGTGCCCAACAGGAGCGATGCGCGGATTGTGTCGAATGCGGAGAGAAGCGCGGCGCGGTCGAATTCGCGGACGGCGCCCGGCTCGCCTTGCGCCGGATAATTGACGATATTGCCCGAGTGGATGAAGTAGCGCACAGCGATGCACGGCGAGCTACCCTGAAGCGCATAGACCGACTCTTCGTAGATATTGCCCGCCGCCGCGCCCGAGGATGTCGCGACGGAGTATGTGGTACTCGCGAACGTCTCTGAGTGCGGATGCACGTTGGCCGCGAGGTAAATGTCGCCCGTGCACTTCTTGGCCCGCGGGAGCCACTCGACGGAGAGGTACGTATCGCTCGAAAGATTGGTGCCCGTCGCCATCGAGCCGGGGATGGTGAACTTCACACCGCTAATCGGCTTCTTGGGATTCACCTGGTCATATATGTATGAAGCATCCGCCGTATAGCCCGCAGGATACGTAATCGAGAACGTGGATGTGGCATAGGTATCGGTGGCCGGCTGCTGTACGGTGGGAGTAGGCGCACTGCCGGTGCCCTTTGCCTTCAAAAGGTAGTAGCCGCCGCCCAGCACAAGGATAATAAGAATCGCCCCGATGATGTATTTGGCCATGTCCTCAAATCATCCCACAAATCAGAGCTTTGGGAAACTGGGCAAAAAGTTCAGCGGCCCCCCGGCAAAGCCCGGCCGCCCCACGTTCCCGCTATGCGGCCCTGCCACTGTTAGCCGATGAAGAAAAGGAGGTAGAGACCGATGACGGCGACTAGCGCCCCGAGTATGGGGAAATATCTTGTGGGCATCCGCTTCGCCATGTCGTGGAGCCACTCTGGCGCAAGGATGTATGCGATACCCTTGATGAGGATTGCCCACGCGACGACCGTGACGAAGAGCGACAGCGGGTCGTTCCCGGTGTCTCCGCGCAACACGAGTGCCGAGCCGCCCAAGAGCAGGATTGCGCCCACGACGTAGGTGATGGCGCGGTGCTCGAATAAATCTTTTATCACACCCGTCAGCGTCTTCCCCCGCGTCACGACAAAGATGCCGCTGACCGTGAAATACACGCCCAACAACTTCGCCACTAAAATGGTTGTTTCCATATAAAATATCTATTGCTAATAGGGCCACAAGAGCCTTAGCGAAATTGTATACCTCCGGCAGGCGCCGCAGGCGACTTATCTACACCCGTCTCCGGCCCGCCTGAGCTTCGTCATTGAACCGGGTTTGACACGAGGGCGGCACGGACGCATAGTTCGCACGGTTTCAACCAAGCTCTTTGACACCAAAGAGCTCAAACGGAGGCATTGCCTATGCGCATTTCCTTCATACGGGCGATGCTCATCGGCATCGCTCTCGTCACGATGACAACCACCGCGCCCGCGACTCAACCGCTACGCAAAGAACAGGTGGACCTGCTACTCTGCCTGGCCGCCGACGTCTCACGAAGCGTCAACTACGAGCGCTTCCAACTCCAGCGCAACGGCTATGCCGCCGCGCTCGTCGACAAGCGGGTACTGCAGGCCATCAGCTCGGGTCCGCTCGGGCGTATCGGTGTCGTCTACATCGAATGGTCGGGACAGGTGGAGCAGAAAACCGTCGTAGAATGGGCAATCATCGACGGATTCGACTCGGGACAGCACTTCGCGGAGCAATTGATCGAGGTGCCGCGGCCGTTTACGGGCATGACGGCCATCGGCACTGCAATCGAGTCTTGCCTGCAGGCCCTCTACGAGGCACCCTACGATGCCGAGCGAAAGACCGTCGATGTATCAGGTGACGGAGCCAACAACGATGGTCGCGAACCGGCCGACGCACGCAATGACGCCGTTCGCGAGGGTGTCGTCGTCAATGGGCTTCCAATCCTGACTCCGCTCGCTCTATCGCGGCATCCGAACCACACCCATCCGCCCGGTGGACTCGAAGAGTATTTCCGAGTCAACGTGAGAGGTGGCCCCGGCTCGTTTGTCGTGGTCGCGGAAGACCACCAGTCGTTCGCGGCGGCAATCGTGAAGAAAATGATTGCCGAGATTGCCATACGGTGGTGAGTATCTGTATATCGATACCGAGGCCGGCGCTTGCGCCGGCCTCTTCGTTTGCGGGAAACCGGACTTTATACCACCGCGAAGCGGCGGCGGTCGCGTAGATATGAGAGGAATGTAAGGAAGGCAAAGATGGCAGGAATCCAGTAGCCCGGCAGGTAGAGCTGGGCCATATCCCAGAGACTTATCCACTGGATAGAGACGGTGCCCGAGACGGTCGCGACGTTATCAAGCAGATTTTGGTCCTGCGTCTGCACCGCTTTCTGCCAGTCCTGCGCGGATTTGATATTGGCATCGGCATTTTTGAGCTGTGCGCTGTACGACGCGTTTTCGTTCGCAAGTTGCTGGTTGAGAGAATACAGATCATTCGACAACGATTGTATCTGGATTTGCACATCGTACGTTTGCGTCTGTGCGCGCAACACGGCGAGACGGGATGCGATTGCGTCAATCTGCGACTGGAGCGACTTCAGAGTGTTCGCGTGTGCGCTCACGATATTTTGGCGAGCGGTTTTGTAATTCGCGAGAGTGTCGTCTGCCTGCTCCTGCTGAGCTTCGATGCTTTGCTTTTGCGGCAAAAGATTTTGTGATGAGACATTGACCGTGAGGAACCGGCTGTTCACCAAGCTTTCGAGCTCGGTGCGGAATGCATCGTACTTGCTCTGCGGAATCACAAAGCCCACGGAGCCGTACTGCGGAGAGCTCGACTCCTGGTCGATGCGGCCATCGTACCCGCGCACGGTCGTCACGACACGGCGTGTAAGGCCCTGCACATCGCGCGTGCGCATGGATGCGTTGTAATTCACTTTGAGAAATTCACGCGTGTCGGTCACGGGCACGTCCTGGTTGTAGTACGGGTACGGATATCTGTCCGGATAATAGGCTTTCGAGTCCATCATAGCCGGCGAGGGAGCGCTCGATGCGCCACTTTCTCTCACCGCCATATCTACCGCAGTGGGAGGCACGGCCATTTCGACGCTCGTATAGCTCATTCCCCCTCCTAGCCCCATCATCTGCGTGACGTACCGGCCGCCCGAATCGTTGACGGCGAAAAAGGTAACGACCGTAAGGAGTCCGAGCACGATGGTAAGCCACGAGATACGGCTCAGGGAGAAATGCCGGGGAGTGGATTCGTCGGTCATACCAGAGTTTCAATTATACAGCATGAAAACAGAGGGTCGCGCGCTACTACAGAGGCTGTCATACCCCTTATAGACGCGCGGGGCACGTGAATCTTTCAGCGCAGATTCATGAAGACGGTCCGCCGGCTTTTTCGTTCTCGGAAATCGGGTTGACTTGAAGTGCCATAGGCTGTAGAAATCTGACAGCCAAGGAGACCTCGCATGCAGAAATCATCGTCTGCGAACGCTCACGGTATCGAGAAAGACCGGTCGAAACGGCCGTGGAAATTTCCGGAGCCGAAACGGGTCATGAACCCGATAGAAATCTTCTTCAAATATAAAGACGGACCGTTCTACTATCAGTACAAGACCGACGGGACGCTGTCGCGGATGCTGGTCTGCGATACCGAGACGGAGCGTGACGCAATGATGCGCAACATCCGTCTCGGCGCAAAGATGTACATCGACGGTTCGGTGAAGAAACCGAAAAATGTGTCGAGGGTAATGCTCTTGGGCGAGAAAATCCGCTCGGCCGAACAGCTGAAACGGCAGTTCGAAAGAGGTCCGTTCCACTTTCAGGTTCTCGTACATCCGGTATCCAAAATCGGGACATGCGACAATCCGGAGATGCTCGAGGCGCTTCTGTGCGAAGCAGCCGGCAAGCACGATATCGTCGTCCGCCCGCTCTGACGGGACCTGCGGCCGCCGTTCCGGCGGCCGCTTTTGACATCCGCTTGACCGCCGTCCGGTACCATGCGACAACTCGGTTGCTGGTGCCCCAAGCGTACGGGCCCTCAGATGCGGTGCGGGATACATGGAAAGCATCCCGTGCCGATGGATCTTCTGACGGGATGGTGGTCCAAGCCCACCGGCATCACGCTACCCCCCCCTCCCGCCTCGCCGGGAGTGGGGTACGACTTTTCATAGTGCCGACAAGCGCTCCGCCATCCCCGCGAGGTCTGCGGCAAGCGGGCTCTCCGGCCACTTGGCCAATAATTTTTCTATCACTCGCAGAGAATGGCCGACTGTTTTCTCTTTGGGCTCGCTGAAGCGCTCGAATACCACATCACCGCCGACCGCATGATCTTCAAGCGTCTCGGCGTTGTTGGCGATGATGTCGGCGGATTTCACCAACACCGAATCGTTGCTGAACGTGTCGATATGGTCGAGTGCCTCACGCTTACGCTCATCCCACGGCACGCTCTTGGACACTTCCGTCACGCTCTCGACGAGCTCCGCGACCGTCGCCCCAAAACGCTCCCCGAGCATTTCGCGCGATACTCTTTTGTGCGCGACACTGTCTTCGATGGTGTCATGGAGAATGCCCGCGATTATCACGTCTTGCGACGCGCCGGCGCGCGCGAGAATGAGGCCGACCGTGAGCGGGTGCGAAATGTACGGGATGTCTTTGCCTTTGCGCTTCTGCTTCTGGTACACCTCGTGCGTCTTCATCATGAAGCGGATAGCAAGCTGCATCTTGGGGGTGAATACCTGCATGCATTGAATATGGCACGAATGCGGCGTTTACAAAAGAAGCCCGCCCGGCGCACTGCCGGGGCGATTTTGTGTTACTCGTACCGCAGGGCTTCGATGGGATTTTTGCGGCTCGCCTGACGCGCAGGATAGATGCCGAAGACAAGGCCGACGAGCGTCGAGACGCCGACCGCAAGCAACGCGCCGACGTACGGGAAGGTAAACGTCCATTCGATACCGAGCGCCGAGCCAAGTGCAAGCGTAATGAGAAAGCCGAGGCTCGAGCCGATGAGCACTCCGGCGATGCCGCCGGCGACCGTGAGAAAAATCGCTTCTGTAAGGAATTGGCGGAGGATATCGCTATCGGTCGCACCCACCGCTTTGCGCAAGCCGATTTCCCGCGTGCGCTCGGTGACCGAGACAAGCATGATATTCATGACTCCGATGCCGCCGACGACGAGCGAGATGGCGACCACCATGGTGAGGAATGCGGTGAGCGCACTCAAGATTGTCTGCACCTGCTCGACGATGCCCTGTTGTGTCACGACGAAGAAATCGTCTTTGGCCGGATCCGTGATGTGATGCGCGGCGCGCAGGGTGAGGGTGATGTCCTCTACCATGCGCGGCACCGCTGCGGCCGATGAGGCGCGCACCATCACCTCGTGGTAATAATCGATGCCGAGAAGGTACGTCTGCGCGGATGTATATGGGATGATGGCGAGCTTGTTGAGGTCGAAGAGCGAGACCTGTCCCTTGGACGGCAATACACCGACGACGCGGAAATTGCGGTCTCCTATCTTCACATTTTTGCCTATAGGATCGTTGAATCCGAAAAGGTCTTCGGCGACGCCTGAGCCGATGACGACGACGCTCGCCTTGCCGTCGATGTCCGCCTGCGTGAAAAATTCTCCCTCCTCAGGAAATACTCCGAAGACATCGCCCATAAACTGCGCCGACCAGCCGAGGACTTCCGGATGCGACGTGTAGCTCCCGTACGTGACCGAGCCCGGTACGATGAGCGCGGGCACCGCCGCGATAAGGTCGGGAACATTGGTCTTTTGTCTGAGCAACTCGACGTCGCGGGCTTTGAGCGAATTGGCGAAAAGCGTCTGTGCAAAATCGCTGGGACCGGTCGGCTGTCTGCCCGGCCGCACGACCACGAGGTCGGCACCCAGTCCGCCGAGCTGTCCAGTGATAACCGTCTGCGCGCCTGCGCCGAGCGACATGATGAGGACGATTGCGGCTACGCCGATGACGATGCCGAGGATGGTGAGCGCCGAGCGTCCTTTGTTGGCGCCGAGCGCGCCCAGTGATGTTTTGATGAGAAGAAGTGAATTCATGGTGTTTATTTGACGAGTCCGCCGTGGTTGCGGCGCTCGACTGTGCGGTCGCTCTCAAGGAGGCCGTCTTTGAGTGTGATGATGCGGTCGGCGTATTCGGCGGTGTAGGTCTCGTGCGTCACAAGGATTACCGTGTGACCGTTGTTGTGCAGGTCGTCGATGAGCTCGAGCACCTGCGTGCCGGATTTGGAGTCGAGATTGCCCGTCGGTTCGTCGGCGAATATCACGTCGGGGTCGTTGATGAGCGCGCGAGCGATGGCCACGCGCTGGCGCTCACCACCGGAAAGCTGCGAGGGTTGGAAATGCATACGATGTGAGAGCCCGACACTCTCGACGGCACGCGCCGCGCGCGCATCCCATTCAAACTCCGGCACATCGGAATACAGGAGCGGCAGCTTCACATTTTCGAGCACGGAGATGCGCGGTAACAGGTTGAACGATTGGAACACGAACCCGATGCGGTTGTTGCGTATTTTCGCGCTCTCTTGCGAGGTATATGCGCCGACCTGCTGGCCGTCGAAAAAGTACTCGCCGGCGGTCGGCCGATCGAGGAAGCCGAGAATGTGCAGAAGCGTGGATTTGCCGCTCCCAGACGGCCCCATGATGGAGACGAATTCGCCTTTTTTGATGGTGAAACTGATGCCGTGCAGAACGCCCGTCTGCACCTCGCCTGTATCGTAGCTTTTTTGGAGGCGACGCACGTCGATGAGGTCCATACCGCTACCGTGTCGTATAGGTGACCACATTCTCCCCTTCTTTGACCCCGCTCAGAAGCTCGAGCGAGCCGTCGGCGCCCTGAATACCGGTTGTCACTTCACGCTCCGCGGTCGTGCCGTTCGCGAGCAACATTTTTATGTATGATTTCCCGCTGTTCTGATAGACAGCGCGCGCGGGCACCGAAATAGCACTGTCGCGGGTGGCAGTGACGATGTCCACATTTGCGGTCATGCCGGATTTCACCGGCTCTTTTGATTCGCCTATCGAGAGCGCGACTTTGTATGTGGAGACTCCTTCGAGCACGGTCTCCGCCGGATCGATGGAGAGCACCGTGGCGACAAAGGGCACCGTGTCGCCGTAAGCATCGAGCGTCACGCGTGCCGGATTCCCCATGGCTACCTTGGCAATATCCGCCTCCGGCACGTATGTCTCTATCTCATAGCTCCCCTGCGAGGAAACGGAAACAAGGGTTGTATTAGAGCTCACGGCCGCACCGGCTTTGGCGTCTTGCCGTGTGACGAGACCGGAAAATGGCGCGCGCAGAACTGTCTTCCCGAGCTGAGCCTGTATCACCTGCACGTTGGCGCGGGCCGCATTCACCGTCGCTTCTTGAGCGGCGATTGCCTGCGGTGTCGAGCCGGCGCGCTTCAATTCGAGCTGGGACTGCAACTGCTGCACGGTGATTTTCTGCGACGCAATACTCTGCGACGTGCCGTTGAGATTGCTGATGGCGGTATTGATCTCGGAGAGCGCTGTCGCCGCCGACGTCTTGTAATCTGCGAGCGTAGCTGCGGAAAGGTTGGTGCCGCTGTTGAGTGTGGCGTTCACGTCTTGAATGAGAGTGCGCATGACGGCGAGATGCGCGATGCCGTTCGCGATAGCAGCTTCAAGCGTCGCGATGCCGGAGGACGGAGAAATCGCGGCAAGCTCAAGCTGCCAATCATTGAGCGCCGTGCCGCTGAGTACGCGCTCAGTGGCCGCGTCGGTGGCCGATTGTGAATTGCTTGTAGAATACGTGAGCTGTGGATTGGTCCCGTCTGCATTCGAAAAGACGCCGTTGAGCTGAGTACGAACGGCGTCGGTGCCCTTTGCGAGACCGTCGGAGAGCGTGTCGCTAATGCCCGCATACATATTGGCGAGGTCTTGCCTCGCTTTGTCCACCGCCGCCTGCGACGCGGCGATATCCGAGGGTTGTGCGCCTACCCTGAGTCCGTCGAGTGTCGCCAGTGCCGAATCGGCCTGCGCCTGCGCCTGCGCAAGCTGGGCCGATAGGTCGCTGCTCTCGAGTCGCACGAGCGACTGGCCTGCGGCTACCGCCTGCCCGACGCGCGCGTCGACAGAGACGACGCGCCCCGAGACGCTAAAGGCGAGGTCAACACTCTCCTGCGCCTGCACTTTGCCTGTGACGCTTACAATCTGTTCCATCGGAGCGGCTTTCAAGACCACTGATTCATACGGGGACGGCGCGGGGCGGGTCTTGAGATACACGAAACCGACTGCGATTACAGCCACCGCGATGACGGCATATTGCTTCCAGCTGAGAGAGAATAGGGATGAAAATCTGAACACCGGGGCAGTATAGCCTAAGTGCCTTGTTCAATCTAGAAAGGGGTTTTGCCGTCGAAAACACTCTTCAGCGGATGCCGGTATCGCACGAGATATTTACGACTGTATACCCTGTCCCGCCGACCGTGGCCGAAGGATGCTCGCAGCGCGGCAGCATGCTTTCGCCCGCACCGAGTATGTACTCGCCCGGCGGTAGAGATATCTGGAACGAGCCGTCCGTGCCCGAGCGCGTCACCGCAAACGGGGTCACCGGGTTGTTCGCACGGAACACGGCCACCGTCGTTGCATACGGTTGGGCCGCGCATTGCGGTTGCGGAGGATTTTGTTCCACCGGACAGGTCGGGCTGGTTAAGACGGTGCCGCGCACGCCGGAGTTGTACGGAAGAATCCCGCCCCCGCCTGAGGAATCAGCGACACACGTACCTCCGGTATCAGGTCGCGACGTGAAGAGCTGGCAGTGGTACCCGGCGACACACACCGACGCATTTTGGATGAATCCGCCGCAGTGCTCGCCCGCGCCGACGACCGGCGCCGTGCTTGAGGCCGTTTCCGGACATGCCGCGAATTCACAGTTCGGTCCCGTGCGACCGACATAGCTGCCGTCGGGGCAGAGCTTCACTTCCATGGTACATGCGACGCCTTGGAGCGCACCTTCCGGCACGAGGAACATGACGATGCCGAGTAAGACGAGAAGTATGAGAAGCGCGATGAGGAGCGCGCGTATTGATGCGAACATTACCTACATCATACACATAAAACACATGAATTTCGTGTGACGACACAACCGAGATCAGCGTTGTTTTTGTACTGCCTCCAGGCCCTTCGCCGCACGATGCATCCGCGCAAATGCCGATTCCGGGAAGTTGGGGACGTTGTGCATCATATCTGCCCCATGTACACGCCGATTTTTCTCTTCCGTTTTAACAATATTTTGTCCAAGCGAACCGCGAGCCTTCTCGCGTTGTTCCGCAAGTTTCGAACTAAAACCGGGCGTGAAGGTCAGTAAATCATATTGCCCCCGCACCTCGGTGACTTTCAAATTCTCAGGGATAGGTACCCCCGCATACAGATTCTTCAGCACATTACTAATGGCCTCTTTCTTGAGCCGGATATCACCCGGCTCCATATGAACATTGATTCCCTTTTCGGCCAGCACCGGGAACACTTGCCTGACGAATTTCTGTTCGTTCAGAATCGTCGTAAACAAATAATTGCGGCCTGAAAGAATGTCGGCGCCCAGCTCCCACGCACCCGTTGCGAAGAATCCTCCGAATGTACGTACCTTTCTTGTAGAAGCCGCACCGGGAGTCTGGCCCGGGGCTGTGTCTATTCGTACTTGCAGGAACGGCGCTGGCCGCTCGCTCTTTTCAATATTCAAGTCCTGCGTGACAGCATGTTCGTTGACCAAATGTTTGGCGGTTTCTACAGCAAACCCTCCCGCCATTGAAATGCCCCGGAAGTATAGCGCGGTTTGTTTTGCCTCCGCCGCGTCATGAGGCAAAACCGATCTTACGAAACCCGCATACATTTTCCCGAATTCGTCATATGCATGGTTGTCTTTCAGACTACCCACAAATTTTTCCGAGATTACGCCCGTCTGGCTCGTAGGGGCACCGACGGTGTAAATCTGATGCGAATGCGGCTCAATACCTTTTTGGATATCTTCAAAAGCCGCCGGCAGTTCGCCTAGCACGCGATGCATCGCTTGCTCGAAAAAAATGTAAGGGGTGCCACCGCTCGTCGGCATCGAGAAGTTGCTGAAAATGAAATCTTTTTCATGTTTTGTTCTCTCCTCCGGACCACGTTCACTCAACCGCGGGAGAGGCTTCTTCGTTACACGCGCATAAAGCTTCTTCGCAATTTCTCCCGTGTCGATGACCGACCAGGGAAATCCGGCCTCCTGCTCCTTCGATTCATATAGATTCGTATTGCCGATGAGTTCTTCAAAGAATGAATATAATATTTCGCGAGCCGTTTCCGGATTCACGGGCTCAGGAGGAAGCGGATTCGGATTTTCTGCTGTCGGCGGCACTTTGAAATACTTATCGAGTCTTTCTTGGTCGTTCTCAAACGCCCGGAAAAATTCCACCGCTTTGTCTGCCGCAGCAAAAGAAATCCTGTCGCGCAGCAATTTCTCCTTTTTTGGTGAAAGACTTTCGACGCTCTTCATACTTCCAACAGTATCACCGCCGGGACCTAGGGCAATACCGAGCCCGATTGTAGCCGCCCCCTCGACGAACTTTCTCCGTGAGATTCGTGCTTTCTCGAAGTTCATGCGACCAGTATACCAACGGGTCCGGATTCATTGACAAATCATGCGAACGTCATACTGTGAAGACAGCGAAACTCGCAGAGGATAACGACCATGGCAAACGCCATCGCTCACGTCGCACGGAGCTTCCCCAACCTCTTCACACCGCTCCGCGTTCACAAGAAATACGCCTACAACTGGTTGTCCTATATGTTGGCAGCGATGATACTGCTTGCCGCCATCGCCGGGGCATTGCCCTGGTTCCACGTAAGCGGATTCTGGTGGTCAATCGTCGCGTTCGTCTGCAGTCTGGCCGTACTCATTGCAGCCAACTGGCTCGTGTTCTGGATGGTATCGGAAAATCGTAACGGCCGGCAATATATTTCGCCGAGCCGCATAGTCATCCTGGTCGCTGAATGCCCGCTCGTGTTTGGCGCGCTCGTCGCCATCGAATGGGCAATCATGTTCCTGGTCTGGTCCTAGGCTTCGGCTCATTTGGCTCGCCAGTGAACACATTGTGATTCTGTCGACAGGAGACCGTTCCGATGGAGCGGTCTCCAACTCTTTTGTGTGTGAAATTATTCCCCCTCCATGTCGAGGATGAGCGCGCCCCACGTGAAATTATTGGCGCCGTAGCCTTCTCCCGTCTCGGGATTGAAATACTCGCGGAAGCCGTTTGCCTCGATAAGTGTGCGGCTGCGTTCGCGAATCCAGGCCGCCTCCTTCTCGAATCCGTATGCGGACAGACCTTTGTACATGAACCAATGCGGCGCCATCCAGATGGGGCCGCGCCAAAATCTCTTCGGCCGGTACGCCGGCTCCTGCTTCGACGTCGTGCGGATGCCGAACGGCGAGCGGAATGTGCTTTCGTTGTAAAAATGATTCTTGACGACTGCCTCGGCCTCTTCACGTGTGTAGAGGCCGGCAAACAGCGGCGCGAAATGCGCCCACGTGGCGACGCGTAGCGGCACGTAGTCGTGCCCCATCGCCGACCAGTACACGCCGTCGGCGAAGAGCCGCTCGCGCATCGCGCCGCGAATGAGGTCGATGTGCTCTTTCGCAAAACGTTCACCTTCGTGGTGACCGAGTAAGTGCGCGATGTGACCGAACCGCTCGAGGTTTTTGACCAGAATGGTATTGAATGGCACGTCTTTTACCCAAAATGTTTTGCTCATGCAGAGTTCCGCCTCGAAATTGCAGAGGCGGTTTGCCCGCAACAGAGCCTGCCGCTTCCAAACGTGCATGTACATGTTGATATCCGGCCCCACGTGCATCGGCGCATCAAAACGCGGCGAGTTGTCTTCGCCGCTTTCATCCGGATTGATGATGCCCGCGAGATGGTGATACACGGGGTCGCGCTCATCGACCATGTATTTGTAGTGGGCGAAAAGCTGAGGATAGATTTCTTCGAGAAACGCCCTGTCGGGCGACAGCCGGTGGATTTGCCACGCCGCATAGGCCATCATCGGCGGCTGTGTGATGGAGCTCGTGCCCTTGAGTCCCCAGCCGTAGGTGTACGGCGGCCACACCGCCTTCCGCCAGAAAATCATGTGCGGGACCATGCCGCTCGGAAGCTGTCGCGCGAAGAGTGCGCGCAGTTCCGCCTTTGCCATGTCGGGCTCGAGGTGAGAGAGAATGATGGCGTGAAAACAACTATCCCACAGCCACTGGTGCGGATACGTGCCGCCGGAGGGCACGGTGAACGTGTGGCCGTGAGAGGTGCGCCTATTGCGGCGCATCAGCGCCGCCGCTTCCCTTCTGAAATCCATGCGCTAAAGTATAGCGCCTATTTTTGCTGACCTCCTCCGATTTGAGTAATTTCCCAGCCAGATTGCTATTTCCCAAATACTTCCTGAAGCTTGGTTCGTGTTTTTGGTCCCACAGAACCATAGCCGACGCTCTTGTCTGAACTAACAACGCCGTGTTTAATCTGAAACTTTTGCACTGCCTCTCTGGTCAATTGGCCGAAGTACCCGGAAACTGTACCATTAGGATATACCTCGCTATCAGTTGCGAGTATTTGTTGCAGTCGATACACATCGGATGACCTCATTCCAAATGCAAGATTTACACTAAACGAAGCGCTGCCAGAAGACGTAGGAATAGCGGGAGCGGCGGTGACGGAGCCAACTCCACCAAACACTTCTTGAAGCTTCGCGCGGGTTTTAGGACCAACATTACCGTAGCCCGCGTCACTCGGAGTAGCAACGCCATACTTCACTTGAAATCGCCCCACTGCTTTTTGAGTGAGAGGGCCATAGTAGCCAGAGATGGTACCTTCCGGATACACATCTTTATCTGATGCAAGCAATATTTGGAGACGACGTACATCTTCAGACGACGTGCCAAGAGACAGGTTTTTCAGAAAGACAGAGAAGGACGTGGGTTGGGCCGTTGCCGCAGATGTTGTTGTATCGGGGGTAGATGTAATCGGACGACAAGCCCCGCCGGACAGTATGTACCCTGTATTGCAGCTTCCTACGTGCCCAAGCGATCCGCCACCACCGATCAAAACACAGGTTGCGTTACCGCCGGAACCCGATAGCCTGTACCCGGCATTACAACTTGCCGCCCCACAGGTCGGGAAAGAATTGTATGAAGCAGTATTGGATAGCGCCGTACACAAACTGGTGCACTGAGTGGTCGCAGACGGACTCACCGTGTATGTCCCCGATGTCGTCGGCAGAGTTACAGCCGATGTTCCCGGAGTTGTATTTTCAGAACACGCTAATGTGGTTCCACTCTGGCTAACTTGAATAGATTTCACTGCACTATCGGATGATCCAACTTGAAACGCAGACCCTGGATTGGTAACCGTAAAAGCCCCGCTAGAAAACAGCCAGCTTTCCGACTCGGAACCGCTCAAAATAAGCATGTCAGCCGTACTCGCGCCGAACGTGACTCCTGCAACCGTTATGTTGCCATTGGCGACGAAATCATTGGTCGCGGCAAAGGCCATGACTGGCAAGAGCAACGGCAAAATTGTTATGAGAATCTTTTTCACAGTGAGAAAGGAATTAACCAGAAACTACCGCACCGCCATCCATGACCATGTGTTATCTGCTGGGTCTACCGTCCCCACATATCCGCCATTGAATACCGCTATCTGGATAGTATTGTCAGCTGTTGAAGAAGCACTGACCATAAAAATACCATCGTTGGTAATGTATGGGGTAACAAAGACTCTATGGCTTGTAGTTACGCCCGTTGCGGTACATGTTGCCATCGCTGTGGTACTTGCAATAATAGAGCCGATGGTTACCGTACAAGTACCAAACTGCATATCACTTACGACATCGCCAACACTGCTGACCTTAACGGTATGGAACGCAGTTGCTCCAGTCGAAGATGCGGTGGCAAAGTTAACAGCCCCGGTAGTCGTTAGGTTCTCGTCACCAAAGCTGATAGCGCCAGTGTCAGAGTTAATGGTAGGAAACTTGACCGTGCCGGTTGAGGATGCAGTGGTCAGAACAAGATTGCCTGTAAGAGTTGTCACGCCAGTAACATTGAGAGTTGAAATAAGCGAGAGAGCACCCGTGGAGGAAAACGTGGACGTTGCGGTACCACCAAAGTAGGCGGTGTCAAAAACAGAAAATCTCGTGGTTGACGCTTGACCGAGTGACGTGAGACCAGTGACACTTACTGTTCCGTCAGTACTGATATTACTTCCTATTGTTGTTGCGGCTTGCACTACGGTAACCACAAACAATACTGATAAAACAACCGAGAGAATTGCAGAAATAGGGCCAGTGTTTCGGTTTCGCAAGAATGTGTTAATTTTTGACATAGATAAACTTAGTTAGTAATAAATGTAAAAGCTTCAGTTAAGTAACTCCAACAATGCACAGTCTTCGCAAAGAAGACTAAGTCAATTATACCCCCCTTTCAACAATGCAAAAGCGGGTTGTGGATAGGATTTGTGCTTAATGACACAATCATACGTAACTCCGCCTCACTTTTCTGTCTTGAATACCGCACTCAGTGAGTATGCCTTCCTAGAGTGGTTCTCGTGAATAATCGACGCGTCTCGTGCGCGATAACCTCGCTCAAGTTGGCTGCGGGACAAGGATACTTTGGAAACCCTCGGTTTTCCAACGGGCTAAGTATAGCTCTGCCTTCCTCCACGGGAAACTCCCGTTTCCCGACCCCTTCCCATCCAATCCCCGTCGCAAAATTCGCGAGGCTCATTTTGCTGCGGGACTTGGATTCGAACCAAGATACACTGCTCCGGAGGCCCTAATGCCTTGTTTGTGTGCATTGCTGGCGGACTTGGACTGCGAACCACTGGGAAACCCACGGTTTTCCCATTCCTTCCTCCACGGGGAAACTACAGTTTCCCCGACCCCCTTCGCGTTCGAATCCTGCGCCCGCAGAAATTCGCTTCGCTCATTTGCTGCGGGACTTGGATTCGAACCAAGATACACTGCTCCAGAGGCAGTAGTCCTACCATTAGACGATCCCGCAATACTGCGAAACCGATGCGGCTCGCAATGCGGCGCATTCTAGCAGAAAGCGCGGATTATTTCAGCCTCGATGCCATCAGACCGTTTGCTGGGGCACGTACTCGGCATTTCCCGAGGCCTGCGCGGAGCGGGCGGTATAGAGCACAATGACAGACAGCACGACGAGCGCTGCGAGGATGAACCACGTGAAATACCGGTAGTGATTGACGGTGACCATAGCGCAAATTTTGCTGAACACGTTGCGCGCTATTGTAGCAGATTTACCCCGTGAGATATTCGTTGGACTGATGTGAATAACCCGGAGTTTTGTTAACTCCTGAGGCAGGTACGGCGGTCCTGCTGAAGCCGGATGGGAATTTCCCGTAAAGACCGCACTCCCGATGCGGAGAATTCGACCCGCAAGAGAAGTCCGTTGCGCACATCGTCGTTCCAGTATTGGTCGAAGATGAAGTTGCCGAGAGAGTAATAAATATTCTTGCCGTTGTATGTTTCGTGCTCCTCAACGACATGAGGATGCGAGCCGATGACGACTTCCGCTCCTGCGTCAATAAAACTATGGGCTAATTCGCGCGAATATGCCGATGAAGTCGTCGCATACTCTATCCCCCAGTGCGTGTAGACGACCGGCAGCTCGCCCGCCGCACGAGCTTCCCGGATTTGCCGGACAGTCGTCGACGATATACTCACATACCCAAGTATATTGGTATGTTCCGGCGGGGCGAATTCGTTGTAGTTGATAAAGGCAAGCGCAACTCCGTTCACCCTCTTGTGCAACACCGAGTGTTGCACAGGGTCGCCGAAATAGCCGACTCCGGCCGCGTCGAGATACCGTTTCGTCTCCTCGAGACCCCACGTACCGAAATTCAGTATGTGATTGTTGCCGATATTCACGATGCGAATGTTGTGCTCGTACAAAAGCCGCGCCGTCAGCACGGGAAATGTAAATGTGTAGTTGTTCTTTCCGCCGACGATACTGCCGACGCTGACAGACGATGTCGAGGTTATCGGGCCTTCGAGATTCGCGACGACGAAATCCGCATCGCGCAGAATGGGCCCGATGCAGGAAAAAATATAGTCGCCTCCTTTCTCATCAGTCGTGGTGCGAATCGTGCGGTCGAACATCATGTCACCCGCAAAAAGTACTGTCGCGCCCGTGTGCGGCAGCGGCGCCGCCTGATACGCGAGCATGTGCGCGGGGAACATGCCTACAATCGAAGCGATAACAAACGCGACGAACCCCGCGAGCCATTCCATTGTTATTGCAGAGATTGCCTGTGCGCACGTGCCAGAGCAAGCGTAAACGCTTTTTGTTCGCGCGCATCATCAGGCAGATTAGTAAAAACAGAAGCTTTACGGACACGTAGAGCGTGCATCAGCCTGTCGAGGTCTGCTTCCTTTTTGTTGTCGTCCATCGGTTCGGTAATTGCCTTCGCAAATCGTGCGACTTCATCACGCACCGATGCGTCAGCGGCAAGCATTTCGCGTGCCTGCTTTCCGTATTCCTGGGCAAGCGTCTCCATTGACGTTTTGGAACGGTCAAATCTTTCCTTTCGATTTATATATCCTTCCGGTGTTTTCCCTTCCCATGCAAAAGCCATATTTATTCGTTGTTAGGTTTATAAGAGGGATCACGTTCGCGAAGCCACTCCGCTCCCGGTTCGTCACCTGAATATATGTCGGCTGACTGCCCATCAGCCTTCTCAATGTGCATGCCACCTTCTCTCGGTAACATCTTTTCCACTTCCGCCGGGTCTTTGGTGATGGGAGCGTCCTTGAGCTCAACGTGAACCTTTTCGTCGGCTACTTGAGCGAACTCGGGCTTCGGTATACGGGCCGCCGCTTCGTTGGCGTCTTTCAAAAGACGTTCGACTGTCCTTTCGGTGCGTTTGTGCTGCTCCGGAAGTGCCATACGTACATTCTACCCCGTAATGCTGTCGAGGGAGTGGGGTTTGCCTTCGGCTATCGAGGCGTGCGTGATGCGGATGAATTGCACGTTTTTGCGGAATTCGGGAATCGTGCGTGCGCCCACATAGCCCATCCCTACCTGCACGCCGGAAGCGAGTGACGCGACGATTTCTTCCACGGGACCCTTGTACGGGACGAGTGCCTCTACGCCCTCCGGTACCGCTTTGCGGCCGTGTGTGAAGTAGCGCTCACGCCCCGAGGCGCTTTTGATGACGGCGGCCGAGCCCATACCGCGATACTCTTTGTACATTTCGACTCCTTTCTTCACTATCTTCCCCGGCGTCTCGTCGGTACCGGCAAACAGGTTGCCGCACATCACGGCCGAAGCGCCAGCGGCGAGCGCTTTGGCGATATCACCCGAATTGCGGATGCCGCCGTCGGCGATGACGGGTATTTTCTTTTTGGCACAAACGGCCGCGACATCGAGAATCGCCGAGAGCTGCGGCACCCCGACACCCGAAATAACGCGCGTCGTGCAGATAGAGCCGGGACCGACGCCGACCTTGACGGCGTCGACAAATCCTATGACCGCTTTCGCGGCCTCCCCAGTCGCGATGTTGCCGTAAATCATTTTTGCTTTTTTCAAACTCTTCTTTATTTTCTTGGCGCTCGCGACGACATTGAGATTGTGCCCGTGCGCGCAGTCGATGACTATCGCGCTCGCTCCGGCCTCGTCGAGCGCCTGCGCACGCTCTGCGGCAAACGGGCCGCACGCGGCAGCTACGGCGACGCCTGCGTCTCTCGCTTCGCGCACCATCCGCGCCTGCTCTTCTATGGAACAGTTGCGGTGGATGACACCGAGCCCGCCGAGTTTGCCGAGCGTAATGGCCATGCGCGCCTCCGTCACACGGTCCATCGCCGCGGAGAGAAACGGTAGCGCGAGCGGAATACCCGCAACAGTCGTTTTGAGTGACGCCTCCGATGGCTCCATGGCAGAGGCCGCAGGCCGGATGAGGACGTCGTCGAAGGTGTAGCCTTCGTCTACAACAGCTTGCTTGCTCGGATATGAGAAATTCTTTCTCATATCTCTCGCTGCGCTGCGCTGACAAATCCTTCTTTAATCTGTACTCCCATGCCTGAGTATACCCCGTGAGATAACGTGGTCTAGTGTGTTGAGGAGTTTTGCGTTCTTATCTCATGGGGTATAACACGCAGGTGTTCTGGTCAAGATTTGGATACAGTTGCCACCACGGCCATATGGTCGCTCACGCCGCCGACGAGCCGCACACCGGAGACCGTGTATGCCGGCGTAGAAAACAGACCGTCCACCATCTTGTTCTCAAGCTCGTGACCCCTCTCTCTCGCCGCGCGATGCAGAGTCAGGTCGAGACTCGTTTTGTACTGCGGAGGGATATTGTCGGTGTAAGCAGATGAAAGCATCGAGAATATTTCTCCGCCACGGGGCACATTGAAATCTCCGGCCAAGACGAAGCTCTCCATCGTGCCGAGAACCCGCATGAGCTCCCGCATATCCCGGCGCTGTTCATCGCTCGCACTGCCGTCGGGTGTCCACGTAAAATGCGTCGTCGCGATACGGAATACGGCACCGCCTTTCTCCACATCCACCCACGCGATGGCACGATACTCGTCGTTGTATGTGAGCAGTTCAGTGGCGCGGGACTCCGGTATCGTCCCGGCCTGTCCCACGTAATACTGTTCGCCGCGCGCCACAACGGGAATACGCAAAAATGTCCCCGTCCCATAGAGCGCGCCCGGGACGCCACCAAACTTGAGGCGCGACATCGGCGTAAAAATAAAGTCTACGGCACCGATAGCCGCCGCTATACGCGAAGCATCGTGTTGAAGTAATTCCTGCACGCACACGACGTCGGCCTTTTCCGCTTCCAGGAACGGAACGATGCGGTCGAGGTGTTTGGAGCGCTCAATGTTGAGCGAGATGAGTTTGATGGATACCGGCATCAGTTTGTGCGCTCCCTGGCCTGCCTGCGCAGGCAGGCCGCCTTGATGAAAGCGGTGAAGAGCGGATGCGGCGAGAGCGGGCGCGCGCGGAATTCCGGATGAAATTGCGTCCCGAGCATGAAAGGATGCACGCTGGCCGGTAACTCAGCGATTTCCATGAGGCGGCCATCGGGCGAACGGCCGGAGAACACGAGTCCGGCTTTCTCGAGCTGTCCGACGTAGTCGGGATTCACTTCGTAGCGATGGCGGTGGCGCTCCGAGATGGCTTTCTTTTCATACGATGCGTGCGCGATAGTGCCCTCTTTGATCTCGCACGGATACGCGCCGAGTCGCATGGTCCCGCCGTAGTCACGCTTCGCGAGCTTTGCTATCTGCTCGGGAAGTATCGCAATGACCGGATGCGGTGTCTTCGCGTTGATTTCTGTCGTATGCGCACCTGCGAGACCGGCGACATTGCGCGCGTATTCCACAGTCAGCAACTGCATGCCGTAGCAGAGCCCGAAGTACGGGATTTTGTTCTCGCGCACAAAACGGATGGCGTTGATCTTGCCCTCGACGCCGGTCTCTCCGAATCCGCCCGGCACCAGAATGCCGTCGTACTCCTTGAGTTCGGAAACTGATGAAGGATCGGTCTCGTACTTTTTCGCATTGAGCCAATCGATCTTCGCTTTTGTCCCGTTTGCCACTGCGGCGTATTTGATTGCCTCGATGACGGAGATGTATGCGTCGGAAAGTACGAAATCGCCGGTATCGAAGTATTTGCCGACAATGCCGATTTTCACCTCTCCGGTCCCATTGTGATATTTCTCCGCAAAGTGTTTCCACTCGCCGAAGTCCGATTGCTGGGTGACGCGTTTGCCAAGTGCGGTGAGCAGAATGTCGGAGAGCTTGTCGCGCTCGAAATTGAGTGGCACGTCGTAAATAGAGTCGACGTCGGGAGCGGAGATGATGTGGTCACTCTCCACATTGCACCAGATGGCCAATTTCTCTTTGCGTTTCTTATCCAAGGCATGCGTTGAGCGCGCAACGATAATATCGGGCTGAACCCCATAGGAATTGAGCTCACGCACGGCGTGCTGAGTCGGCCGTGTTTTCATTTCTCCAATCGTCGACGGCACCGGCAGGTAGGAGACCATGACAAAGAGAACGTCTTTCGGGTTTTTCATTTTGATTACGCGAGCCGCATCGATATAAAGAGCGTTTTGGAAATCGCCGATGGTACCACCTATTTCAACTACCGTGACGTCGGTCCCGCCTACGTGTCCCGATTTCCGGATGCGCTCGATAATCTCATCTCGCACATGCGGGATTGCTTCGACAAATTTTCCGGCATAGCCCAAGTTGCGCTCGCGTTCAATGACGGTCTTGTAGACCATGCCGCTCGTCATGTAATCCTCCGGCCCGAGGTCGCGGCCCAAAAAGCGCTCGTAGTTGCCCATGTCCTGATCAGTCTCCAGTCCGGAGTCGAGCACGAACACTTCACCGTGCTCCGTGGGATTCATCGTACCAGCGTCGACGTTGAGGTACGGATCTATTTTCATCAGGTTGACCTTGAGGCCGCGAGTAGAGAGTATTTTGCCTATCGAGGCCGTCGCGATGCCCTTGCCGACGCCCGACATGACGCCGCCTACGACGAATATATATTTGTGACCGTTCCGTGGACCCCGTTTTGCCGCCATATTACATCCGTAAATACCTACGCACCGCTAAATAACTGGAAAGCGAACCCAAGGCTATGCCGGAGAGCATCAGGACGAAGAACATGTACGCGAAATTATCCGTGAAGTAGGTGAATACATTGAACGCGCCGAGGAAATTCTGCGACGCGGGCCCGAGCCATGCGGCGAGCGGGTAGAGCACGAGGAGCACGGCGGTCGCGGACACAACACCGTACAGCAAACCCGCTATCATAAACGGCCCGCGCACGTACCAATGCGATGCGCCCACGAGATTCATCACCCCTATCTCGTCGCGGGAGGTGTAGATGGCGAGGCGGATTGTGTTGAATGTAATGAGGAGCGAGGCCAGTCCGAGGACGAGCGCCACGATGTAGCCGAGCCGGCGGCTGGTATCGATGATGGTAGTGAGCCGGTCGATGGCCGTTTTGTTCTGATAGAAATTCACTTTGTCGATGACGGCGCCGGAGCCCGTAGCGGCCGCCTGCATCGTATCGAGATATTTGGCGATGGATTCGTACTGCGACGTCTGCTTGGCCCGCACCTCGAGCGAAGCTCCCAAGGGGTTGCCGCCGAGTTCATCGAGCGCTTGAATCGTGAGCTGGTCGTTCTTGTGACGCGCGCGGAAATCGGAGAGCGCCTGCTCGCGGCTCACAAAATTGATGCTCGCGACCTCGGGAAGCGTCTTGAGTGAGTTTTGCACATCCATGATCTGCGCTTCGCTCGCTGTCGTCGTGAAGTACACCGAGACGTCCACTTTGTCAGTGAGCGACTTGAGGGTCGCCGTGAGGGCCGCGCCGGAGATAAGCAGGCCGGCGAGCACGAACAGCGTGATGGTCATGATGACAACGGCGGCAAGCGATATGAAACCGTTGCGCACGAATCCCGCGAGCCCGTAGCGCGCCACCCTTTTTGTATTCAGCCAGAGAGACATAAGGTTTTACTTATGAGCGTAGCGAATTAGTAATAACCTTACCCGACCACATTTTCCTACAGTCTTTCCCCTTTGATATGTTGTCTTGAAATGTCATAAACCCGTGATTTGTTGATTATATAGTGATTTGAAGAAAATGTAGGCGGGTCTAATGAAATATAGTCGCTTCGCTCCTTATTTCATAAGACGTATTTCCCCTGCTTATCGTCGCGGATAATGCGTCCCTGATCCATGGTGACCACGCGGCGGCCGGCGGAATCGACGACCGATTTGTTGTGTGTCGTGAGGAGTACGGTCGTACCGAGGTCGTTAATCTTTTTCAAAATCTCGACGACATCGTGCGTGTTGATGGGGTCGAGGTTCCCTGTCGGTTCGTCGGCGATGAGCACGTCGGGCTGATTCACAATTGCGCGCGCAATGGCGACACGCTGTTGCTCGCCGCCGGAGAGCTCGTGCGGGAAACTCCATATTTTGTCGGCAAGCCCGACGAGTTCAAGCACGTGCGGCACGTCGGCCTGAATGTCTTCATCGCTTTTCCCTGCCACTTCGAGAGCAAATGCGATGTTTTCGTACACATTTTTGGTCGGTAGAAGGCGAAAATCCTGAAAAATTGTGCCGATTTTGCGTCTGAGCTTGAGGAGGTCTTTGGACGTGAGCCGGTTTATCTGCTGGGAGCCGAAATACACAGACCCTTCCGTCGGCATGACCTCGGCGAACAACATTTTGAGGAGCGTGGTCTTGCCAGCGCCCGAGTGACCGACGATGGAGACAAATTCTCCGGGCTCGATATTGAGGACGATGTCGGCGACGGCCGGCGGCGCGCCATCAAAGTACACCTTCGTTACCTTGTCGAAGTAAATCATAAACAACGGTTTTGATTATAACGCCTAGAGAGCGAAACGCGAAAGTTCACTTTCGCGTTAAGCGAACGACGACGTTACACGTATGTATACCCCGTTATTTTGTTCTATCCAAAAGGCGCCTTGGCACCCCATACCTGAGCTATATACTGTATGCATGGAGAAGCCGAAAACCACAGATGGTGTTGCGGAGGAAAAGTGGAAACCGAACAAGACCGGTGAAGGAGTGGACACATATCCCGTTGACGGCAAAGAAGTCGAAATCACATGGAAGGAGTTTACGCCGACTGGTGAAAAACAGAGCGACGAAACGATTATTTTCCTGACCGGCTGGTCTGCAGGCGGGGCAAAAACACTTGAGCGTCTGTCGGGCCGTTTCGGCGAGAACGCAAACTGTATTTCGATGCAAGTGCGAACACGCACCGAAGGTACTGAATATGACCTTATGGCAGAGGCGCGAGGTGTCAGAGAAATGATATTGAGACGCGGCCTGAAGAAGGTCATCTTTGCCGGCCACTCCGAGGGTGGAACAAAGGCCGTCGACCTGATAAGCGTGCTTCAAAACGAGAATCCTGACATCGCCATACGCGGTCTCATCCTCATGGACCCGGCCGGCATGTACGAACAGACATCAGGTGAACTCGTCACAGCGTTCGTAAAGGATGCCATGGTGCAAACACCCCGGAGCATCGCGCAAAATATCTTCAACAATCCTTCCCTGGTCATCAAAGGTCTGCAGGCGAGCAGCGACATTATTTTCAGCGTATTGCGGGAAGCAGGTCGTAGCGGTACTGATTATCTCGCCAAATTGAAAGCACAAATACAAGGCATCGGTGAGAAGAATAATCATTACGCCGATGTCCGTTGCCCCATCGTTTTGATGCAGGGTGCGGACGATCCTGTTTCATCACACGAGCGTCTGATACCGGGTGCCGACCAGAAAAGTCTTTTTGAACGACGCGAACTTCTCAAGGAAACCTTCTTCCCCAATAGCCCGCGCGTTGATTGGGTCATTCCAAAAAAACTTGGTCACCATGGCCTTCCCCACTTCCGCGCCGACCAAGTCGGCAGAGTTTCTGTTGAACTCATCAACAGATACTGGCAAGAGGCCGAGACTGCAACTTCCGCGAAAGAATGATTACGCGGCCCGCTTCGATAGCTCTTCAACACCTTTTACGACTGCCTCTTGTACGTGCCCACTGAAAAGCACCTTGTGGTGGCCGTGGACCGGCACCTCCACATTCTTTGCACCCTCCAGAAAACTCCCCTTGGCGGCCCACACGTGATTATCATACTCAGGAATTATGGAGATTATCCGTTTATTGACCGCTTCATGTTTCTCCAAATCATGAATTATCTGACTATCAGCGAGCAATTCCCGGAATGAATCATGTGGAATGAGCTTCGCCATAGCCGAGCCCGAGAATGGCGTCGCTATGGCCACCATGCCGAGCACCCGCCCGTCCTGATTCTGATGCGCGAGCACATACTTGCCGATGAGACCGCCCTTGCTGTGAGCAACCAGTACTGCACCCTTCAATCCTTCCCGCTCGATGAGCCGGCGAACGTGCTCGGCGCCCTTTTCAACTTTTGGCGGAACATGCCCGCGGCCGGGAATGATGTGGACGATGTACGAACGCAACCTTTTCGCGGATGTCGGTATGCTGTACACGTTGTAGCCAAGTTCGGGAACAATATAGACGGGGTGACCCAAAAGAGAAATCTTATCCCCAATCTTCTTCATAAAACCCCATTTACCAAGAATGCCCGGTATCAGTATCACCGGCACTTTGCCGTCCACTCTAAGCCCCAGGTAGTGGGCCGGCGGCTCGCGATGAATGAGCATCGCCGCCGTACCGCGGAACATGTAGCCGTAGTCGACAAGCCAACTGCGGATTTTTCTGTGTAGGGCCATACACGAAATATAGCAGGAAAATCCTATGAGCCGGACGCCCCTTTCGCGTTTCGCTCAGCATCGATAAATGACTGGATATCACCTTCGAGCACTCTTTCGACGTCACGGCGTTCGTGCTCGGTGCGATGGTCTTTGACCATTTGGTACGGATGCAGGACGTACGAGCGAATCTGGCTTCCCCATTCGATTTTGGTAGTGGCGCCCGTGGACAAACCGCGATTTTCTTTGTCCGCAGCCTCCTCGCGTAGCCGGTAGAGCTTGCCGCGTATCATTTCGAGGGCCTTGTCGCGGTTCTGCGCTTGCGAACGCTCCGAGGTCACCTGTACCGCTATGCCGGTCGGTATATGGGTCATGCGCACCGCCGTATCGCGCTTGTTCACATTTTGCCCGCCCGGACCGCCGGAGCGCGCGACCGAAATATCAAGCTCGCTGTCGGGAATATGGAGTTCGCCTTGGTCGGGCAACTTCGGCAATACTTCCACGAGTGAAAATGATGTCTGCCGCTTTCCCGCCGAATTGAACGGCGACATGCGCACGAGCCGGTGCACTCCCGCTTCGTGCTTGAGTGTGCCGTACGGCCCGTCCCCGCCGGGCAGAGCCCTCTGGGCGGCGCCGAGCACTTCGAATGAGAGGCTGCGATATCCGCCCATCGGATTTTGATTGGAAGAGAGCATGGAGATTTTCCACCCCTTGCTTGCGACGTATTTGCCGTACATTTCAAAAAGGATGCGCGAGAAATCCTCGGCATCGTCACCGCCTGCGCCGGAAATGATAGTGAGAATGACATCGCTCTTATCGTACCCGCCGCCGCCCGCGAGCTTCGTCTTGAGTTCCTGATATTCCTTGAGGACCGCCTGCGCCTTGTCTTTGTCAGCCCAAAAATCCACCGCCCCCATCGCGGCTTCTATGTCTGCAATCTTCTTTTCGATTTCCGCTTTGTTCATGAGCCACCTCGGAGATTCGAACTCCGGACCTATGCTTTACGAAAGCATTGCTCTACCAACTGAGCTAAGGTGGCGATTCGCTAAGAATATATCACGGGTTAGGTTATTTTGAACCTCTAGCCATAAGTCGCCCTTCCCTGACTCGATTGCTGACGACACGATGCTTCCTACCATTTCCCCTGTTCAAACCTCCGTATGTCGGACTTAATGCGTCACAATTCGGGCAAAGCAAACGCAAATTGGATTCGACATTGTTCCGCCAGTTGCCGTCAATGTGGTCCGCAACCAAAGGGACTTGACCTGTTTTGGGATTTTGTTCTGACCATTTGCATAAACAACATTTATTGCCGTACTTACTTCTTAAGTACCTTTTAATGTGAAAAGAAACCGTCCCAATGCTGGATAACCCACTCATCTTGCCGTTCTTCCATTTCTCAATATATGTATTGAACTCGTATTCACGCTGACAAAGGTTGCTACAGTACTTATAGTAGGCACGATAAGGTTCTTTACCGCAAACGAGACAGGGTGTTCTGGGTTTTTTCGCGTTGACCATTCCAACATCATACCACCTATAAGACCCGATAGGGTCTGCAATTAACATATTGGGGATTTCGTGAGTCTCTATTGTACTCCGCTAGAACCTACTTTAGCAAAAATCTCGACTGACTTCGCACGCGCCGCGCGCGTGGTGGCTTGGGACTGCAATGTGCGCCCCGATTGCGTGGCAACTCTGAACCCCGCCACGCGCGGAGTACCGCGCGTCCCGCCCTCTCGCCTTGCCGCTCCTCATTCTGATTTTTTTGCGAGGGGGGGAATATCTAAAAAGGAATGGGCGGCAAAGGCGAGGGGCGGC
>JBBTSX010000002.1:0-2378 GCA_038064535.1 Patescibacteria group bacterium
CAAGGAAAAGGAGTGCGCACAAGTGGCGGAATTGATGGTAACGACACTCAAGAATCGACATAATAAAAAAATCCTTTCCTCGGTGCACGCCGACATTCGAAAAATGTGCAAAAAGTTCCCCATCCCCGAATCGTTCGTGTAGGTTTGACAGCATGGGTCTGTCTGTGTTTACCTGAAGACAGAACCGTGGGAGGAATATCATGGCCGACAATACACCGTCGACTGTCGATAATGCCGCTTTGTACGCCATCGAGACCGCACTCGGCCGCGCAATGACTCAAGCACAAAATGACCTCGACGCGGGCGAGTCCATCAGGGTGATGCGCGCAATTGAAGCTCTGCGTGTCGTCGGACCGGTTTGCGTCGGGCACACTTTGACGGAAGCCGAGGACAAATTCGCGCGCGAGCTACTGCTCGACCTTGTCGGCAGGAACAGCGACCATAAGTCTCCGGCAGTACTGATGCCGTTTGTCTTATTCATTCGCACATGCGCACGGACGTCATTCGCATAACGACCTCGAATGGACCTTCTCGCTCCGCCGACATAGACGTCGGCGGAGCGAGTGTTTTAATGTATACTTTTGCAAATGCCCGATTTTGAGCTCATCCCACTCGTGAAGTTTATCGGCTACCCGGGAATATTCACGGTAGTGTTTCTGGAATCCGGCGTATTTTTCGGCTTTTTTCTTCCGGGCGCATCTATGCTTTTTACCGCCGGACTTCTGGCCTCGCAGGGATTCTTCAATCCGTGGATACTTATACCGATGGTCGCTATCGCCGCGATACTCGGCGACAACGTGGGCTACTGGTTCGGCAACAAGGTGGGCGCGCCTCTTCTCGAGCGCAACACCCGCTGGTTCCGGCACGAACACCTCGAGCAGGCGCGTGAATTTTATGAGAAGCACGGCGTGCTCGCGATAGTTCTTGCGCGCTTCATTCCCATCGTACGCACGTTTGCTCCGATAGTCGCGGGAATGGCGGGTATGCGCTATCGCCTCTTCGTCATGTACAACATCGCTGGCGCGCTCTTGTGGGGCGCGGGTGTCACATTCCTCGGCTACTATCTCGGCGAAAAAGTGCCCTTCGTCAGTACGTACCTCACACCGATAATCATCGTCCTCATCGGAGTGACCTGCATCCCCATCTTCTGGGAAGCATACAAACGTTTGCCGAAGTCTACGAACGAAGTTGTTTGAGCCGCGCTTGCCCTTCGTAGCCTTGACGAAGTAGGGCGAGCCCGCCCCAAAGCCCGCCGATATCGCCGAGTGAAGAGTGAACGATTTCAGGCACCATCGGAAATTTCTTCATGAGCGCCGCGACATGATATTTCACGCGCTCTACGGAAATTCCGATTTCGTTGAACATCGAGCCGCCGAGCGCCACCCGGTCGGGTGACCAATGCAAAATCGTATTGTGCAAACCGTGAGCCAGCACGCGGGCCTCTTCTTCCCACACGGGATGGTCTTTCCCGAGCTCCTTGGGGTGGACGCCATAATGCTTGTGCACCGCGGAACCGGAAATGAGGTCTTCGAGCGAGATGGGATTATCGATAGTGAGATATTGGCCGCCGATTTCAAATCCCTGCCATGACGGATCGATGCGGCCACCGGTGATGCGCACGCCTCCGACTCCGGTCGAAACGGTAATGTAGACAAAAATATCCGACCCTTTCCCCGCGCCATAGACCGCCTCACCCAAGCCCACAAGCGCCGTGTCATTTTCAATCCGCACCGGTGTATTGATAAGTGCGCCAAGCTCAGGGGCAAGGTCGGTGTGCTCTTTCCAGAGAGGTTTCGGCTTACCGACCACCGCACCTCTGACCACCGAGCCACCCGTGATAGTCCGCACTACCGTGGAGAAGAATTCTATCGCGTCCTCATACTTTTTTGGGGTCTCATAAATGACGGGCTTCGAAAAGGACTCCAAATCAGAACTTCCCGCGATACGGGTTTTCGTCCCCCCTATGTCGGCAACGATGTACATTTAATTTTCAACGACCTGCAGACCGCCGAAATCGGTTTTTTGTACTTCTTTGTACAGCTTATTCGGCACGAGCGCGGGCTTGCCGTCCTTCTCGACGACGTAGTACGCGAAGCCGCGCATTTGTTTGACGGCCTCGTAATCCGCGTGTCCGGGCATCGAAGCGGAGTCGTCGGGGCCTTCCACCGGAGAGTCATCTTCCATCACAAGCCATGTCTTCCCCGTATTGAGCATCAGATGACCGTAGCCTGCCGGCATGTAGACAGAATCACCTGTTTTCACCTGCACTGCTTTGAATTCCGCAACGACAGTGGGGTCGCTCTGGTCGGCAAGCTTCTGCAATAGCGCGACGCCTTCGCCCGCGACGAACCAATACGTTTCATCTAAAGCGCCGATGT
>JBBTSX010000003.1:0-12332 GCA_038064535.1 Patescibacteria group bacterium
CCCCCCCCCGCAAAAAAATAAGAATGAGGAGCGGCAAGGCGAGAGGGCGGGACGCGCGGTACTCCGCGCGTGGCGGGGTTGAGAGGGTCGCCACGCGATCGGAGCGTACTTGGCGGGTTCAAGCTACCACGCACGCGGCGCGTGCGAAGTCAGGGGTTCTGTTTGAAATGGGTTCTAACTTTTTGATACAATGACCACAAAGACGAGATGACCTGCCCTGCGGCAGGTCATTCTCGCTTTGGGGACGGGCGGAGCCATGTTTTTGCAGTAGCAAAAACGGGCGAGCCAGGGTCGTGGAATTTTGTGCGCTGCGGCGTACAAAATATACCTGACCCACAAAGTAATCTCAGTCACGCATAAATTGTTGCTACAATTTTGCCTGACCACGCCTCGGGCCGTCGCCCTCCGACCGTTGAACCGTGCACTGCACGGTTAAACCCCATTCAATCGTAGCTGGGGGTTTGTCGGAGATGCGATAGACGACCGCACCGACTTCGCGCACTTCATTGGTGATGCGGCGCGAGACCTTGTCGAGGAATTCATACGGAAGCTGTGCGAAGCGCGCGGTGAAGCCGTTCACGCTCCAGACCGCCCAGAGCGCGAGTACATGGCCCAATCCGGCGCCGTCGCCCTTGCTCTCGGTATGCATAGAGTGGGTAAGTGTCGCTCCGGCTTGCCACACGGTTTTGTACAAATCCGCCTTTCGCAACTCTTCGATATAAATGCCGTCGCATGCGCGCGCCGTCTTCAGTTTCTCCGCGGTAATTTCTCCTTCGATGCGCACAACCAATCCGGGGCCGGGGAACGGGTGACGCACGAGCAGGTCTTCGGGTACGCCGATATCGCGGCCGATGCTGCGGGCAGAGTCTTTCACTTCGGTCTCCAGAGGCGCAATCTCGGGAATTGAGAAACCGAGATTGGTGTTGTGATGCACCTTTATCTCCGCGACGCGGGCACCTGTCTTGTGGCCATGACCGCTCTCGCGCAGGTCGGTGTAGAGCGTGCCTTGGGCAATAAAGTCCGCCTCGAATTTCTTGATTTCACGTTCGAGCACGGCCTTGTACACACCGCGCATTGCCATGCGCTTCTCGCGCATCCCCGTTTTTCCTTTGAGGACTTTGAGAAAGTCTTTCGTAGCGTCTACGACCTGCACATCTATCCAATGTTCTTGCCTCTCCTTCGCCGAGGCTTCGGAGGGCGCGGCGAAATACTTCCGAACGTATGCCTCGTCGTCAGGCCTATCGATACCGCGTATATATACGCCCTTAATTTTAGTTTTCTTATCGGAGGCTTCTTTGAGAAGATGGGCAACCACAGATGAATCAGAGCCACCGGAAAGCGCGATGAGCACTTTCTTTCCCGCGATTTTCTTCTTCAATTCGGCGACCTTCTCCTGTGCGACATTGTGCGCGGGAAAACGGTCAGTGATGCCGCAAATCTTTACGCAAAAATTCTCGTACATCTTCGCTCCCTCGACTGTGTCAGTGACTTCGGGATGAAATTGCACGCCCCACAAATGTTTACATCGTCCGGCGGCGACCGGCGCGTTGTCAGTAGTTCCAAGTATCTCGATTGCCTTGTGCGGTGCTATCGCGTCGCCATGGCTTTCGAGTACCGGCGAGTCTTTCGCGATTCCTTCAAACAACGAGTCGATACCGGAGATATGAAATGTATGTACTCCGAATTCGCGCTTCGCCTGCGGTGTCACTCTCGCACCGACGTATTTGGCCCACACTTGAAATCCGAGGCACACACCGAGTGTCGGAATACCGAGGTCGAATATCTTTCCGTCGAACGGCGGCGGCTCATTAAAGACAGAAGCGGGGCCGCCGGAGAGGATGATGCCCGCCGGTGCCGCTTTTTTTACATCAGCCGCAGTAACAGATGCGGGGTCGGCTACCACGCAAAAGACACCGAGCTTCGCGAGTTGCTGAACAATGAGATGGTCAAATTGTGAACCCATCGAAAACAGGAGGATAAAATGCTTCGTTTTGCGTACCCGCAGCTCCTCCTGTATGTCGGCGATAGCCACAGGCGTTGCCTTCTTAAACACACTCAACATGCCGAAACTATACCAGAAAAGCCTGTCCCTTATGCCCGTTTTGCCTTATCCACATTTTCTGTGACAAAATGGCTTGCGGTGGGGTATAGTGGTATATACTATTCATTAGTGGGAAAAAGTGGGAAATCATAGCATATGATGTTTATCGGGGAATACGAGCACAGTCTCGACGAGAAAAAGCGCATCTCACTGCCAAAATCCTTTCGACAGGGTTTGGGCAAAAAAGTGGTGATGACGCGCGGTCTCGACAACTGCCTCTTCGTCTATTCCCGGAGCGCGTGGGAGAAAGTTGCGGCGAAGCTGCAGCAGCTCTCATTCGCTCAGGCTGATACCCGCGGATTCAACAGGTTCATCCTCTCGGGCGCTGCCGAAGTCGATGTTGACGGGGCAGGACGCATTTTGATACCGGACCATCAGAAAGAATTCGCAGGTCTCCGCAAGAACGTCGTGTTTGCAGGTGTCTCCGACCGGGTCGAAGTCTGGGACGCAACGAGATGGAATACCTACAAAGCACGCATCGAGAAGAATGCCGATGCGCTCGCCGAGAAGCTCGGAGAGATAGGCGCTCTCTAGCCCACTGATTCGTATCACCGGATAGCCGGGAGACCCATTTTAAACGTCATGCGCACGCGACCGTTTTTACAGTCTTCCGGCGATCCGGTGGAGGGAATCCCCTCGAGTTTGCTCGGGGTGAACCACCGCCCTAATCCTGTGGGGGACGGGCACAGAACTGTTCTTTTACACGAAGCAACAAACTCGCTTGCACTCAAGCCAAGTGATGTCGTGGTAGACGCGACGCTCGGCGGAGGAGGGCATGCCCGGGAAATTCTGGGCCATCTCGGTAAAAACGGGGTGTTCATCGGTTTCGACGCCGATGAAGAGGCGATAGAGCGCTGCAGGAAGTTATTTTCTACACAACAAGCGGCCGTCCATTTTGTACACGCAAATTTCCGGAATATAAAAACGGAACTCGAAAAGTTGAATGTCGGACGAATAACGAAAGCGCTCTTCGACCTCGGATGGAGCTCGTTCCAGCTATCGGCAGGGCGCGGATTCTCTTTCCGCTCCGACGAGCCGCTTAGCATGGCATACGACAAAAATCAGAAGCTCACCGCCGCGACAATAGTGAACGAGTGGGGAGAAGAGAGCATCGCCGACGTCATCTTCGGATTCGGCGAGGAACGGTATTCGCGCAGGATTGCGAAGGCGATAGTGGAGGCGAGAGAGCGTAAGTCCATCACGACGGCGCTCGAGCTCGGTGAAATCGTCAAAGACGCGGTACCTGCGGCATATCGCCACGGCAAGACGCATCCCGCGACAAAAACATTCCAAGCTCTGCGCATCGCGGTCAACGATGAGCTCGGCGCGCTGACGGAAGGTCTCGAAGGGGCGTGGGAGATGCTCGAGAGCGGCGGTCGCATCGCGGTCATCAGCTTTCACAGCATCGAGGACCGCATCGTGAAGCGCCGCTTTGCCCAATGGGCAAAAGAAGGCGCCGGTGAACTCGTTTCACGTAAACCGATACCGCCGACTGACGCAGAAATCGCAGAAAATCCCCGTGCCCGCAGCGCAAAACTTCGTGTAATCCTAAAAAATTAAACATATGAGAAAAAAATTGGCAAAAATCAGTAAGTACCGTCCGTCGGTCTTTCAGGCAAAGATGGATTTTTCGGCTGTGAAAGAGAGTTTTTCACTTACCGCCGAACATCCGATGGAGCGGATTGTTTTCAGAACGTTCGGCGTCATACTTTTTGTACTGCTGTGCAGTTACTTCTATTTCGTGAGCGCGTCGGTCCTCAATATCATTGCCCGCAAGGAAGCCGATACAAAAAGCGCGTCGCTGCAGACCTCTGTGGCGCAGATGGAGCAGCGGTATTTCGCGCTGCGAGACAGTGTGACGCCGCAAACAGCGTCTTCGCTCGGACTTTCGCGTGTCAAAGACACGCAGTATGTGTACGTGCCGGGTAACCTGTCTGCGGGCGTATCCGCACAGGCAGGCGCCGCATCCGCAGGGACGGTGGCAATAGACGCCATTTAAACCGGCCGGTTTTCGAACTCCTCGGAGCAGTACATTATAACAAGCCGACCGGCCTGTTATAATGTACTCTATCTCGAAGCAAAGTGTCGCCTGACTATACAGTGAGCTATCGAAAGCGCGAGAGATGTGCTCGCGCGCTTCACTCACACTACGTCGTCCGCAGTATGCGTTACAATCTCCCCATGGCGGGAGATATATGAGAGGGACATTGGTCATTCGTGCCCGAATCCTCGGGGTTGTGTTCATTGCGATAGCGCTCCTGCTCTCGGTGCGGCTGTATTTTTTGCAGATTGTGAACGGCTCAGATTATGCACGGGACGCGAAGGGTCAATACCAAGAAGCGGCGCCGGAGACAGAAGCGAGAGGAGCGATATATTTTACGACGAAGGACGGCGGACTGGTCTCGGCCGCGGTGATGCAGACGGGTTGGCGTATCGCCATTACGCCAAAAGACATCGTCGACCCCGACAAGGTGTATGCGACGCTTAGTGCGCTCACGCCTGTCGATTATGGCCGCTTCACCGCGAGCGCCGCAAAATCGACCGACCCGTACGAAGAAGTCGCGTTTCGCGTGTCGGACAGCGCCGCGACAAAAATCCGCGCCCTCAAAATCCCCGGTGTTCTCCTCGTGCAGGATACGTGGCGCAGTTATCCAGCAGGAGAGCTTGCCGCGCAGACGGTGGGCTTCGTTGCGTTTCAGGGCTCGGGTACCACCAAGACCGGTGTCTACGGGCTTGAGCGTAGCTGGCAGGATACACTCAACGAGAAGACATCCGGCATGTATATCAATCCGTTTGCCGAAATATTTGCAAACGTCCGCTCGGCGCTTTCCTCCGACCCAGCTTCTCAGCAGGGCGACATCGTGACATCCATCGAGCCGACCGTGCAGACGCAACTGGAGAATACACTCGACGGTGTGGTGAAGACATACACACCGCGGCTCGCCGGAGGCATCATCATGGACCCGCGCACGGGCGAAATATTCGCCATCAGTTCGCGTCCGGCCTTCGACCCGAATACCTACAACACCGTGTCCAACCCTGCGGTGTATTCGAATCAGCTTGTCGAAGGGCGCTACGAACTCGGCTCCATCATGAAGGCGCTCACCATGGCGGCGGGAATCGACAGCGGTGCCGTGACGCCGGCGACCACTTACAACGATGTCGGATGTATCCGTCCGTCCGGCAAGACGGTCTGCAACTACGATCTAAAGGCGCGCGGCATCATTCCGATGCAAGAAGTGCTGAACCACTCGCTCAACTTGGGGGCGTCGTTTGTCGCCGACAAGACAGGATACGCCACGTTTACCCGCTACATGCGCGCGTTCGGATTCGGCGAGAAGACGGGCATCGATTTGCCCAACGAGGTAACCGGAGATTTGAGTACGCTCGGCGGCGGCACGGGCCCCGCGGTAAACTACGACACCGCTTCGTTCGGGCAAGGCGTATCTGTCTCGCCGGTTGCGATGATTCGCGCGCTTTCGGCGCTCGCAAACGGCGGCGTGTTGCCTAGTCCGCACGTGGTCACTGCCGTCCGGCTCCCCAGTGGTATCACGCGCTCCATCACCGCGACGTCCGGAGTGCAGGTGTTGAGCACTTCGACGGTGCAGACAGTCACCAACATGCTCGTCACCGTGTACGACAAGGCGCTTCTCGACGGTGCCATCAAGCAGGAGCATTATTCCATCGCCGCAAAAACAGGCACCGCGCAGATTGCGATTCCCGGCGCGGGGTACTCGCCGGATAGGTATCTGCACTCGTTCTTCGGCTACCTTCCTGCGCATGACCCGAAATTCATCGTCTTCCTGTTTGCAATCGAGCCGCACGGCGTGGAATACGCCTCCGCCTCACTCGCACACCCCTTCGACGACATCGCAAAATTCTTGATAAACTATTACAACATCAGCCCCGATAGGTGATTGCAGTATCCCTGTATGGAATTTCTCAAACAATGTGTCGTGTTCATACTCACGTGGGAGGCTCGCGCGGTACTCTCTCGCTACAGGCCGAGCATCATCGCGGTCACCGGCTCAGTGGGGAAGACGACGACGAAAGAAGCCATTTATGCGGCGCTCTCGCGCGACCTCTATGTGCGCAAAAGCCAAAAGAGCATGAACAGCGAAATTGGCGTGCCGCTTACCATCCTCGGGCTCGAGAATGGGTGGAACAATCCGTTCAAATGGCTCGTGAATATTGTGCGCGGCCTGTGGCTCATCATTGCGTGGCACAGCTATCCCGCGTGGCTCGTGCTCGAAGTCGGCGCCGACCGACCGGGTGATATCAGGCGCATCGCACGCTGGCTCCGGCCGGACGTGGCGGTCTTGACAGGCGTGCCGGAGATTCCCGCACACGTGGAGTATTTTTCGTCGCCGGAAGCGTTGGTGAAAGAAAAGCGGATGCTCGCGGAATATCTCAAGCCGGGCGGCAAACTCGTGCTCAACGGTGACGATGTGCGCATGAAAGAGGTTCGCTCTGATTTCCGCGGGGCTTCTGTGACATTCGGTGAGGCGGACACCAACGATTTCTTTTCCTCACACGATGAGATTATCTATCAGGACAATATTCCCGCGGGGATGCATTTCCGCATGGACCACGCCGGCTCCTCGGTGCCTGTCACCATCTACGGCTCGCTGGGTTACCCGCGCATTTATGCGGCACTCGCGGCGTTTGCGGTGGGGGATTGCATCGGGGTTGATTCGATTTCAATAGCGACCGCGCTTTCGGGCTGGGCACCGCCGCCGGGCAGAGTGCGGCTTCTGCACGGGCTCAAGGGCTCTACAATCATCGATGACACCTACAACTCTTCTCCGTCGGCGGCGCTCGCGGCGCTCGACATATTGAAAGAGGCGGGAACAGGGAAGCGGCGAATCGCCGTCTTGGGCGACATGCTTGAGCTCGGCAAATATTCCCACGAAGCGCACCGACAGGTGGGTGAACGTGCGGCCAGGTGCGCCGACATGCTCATTACCGTCGGTTTCCGCGCCCGCGCACTCACTGAGGCGGCTCTGGATGCGGGAATGAAAGAAAAAAACATCCGGCAGTACGAGCTCGGCGAAGCACAGCGCGCTGGCAAAGAGCTCGAAGCGGAATTGCGCGAAGGCGACCTTGTGCTCGTGAAAGGCTCGCAAAGCATGCGAATGGAGCGCACCGTATTGGAAATCATGGCAGAGCCGCAACGTGCGGCAGAGCTCCTCGTGCGCATGGATCCTGATTGGCTTACACGTTGATTGTATTGTATTCTTGCGCCGTAAGGCCCTATCGTCTAACGGTTAGGACGCCGGCTTCTCAAGCCGTTAATCGGGGTTCGATTCC
The DNA here is from genome assembly GCA_038064535.1 of Patescibacteria group bacterium. Classification (GTDB taxonomy): domain Bacteria; phylum Patescibacteriota; class Minisyncoccia; order Phycocordibacterales; family UBA2100; genus UBA10103. The sequence continues at coordinate 7,412 of JBBTSX010000003.1, forward strand.
CCGTAGGGTCAAAAAATGAACTGCTAAAATAAAACTATATTTATGTTTAACTTTTTCAAAAAAGAAATCAGACGCGAAAAACCAGACGGCTCTTTTCAATATCGCGACGAAAATGGGACTCTCCACGAGGGGTGGTTGCCGCCGGAAAAGTTTCAAGAGATGGTTGCGGCGGGTAAAGCGAAAAGGGTATATAAAGTTCTTATAAAGGGACCGTGGGAAGGTGTAAAAGAAGATTGGTGGGAGATAGAGGAAGAAACTCTCAAGAAATTTGGTGACGAAAATGATACCGTGCACGCTATGTGCGTCTACGAAAAAGGCGAACCAAAATACAATTTCGTAGCAAAAAAGATGTGGGAGAAATGGGGCGAAGTGAGTCGAATTGTTAGCAATTCAAATCTTTCATCGGAGCAACAGGCAGCGGAAGTAAAAAGGTTGCTAGCCGAATAAAAACATGAACCTAATCTGCTTCATTATCTTTTTTGCAATAACTTGGCTTGGGCTGATGCAGATTTGTAGAAATTATGGATAATGACCAATATAAAATAGCAAAATTCACTGGCGAGGAGTTTATTAAAATTGGTGAAATTGCAAAACCTTTTTGGGCAAGAGGCGCGTCCGAGAATCCTCCGAAATTTGTAATTTTCATGGGCGGAGTCGGTGTTGGCAAAACGACTATCCGTAGAGAGAAATACAAAAACGGCTATGTGCATCTCGACTTCGGCGAGGTGAACCTCGCCATAGAAAAGGCTGTCGGCAAAAACCATCCGCGATTAGCGGAGTATGCGCTATTTGCTAGCGATATGATTTTACGCGAAAGCATAAACGAAAAGAAAAACATCGTTATTGAAATTATTGGAGATAACTATGACCTCATTGTGCCGGTGATAGAGAAAATGAAAGATATCGGCTACAAGCTCGATATCGTCGGGCTTACCGGCGACATTGCAGAATGTCGGCAACGCCATTTGAAAGCAGTTGAGAAAGATTCAGATTATATTTCCGCGTATTTTACGCAGGGGCCAACATTATCCGTTTTCTACAATCAATTAGAGCTTGGCGAAATGCCTAAAGCCGGAAGCTAAAGGGAGCCAGCCCCGCCGTTTTATAACATTACCCAAAAGGTACATACTTAAAATCAACGGGGTTCCGCGCAGGATGCGCGGAACCCTCGAAATCGTCGGTCACTTTAGCGTCGGGCGTATGGCCCGTACTGGTCGCGGAACTCGTCGCGTTCAAACAGCAATTCCCACTCGCCGCCCTTGCGGTCCCACACTTGGACGCGCGAGCCGTCCACGATAACGCGTCGTTCGAAATGTTGCATGACACTCCCCATTGCCGGCCACGTTGCATTACCATTCGGGATTCTAGCAGTTCGCAGAAAGAATTCCATACCATGCGTTTTGCTGTCCGCAGATAACATCTGGTATCATTACGGCATGGTCAAGAAAATTGTCTCATTCTTCGATAAGCTCGAAGACCGTATTCGCATCCGCCTGAGTCACAGCCCGATTCTCTATGCCACCATCGGCGGCATCGGCATCGTCCTCTTTTGGAAGGGTGTCTGGGAAACGGCCGAAATGATTCCATACTTGCACGGCATAGGCTCCGTCGTCTTGGGGACGGTGATACTGCTGATTACGGGCCTCATGGTCTCGTTCTTTATCGGCGAGAGTATCATTATTTCCGGTTTCAAAAAAGAGAAGAAGCTTGTTGAGAAAACTGAGGCGGAGGTTGCTATGGAGAGATTGTCGATGGACTATGTGGTTTCGGAGCTCGACCATATTGAAAAAGAGTTGGACGAGCTGAAAAAAGGCAATGACCATACCCATCGCAAAATTCCGCTGTAAGCGGTGGCTCGTGAATATTTTCCAGGCAACTTACGGCAACGCCTTAAGTGTGATAATTTAGTGCGATGGAGTCCGACATCAAAGACATTGGCCTTGCGGCGGCGGGGAAACAGCGCATTGAATGGGCGGAACGTGATATGCCCGTGCTGGCCCAGATTCGCGCGCGGTTTGAGAAGGACCAGCCGTTCAAGGGGAAGACACTCGCGGCGGTGCTTCATGTGACTGCCGAGACGGCCAATCTCATGCGCACATTGAAAGCAGGTGGCGCGAATGTGTTTCTCTCAGCATCCAATCCGCTGTCTACACAAGACGATGTCGCGGCGGCGCTCGTCGCGGAATACGGAATACCGACATTTGCAATAAAGGGGGAGAGCAAGGAAACATTTTTCAAACACATCGAAACCCTCATCAAGCATATGCCCGTGCTCACCATGGACGATGGGGCCGACCTCGTTTCAACAATTCACCAGAAACACCCCGAGCTGTTGCCCAGTATTCTCGGCGGCACGGAGGAAACGACGACCGGCGTTATTCGCCTGCGTGCAATGCACAAAGACGGTGCGCTCAAGATGCCGATAGTTGCGGTGAATGACGCGAAGACGAAAAATTTGTTCGACAATCGCTACGGTACGGGCCAGTCCACGCTCGACGGCATCATCCGCGCAACCGACGTACTGCTCGCTGGCAAGACATTTGTGGTCGCCGGATACGGCTGGTGCGGCAAGGGACTCGCGATGCGCGCAAAAGGCATGGGTGCGGGTGTTATCGTGACCGAAATTGACCCCATCAAAGCGCTCGAGGCCGCGATGGACGGATTCTATGTAACGACGATGGACAATGCGGCGACTGTAGGCGACATCTTTTGTACCGTGACCGGCAATATAGACGTGCTCACAGAGCGACATTTCAAAGTAATGAAAGACGGCGCCATCGTATGCAACTCCGGTCACTTCGATGTGGAAATCAACCTGAATGATTTGAAGAAGCTCGCCAAGGGTGAGCCGAAGACAGTTCGCGCCAATGTGCAGGAGTACAACGTTGGCGGCAAAAAAATCTTTGTGCTTGCGGAGGGGCGTCTTGTAAACCTTGCCGCAGCCGAAGGGCATCCCGCGAGCGTGATGGACATGAGCTTTGCGACGCAGGCGCTCGGAGCGGAGTGGCTTGTCCTGAGCCAAGTCGAAGGAATGGCCCTTCGACAAGGCTCAGGGCAAGCAACACAAGGGAAACCGCTCGCTCCCGGTGTCTACGAAATCCCCGAAGAGACGGAACAAATGATTGCGAAGCTCAAACTCTCCGCCATGGGCAGCTCAATCGACGAGCTCACAAACGAGCAGAAAAAGTATCTCGCCAGTTGGCAGGAGGGCACCTGAGCGATACGTGGCTTAGAATATAGAGCCCGTCTTCAGAATCCGACCATCAGGCCACAAAAAGGCATTGACAGTCAAGCCCAAACGTGCTAGTATTAGCGGGTAAGGTAATCCCTTGCGCGCATGACAGGAATCTTCAATACGGCCCTTATCGGGCTTTTCGCTTTGTCGGGTGCGACCGGGACTATCTCCCTCGCCACCCCCACTGCGACAGCCCCCATTGAGCCTTCATATCGTTCGTACACCGTCGCTATGACGGGGTATAACGCCGTCGCCGCGCAGACCGACGGCGACCCGCACATCACCGCAAGCGGTGCATATTCCAATCCGGACATCATTGCCGCCCGCTCGCAGGACCTCGCGGATGAACTTCCGTTCGGTACCGTCATCCAGGTGACGGCAGCTTCTTCTTCACCGAACTGCGGCTACGGACTTGTAGACAAGCAGGTCGGCCTTCGCGTCATCGGCGATTCAATGCACTCCCGCATGCGTAATAAAGTAGACATTCTCTTTGATATGCAAGACACGGTGCGCGCCGGCGGCAAGGAAACGAATCCCGCAATAGCACTCGGTGTGTGCAAGAGGGTGCAGATACGCGTCGTCGGGAAAATCGACATGAAGAATATTCCCGGCACGCAAACCGGTCTCCGCCTCGCCGTCGGCATGTTGCCAATAGCGACCCAGCAGCCGCTCGCGGTCTACAAATAAGCCGCGTATACTGGCGACATGCGACCCGCGCATGTCATAGAAATAGTTACGCCGAAGAAAATCCTTCTCAACGGATTGTGGCTCGGCCCGCGCAAGCCGAAACGCGTCGTCGTATGGGTGCACGGACTCGGGAGCACGATGTTCAGCAAGCTTTTTATTGCGGACAAGCTTATCGACAAAGAAACGGCAGTGCTTGCTTTCAATAATCGCGGACACGACAAGGTTGCAAATATTCAAACCGTCTCTGGTAAACGAATACAGGGCGGTGCCGCGCATGAGGTATTTACGGATTGTGTCGACGATATACAAGGTGCGGTTAACTTTGCGAAGAAATCGGGGGTAAAGAATATCTTTCTCACCGGCCATTCAACGGGATGCCAAAAATCCGCATATTGGGCGAGTAAAGTCGGTCGTGGAGTGAATGGGGTTGTTTTACTTGCACCGATGAGCGACTATGCATCCGAAAGGATGGCGCAAGGTGTAGCGGCTCTGCGTCGGGCTGAAAAAGTTGCGCGCGCATATGTGCGGCAGGGGAAGAAAAATACAATACTACCGGAAAACGTCTGGGCATGGCCGTGGATAGCGGATGCGCAGAGGTTTATGACGCTCTACACCGGAGAGGGGCCGGAAGAAATATTTACGTACTGGGACCCGAGACGAAATCCGAAAGCTCTGCATTCGGTGAAATTGCCCGTACTCGTCCTACTTGCCGAAAAAGATGAGTACGCCGACCGGCCGGCCAAGAAGATAGGGGACTGGTTTGCGGAACACTTGAAGATAGGCGATGAAATCGTCGTTGTGCCGAAAGTCGGCCATAGCTTCAAGGGGGCAGAGAAAAAGGTTGCGGGTTTGATACGCGGGTTCATGAAGTCGTAAGTCAGTATCAGTTCTCGGACTCCTCGATTCAGTACATTATAACAGGCCGGCCAGCCTGTTATAATGTACGCGAGTTCTAATTCTAAATGCAACACCTAATATGTGTTGCATATGCGGGACAAA
>JBBTSX010000004.1:0-17763 GCA_038064535.1 Patescibacteria group bacterium
AGCGCATTGTGGTGTTGGCACCGGTGAGCGGGTTTTGATCGAAAGTGACTGAGCATGAGATTGCCGAAGTATTTGAACAGATTCGGACCGCGCCGCTCGCTCCGCCTCCTCCACCGCCGCCGACATTCGGGGCCGCGCCGCCTCCGCCTGGGGCCATGCCTCCCGCCGCATTATTCTTAGTATGATCGTAATACCCTCCGTTCTTACCGCCGAAGCCACCTTGTGACAGTGTGCCCGCGCCGCCGGAAGACCCCGCAGCACAGCCGTAGCTGCCGTTGTCTCCAGAAGAACCGGCACCGCCGCCGCCGCCGGAGCTTACACCGCCAGAGCCACCACTTCCCGCGGGACCGCTGTGACCATTGCCATACCATGCGCAAACAGCGGCACCGACCCCTCCTGCCCCGCCTGTGGAAGGAGGGCCTGCTGCGCCGTCTGAACCGGCAGGGCCATTGCCAGCGATGCCACCAGCGCCACCACCACCGCCGCCGCCGCCGATGGAAACGGTGAGTTGTTCGCCAGCTTGAAGCGTGACAGTCCGCGATTCACTTCCACCGGCCACGCCAGCGGCACCGCTTGAACTCTCCTGAGAAAGCACTCCGGCGCCGCCGGCGCCGCCTTGTGCCGTGATAGTGCCAAATGAGCCTGTAATGGATGTTGGAGCACCTTTGCCTCCTGGACCACCGCGCTTGCCGGAACTGCCAATGTTCCCAGTCTCGAGGCTATTGCCTCCAGCGCCACCGCCACCGCCAATGACTTGGAGCGTATAGGTGCCCGATACCGGCGAGGTGTACGTACCCGGCGCAGTGTATGACTGGACGACATTGCAGGAGCTCGGCGGTGGCGTCACGGTCTGGCTGATTGGGCGGCATTGGGTACCGTATTCGTAGGAGTCGTAACTACCGCCAGACCCTTCGGGTCCATAGGCATCATTCGAGCTGGTGTAAATTATTCTCCAACCCGTCTGCACGGAGCCGTTCGGGCAGGTAATGCCATTGTTATTGGGGCTTGCCGCGCCGAATGGCATGGTACCGCCGCTCGAGTTGCTGGTGACCCAATATGGCGCGCCGAGCGTGACAGACGAAACGAGCGGTTGACACTGTGTGCCGTATTCGTAAACCCCCATGCCGGGGTCAATTGCAACGATACGCCAACCCGTCTGCACGAAACCGCCGGAGCATGCAATGCCGTCGTTTGGACTCGCTTGCGCGCCGAAAGTCGGACTGGTGGAGTTGCTCCAGTTGCTTGTGACCCAGGTGCGTGCTCCCGTCGTAACAGTTGACGACGGCTGTCGGCATTGAGTGCCATATTCAGACCCGGAGTATGGGGCGGAGTCCCCGAGGATACGCCAACCCGTCTGCACGGAGCCGTTGGGACAGGTGATGCCATCGTTGTTTGCACTCGCTTGCGCGCCGCGGGGCGGACTGGTGGTGTTGCTCCAGTTGCTTGTGACCCAAAAGGGCGAACCCAATGTAATCGAATCGGCATGCACGAGAATAAATGTGGCTGTGCACGCAACGAATACTGCGAGAGGAATGATGATGCGTGCTGATTTTGTTTTCATATCACTTGACCGTCACTACTACTTTGTTGGTACCGTCGGAATACACAAGTGTGCCTGCGTTGGCAAAAGTGTATTCGTAGTATTCAGCGTGGTTGAGAGATGTGACCTGCGCACTCTCAAGCGAGAGTCGCAACGAATCGTCCGAGTTGTTGGTGAAGCGTACGGTCTCGTCTTTCTTCACGCTGAGGGTCTCCGGCATGAATCCGTTCCCGCTGTACGAGACAAGGTATTGAAACCCTTTTTGTGCGGTCACGTAGTCTTGGGGTGTGGGGGCGGGAGCGTCTGCGGGGAATCCTGTCGCTTGTGAAGCCGTCTGTGGTGCAGGTCGAAATAGTGTGCCACCTGTGAAGACAAAAAGCGCGTACACGAAGCCGATGGCGAGTGAGATGAGCCCGAGGAAAAGCAAAAGAGTGCGTGTGGGGTGCGCGTGCATTCACTCTATTATATAGAACGAAAGACACCGCCGCCCCTTTGGGGCGGCTGTGTGTGGAGATCTTTTTCACATCTCAAGCGAGCGCGGCCAAACTCTTTTGCCGCCTTCGCAGGCCCGACGGGCGGTCAAACACTATCAGCGAGCGCAGGTGGTTTGTTTTGCCGTGTTCGCAGCCGCGTCGGCGGCGAGATTCAGCGCTGGCGCAGCAGCGCCAGACAGCGACGGCAAAACAAACCATCTGCCGAGCAAACTTTTACATCATCTTCACGTCGATACTCACTCCAGACGGGAGGTCGATATTGGTGAGCGCTTCTATCACCTTTGGTTCGGGATTCAAAATATCAATCATGCGCTTGTGGATGCGCATTTCGAATTGCTCGCGCGAATCCTTGTCGATGAACGACGCGCGGTTCACGGTGTATTTCTTGATATCAATGGGGAGCGGAACGGGGCCGACGACGGTCGCGTTGTGGCGGGCAGCGACGTCGATGATTTGTTTGACCGCGCCGTCGAGGACGCCGTGCTCATAGGCACGAACGCGGATACGCAGGCGATGCACCGTATCGGCGGCTTTCTTGGCGCGAGTTCCGCCGGTGGCGGGGCGAGGAGTGGCTTGCGGTGAGCGGGTCGAAGCCGGGGTAGCGGAAGACGCAGCGGCTGTAGTCGCTTTCTTGGCGCGCGGCCCCGCCACGGCGGGGCGCGGCTTGCGCACCTTTTTTACTGCCGATTCTCCGCCGGAGGCGGATCCGCCTTTGGCGGACGCTGTCTTTTCTGTCATAGAACCCGCAGAGTATGCACCAAAGCCACAGAAAACGCAACGTCTCTGCTCCCCAAGCTAATTATTTGCCCAAATCGAGCGTTTCATCGATGCGGATTTTTGCGACAAATTCCGGTACGTGCGAAACCAGTATCATCGCGCCTTCGTAGGCGTCGAGCGCCTCGGCGATGACAGGAATGTGGCGAAAGTTGATGTGATTGGTCGGCTCGTCGAGTATCAGAAGCCCCGGTTTCATCAGGACGAGCCGCGCGAACGCGACGAGCCCCTTCTGCCCTTCCGACAAATGCCCGACGGTGCTGTGAATAATCTCGCTCGTGATGAGAAAGCTCGCAGCCACGGCACGCATCGTCTCTTCGAACGGCCGCTCCATCGCACGCATGAGCTCGTCGTGGACCGTCGCGCTGAAATCGAGGTTCGAAAAATCCTGCCGGTAGTATCCAACCTTCACACCTTCGGCGATTTTGGCGCCCTCCGCCTCCGCGTTTGCGAGGGACTCGAGCAGGGTGGATTTGCCGATGCCGTTGGGGCCCGTGAGCAGGAGGTGTTGATTCTTTTTGAGCGAGAGCTTCTTCTTTTTCACGACGACCTTGTGATTGCGGATTGTTTTGTACGATGTGATGTGCAACAGTTCGCCGGTGAGACCGCTCTGGCACGGAATGGTGAAACTTTTTATCGTTTTATCCTCGCGGCGTACATCTACCATCGCCTCCTCGGCAGCCTCCGCTTTTGCGCGCATGCGTTTGGCGACGAGGCGGAGCTGACCGCCCTTGTGCGCGAAGACATTGGCCTGCTCTTTATTCGCCTGCGCAATCTTCGCGAGTTGCGCATTCTTCATATTCTCCTTCTCGATACGGTCTGTAATCTGTGAGACCACGTTGAAATAGTTGCCGGTGTACTGCTCAACCTTCCGTGTGTGCACATCGAGGTACAAGACACCTTCGGTGAACGCATTGAGAAAGTCCGCGTCGTGCGAAATGACGATGGCGGTCTTGTCGTAGTCGATAAGAAACTTGGTGAGATGCGCGATGCCGTCCTTGTCGAGATTATTGGTCGGCTCGTCGAGCAAAAGCAGGTCGGGGTCTTGGATGAGCGCCGAGGCCAGCAGGAGGCGCGCTTGTTGGCCGCCGGAAAACGACGACACAAGCCGCTCATGTGGCTTGCCCTGAGCCTGCTTGCAGTGAGCCTGTCGAACCTGTCGAACGGGCGCATTGAGATTCACCACTTCAAGCACCTCATCGATGCGCGGGTCGATGTCGTAGACCTTTTTCGGGAACATGCTTTGGAAGAATTCACGGACCGTGAGCGCGAGCTCCGCGCGCGGGATGACCTGCCGCGCGGTCGCAATGGAGAGGCCGTGCGAAGTATGAACACTGCCGGATTCCGGCTCGACGATGCCGGTGATGAGACCGAATATTGTGCTCTTCCCCGCGCCGTTCTGGCCCATGAGCGTCATCTTCATGCCTCGGCGCACGGAAAAACTCATCTCATCGAGAATGGGTTTGTTGTGCCCGCGTTCGAACGAGACTTTTTCGAACCGGACGACGATTTCATTGGCTGACATCAGGAGAACTTACAGTATGCGAGACGAAATTGAAAGGCCGGCACTCAATTCTCCGGGCAAAGATTTGGTTAAGGTCGTCTCCGCTACCCCGCCAATGTAAGTAAGGAACTGGTGGCTGGTTCCATACGCCGATACTTTTTGTTTCGGTACGACAAGCGTGTCTTTTCAACGTCACTCTTCATCATCTCTCTTTCTCGCTTGGTCTGTAGCTCACTCGCCTTGATGTACGAATGCGCGAAAATATGTTTCTTACCACCTCTTTTTACATCGAAAAAGACGTGAGCAAGTCGACCGTTTACTATTCCGAAACACCAGTGCATATACGCATATTGTAACTCTTCTCTATGATATTCTCACCTGATGAATATCGTTTTCAGCGATCATGCGCTCCTGAAAATGCAACAGCGTAGGCTTTCAAAACGGACGGTCGTCGCCGTAGTTGTAAATCCTGATCGAGTTGAGAATGCCTATAGTGGACGCGAGACATTTTTCAAGAAATTCCGCAAGCATTCATTAAAAGTTATCATCATCCGTACACATAATCAGATTATTGTTATCACGGCGCACTGGGTTGCCTGAAGTGCCGAGAGAGACTACAATCGAATGCATGGAGATTAGCTATGACAAAATCGTGGACGCACTAAATGTCTCCCTACGCGCAGGCGTAGTGGCAAAAACGCTTGAAATCGTACCCGAGATTCTTGTGGATGTTGATAAAAAAGGTAACACGCTCAATATTGAAATAATCGGGGCAAGTGAGAAAATCGGCAAAAAGAACTTCGGAAAAGTAACCGTAGGCAAGCATTCGCTCGCCTTGCCGATGGTTGCATAACCCGGACACAAGAAATCCCCGCCCCGAGCCCTAAGATTTCAGGGTCATATTCCTTTGTCCGCATTCCCTGCCCATCAAACTTTCCTCGGCTATTTTATATCTATCCGATAGCGCTTCTCAGGCAAACACGTTGGCGTAGAGAGACACCGCGAGAGAGACGGTAAGAAATATGGTCCCTAATATCTGGACGAAACGGGTCGAGAGGCGCTTGTGTGTGAGTTTGTATGTGTAGTACGTCGTGAAATTGTATTCGTATCGCAGTCGCGGATTGAGCATACGGCGCAGCGCAAATTCCCAACGGCTCAGCACGCAATATCCAAGTATCAAGTTCTGAAAGAGTACGACGAACAGCAGTCCGACATAGAATGGCCAAATAGATTGCCAGAGCCAACCGAGAAATATAACAACTCCGATTGCGCAATGGAAAAGAAAGATTCCGACCGCACCGACATGCTCAAGCGTCCGCATGCGTAAATTGTAACCCACAGGCATAAAATCGTTCGGGGTCTCCTTTCGGAGACCCCTTTCCTGTTCATACTGTCGCACCATCATGTAATACCGCACAGATAGTCGCGGCTTGCAGTGATTTCCTGCAGGAAGACCGGATCGCCGTTCTTCGACACCTCGATGAGGGCGCTGAAGAACTTGCGCCGGATTGCAAGATGCTCTTCCCGGTCAATCGCCAGAACGAAACGAAGTTCGAATTCGATGGCGGCAAGGCAGTGGCCCTCGTGGTCCAAGCTCTTGCCCTTGAGGCAGAACACCTCGTGTGCAATCATGGGATAACGGAGCCGTCGCGGCACCTCTTCTGAGATGAAGAATTCGTTCTCGCCCAGTACGCCGACGAAATTCGGCACATCCGGGTGCAGCTCCTTCGAAACGACCGAATATTCACATGTGCGGCGGTCGATATCGAAGACGCCCTTCTCGACAGTCAGTGCACGAATGCGGTCGACGATGTCATCACTCATGGCAATCCCCTGCCTAATGGACCTGGCCGGACACTACCACTTTGCCGCTTCGGTATGCAAGTCAGCTTACTTTTATCGCCTGTTTGGTGAATCGTTCGAACTCCTCGGCGGAGTTGATGCCGATACCTTTCCCGGTCAGAGAAAACAGTGTGATGTGCGGCACCGGTACTGTGAATGTGGTGGATACCAACACGTTCATCTTGGCATAAAAATCCGACAGGTCAGGCAACAGCACTTTCTGCACGATGCTCCGGCGCATATGCTCGGGTGAGCCGATATCCCCGTTCTCATTGAGGACGTCTTGCGTGTAGAATCGCTCGTGTAAAAAATATTCGTTGGTGAGCGTATACTCCCACGCATATCTGCGGAACAGCGCCTCTATCTTTTGCGTAAATTCTGCGGCATTGCTTTTCGCCTGCAATGCGCGCCACAGTATTTGCGCATTCTTGGTGACAACAACACTGATATGCAGTTCCGGTTTCTCTTTCAATCCGTTCTGCTCCGCCGCCTTGCGGACAAACTCCGGCATCATCGGCTTCTCAATAGATAGGCCGAGGTGTTTGTTGGCCACAAAGTCCTTCGAGAGGGGCTTTGTCATACCGTAAGGATACCACCAGCCGGGACCATAGTCTGAATATGAATCGAGTCTGCGGCGCAAGGCCGCAGACTCGTGATTGACTAACCCGCCGACGGATAGCTTGTGGTCAGGTGAAGCGCGGCTTCATAAGGGTGCCGCAGTCGCTGCACCGGACGACCTTGCGCTCACCTTGGTCGGTCATCATCAATATCGTCCGGTTGGGATAGGTTCCGCATCGAACGCAGTCGCCATCCGAATTGTGCGAACGCGGCAGGTCCGCATAACAAATTTCCTGCCGCACCAGCGTGGGCTTGGGTGGCGCCGATGGCCGAAGCAACGAAATCGTGATGCCCGGCAACGGAAAAATCTTGCCGTTTGCCATGTAACCCATGCGCTTGCCGCCGTCCTTGGGCATGCGGCCGTTGTGCGTAATGACGACGATGCCTGTGTTTGTCCCTAAATCCATCGCGGTATGTCTCCCTGTTTACCTGCGGGACCCTATCGGTTCTCGCTCGCAGCGGTATATCACAACTCCGCGGCTTCACAAAATTCCACCACCCGCCGAATTTCCCGGGCAAAGAAGCGGGCGGTCATCCCATCGGATGACCGCCTTTCACCTCCAATCCCTTTTTCCGGTACACGACATTCGGCCAGTGACGTGCAATGCGCCGCCGCGCGATGATACACGCGACACACGTGAGTAGGAGCCCGACGAAGACCGTGAAGAACACAACCAGACCTGCGGGGTCGTCCGGCAACGCTCCGGCGCGCCATACGCCGTAACCAAAGTAGCCGAACATGAAGGCGGCACAGGCCGCACAAAAAATGCCGATGTATGTAAGGAACGTGTAGACACTGAGCTGGATTAACTCCCGAAACCACACGAAAATTCTGACCGCCACCCTGAGATAGTCCATTGTGCGGACCCCGCTGTTGATTTCTGCATGCACACTATCACTCGCCATCATCGGCGCAAATGTGGCCCATATCGGCATCGTCGCCCTCCTCGCCCTCAACTCCTTCCTCCTCTTCCGCCGCCACGACTGACCCCCGCCGCCACCGGATTCCCTGAGCATAAAACTACTGACGCCGTTTTTATTTATATAAAGGAGCAGTCTCGTATATACCAAGGATATTGAACGTACCGAGAGCCACTCCACAGACCACCGCCTGTGAAAGTGCCAGCAAAAGCAACCCTGTCGTCCGCATTTAGCAACAGAATCTTTTTTTCGACCTCACTGCCAACTGCCGTAAAAGAACATGCGACGGGATAGCGCTCAACAGTCATATAGAGATAGTACGTTTCGCCGACTTTATCGAGGTCTTTAAAAAGACCTATTCCATAAACAGGACTATTGTTATATCTGTCCCTAAATTCCCGCTCCTCAGCTGTAGTTGAAAAACTAAAGTTCTTTTTGAGAATCGCTGTAATGTTTGGCGTTGTTGTGGCCATTTCTTCGCTTTGGCCAATACTCGAATCGATAGAGATATTGCTGAAAATCCTTGGTAATGCACCTTCAGTGATAAAGTATCCAACGACAATAACAATAATCCCCACAACGGCGGTTAATATCCAATATTTAAGCCCTTTAGACCCGTGAGGATCAACATTCCCATAACCTACTTCCCGACCCACCTTGTCGTGGCCGACCTTATCTCCAGCGACATAATCCCCACTTACGACAACAGGTTGCTCGGAGGTCCCCCTAGCTTGACTCGGAACATTTTCTTTGGCTCTTTTTGGCTTCAAGTAGCCGACATATGATTTGTACTTTTCTTCGAATCCATCAAGTAACTCTACCCAGTAGTATCGGCTAGCAGCGAATCTCTCACCGCCGATAGACGAAAGGACCGTCACTTCTCTCGGTGTATCATCTTCGTACTCTGACAACCTAAGCTTAATAACACCATCTTTGCGCAATTTGAAAAGTATCCTTCTCTCTTCATCTTCAGATAGTATGCCTGCTCCAACAACGAAATGATTGAGTTCAAATTTTACTAAGTGCGGTTCCGGATTAATGGCAGCATCATCTTTTAATTGTTTCAGGACTTTTGCGATTTTCTCCTCTGGCGACATATATGTCGATAATATACATCACTAACGGGAGAAAGCCCCGTTACAAGGAGGGGCTTTCGGGGCCGCTAAATCTTGCGGTTTTTATCGCTAAGCGAGCCGAGCGACGTGGAAGCTTGCTTCCACTTCCGTGCGAGCGCTAATGAAACGAGGACGAAGTCCGACTAAGCAGCCGTTTGCCTGCCCGCGAGGCCGGGCCGAATATCTCGGATAGAAACGAAGCGGTCACCGGAGTTGGTGGCCGCTCATTCGTTCGCCATGATGCTCATCGTCTCAGTATCAGATTAATCTCGTTGGCACCGCCTTCCTGTCGCGTCACGTAGGCGTCTTCGTTGGACACAACATCCTCGTGAACGCGTTGCGCATCGCCCGGGTGTGGCACCAAGCCTGCGACCGCCTTCATCATCATCGCCTGATCCGGGGCGACGAAGTGCGAAAAGCCATCCATGAAACGATGTGCCGTGCATTCGAGGGAAATCATCTGCCCGCCGATGAACAACGTGAAGAATTGGGATATTGGCTCGGCGAGCATTCGCTGCCTCGCCCGCTGCAATCCCGGTTGCTCGAGAATGGCGCTCACTCGGATAATTTCAGCCATGTGCATGTCCCGACTGGTCGAGAATCGGAGGGCGCGTGCCAAACGCCCCTCTCGACACCATGTATGAAGGCACTCTCGCAATCATATCCCATGAATCGAGGTTCAAAACGATGCGGTTTGTAAGGCATTTTTTTAAAGCGAAACGGCCGCGCTTGCGCGGCCGTTGAAAACCCTCATGCAAGTCCACCGCGATGCTACAGGGTAGCCGGCTTACATCCACGAATCCTGCCGGAGACGACGCATCCTTCCAGAAGTCCAAGATACCCGTCCGATATGCCATAGGTCGGATAGTAGCGGTCGCTGCAGACGGCAAGCGGGACGTTGTCCTTCGATAGGAACGTCGCGCAGAACGATGGCTGCCAGTTGGCCGTTGGGCGCGCCTCGTGAACAACCGTGGTCTTCGGCACCACTGCCCACGTGCCAAAACCCGCAACGACTGCTCCGACTGCGAACGCTGCGAACGCCACCCGATATCGGGTAACAAAAGATTGGATTTCCGACATATATACCTCCCTCACATGTCTAGCCGTGGCAAGCCTACATACGTACCATTCACAAGTCAAACTATAAAAAGAAAACCCCGCTTTGCAGCGGGGTCATCTTTTTGCAATTTCTTAGAGAAGAAATTACGCGACGATTTTCGTAACCACACCTGCGCCGACGGTCTTGCCGCCCTCGCGGATGGCGAAACGCATCTGCTCTTCGAGAGCAATCGGGCTCACCAACTTGACCTTGAAGGTCACGGTGTCGCCCGGCATCACCATCTCCACGCCCTCCTTGAGCGTCACCTCGCCGGTGACGTCTGTCGTACGGACGTAGAACTGCGGCTTGTAACCGGAGAAGAACGGCGTGTGACGGCCGCCTTCCTCCTTGCTGAGGATGTACACTTCGGCCTCGAATTCCATGTGCGGCTTGACTGACCCAGGCTTGGCAAGGATTTGTCCGCGGTGCACGTCTTCCTTTTTCGTTCCGCGCAAGAGCACGCCCGCGTTGTCGCCGGCCTGACCCTGCTGGAGTGATTTGTTGAACATTTCAACACCGGTAACCGTGGTCTTCACAGTGTCTTTGAGACCGATGATTTCGACTTCCTCGCCCACCTTGATGATGCCGCGGTCGATACGACCGGTCACCACAGTGCCGCGGCCTTCGATAGAGAAGACGTCTTCGATAGCCATGAGGAACGGCTTGTCGAGTTCGCGGACCGGCTCGGGGATGTACTCATCGAGCGCTTTGACGAGCTCCATCACCTTGTCGGACCACTCGTTGCCGAGCGCCGGGTTTTCGAGCGCCTTGAGGGCCGAACCGCGGATAACCGGAACGTTCTTGCCGTCGAAGCCCTGCTTCTCGAGCAAGTCGCGGACTTCCTCTTCGACGAGGTCGACGAGGTCTTTGTCGTCCACTTGGTCGACTTTGTTGAGGAACACAATCATATTCGGCACACCCACCTGCTTCGCGAGAAGCACGTGTTCGCGTGTCTGGGGCATGACGCCGTCGGACGCTGCAATCACGAGGATTGCGCCGTCCATCTGGGCCGCGCCGGTAATCATGTTCTTGATGTAGTCGGCGTGACCCGGTGCGTCGACGTGCGCGTAGTGGCGTTTCGGCGTCTCGTACTCGGAGTGCGAGAGCGAAATGGTAATACCGCGTGCCTTTTCCTCCGGCGCCTTGTCGATGTCATCGACGCCTTTGACGGTCGCCGAGTATCCTTCGCCGGCCTTCGAGAGGACGGTGAGGATGGCTGCCGTGAGTGTGGTCTTGCCGTGGTCGACGTGACCAATGGTACCGACGTTCACGTGCGGCTTCGTACGATTAAATTCTCCTGCCATATAACTAGTTGTTAGTTTTTAGTTGTTAGGGACTAGCTAACAACACTAATAATCGGGCTAAAGCCCTCATATCGCGTCTTCGCTCGGACGAAATGAAAGTAAACTTTCACTTCACTCCTCGCTAGCCGCGATAAATAATTACTAACGCCAACGCGAGTGAGGCAGTGCCTCGGTGCCCAGCTGTGATTCTCTCCTGTCTTGCTCCGCTCTACGCCCCTCGACTACGCTCGGGGTAAACGGGTCGCTACGCCGCACGGATGCAATAGCCGGGAAAAAGAATACGCACTGGGCGTGCGTCGGGCAATAGTACCAGAATGACTTTGAGCGTCAAGCGCGCTCGTTTTATACTTCTTGGAATATCGGCAGAATATTGACCGTCGCCGTTTGCGGTTCAGACTGGAGCCCGTTTACGCCTGTGCACATGAGGGTGTATGTGACCTGCGCGGTAATGGGGCGTGACCTCTTGCCGTTTGCGCCGGAGGCACTCTTCCAGTTATTGTCGGCTGCGCCCAAGACGGTCCACGTGTCACCGTTGGTACCCGTGACGGTGCAGGTGGTGACGTTCTGCACGTCCCAATGCACGGCGGTAGTGAAGCCGCTCGGGACAACGGCCGGCCGGACACTGAGATTCCCCGCGGTCGGATAGGTGATGTCCGGGTACAGACAAGCCGACGACCCGGCGGAGCAAAACGCGGGCGCAGTACACGTGGTGACGTTGTTTACCTCGCAGGAGGTGTCGGTCTGCTGAATGGTTTGCCCGGAACACGAATACGATACAGCGCACTGGCCGAATGTTGTGTGTGCCTGTGACCAGTCCATCCACCCGATTACATCGGAGCCCCATGCGTAGCCGGAAAAGTTTCCGCCCGAGGTCGTCGGACCGTAGCCGGAGCCGGAGAGAGAAATCCATCCGTCCCATCCGTTGCCGTTTTGTGAGAGCGCTCTCATCCAGCCCTGCAGATTGTTGCCCGAGAGCTTGGCCTTGCACGCACCCGACGGACATCCGGAGAGGTCGGAGGTGTTGGCTGACATCCAACCGATGTTGTCGCTCCATGCGTAGCCAGATATATCACCGTTCTGTGCGACAGAAAGCCCGAAATTATGCGCCCCGCACGAATTCGTGTTGGCGCAATTGAGGTCTATCCACCCAATGGTATCGCTCCACGCCCAGCCGGTTATTACCGTGCCGCCGTTTTGCTGAGAGAGCACGACACGCGGGACGGACAAGAGTATTGCGAGCATGACGCACGATGCGAGGACGACGAGCATCCCCCACTGGTACCCTGCGAGTCTCATACTATTTGTTTCTTCACAGCTGAGCGGCGACAAATATCGTCGCGGCTGTTTCCGGGTCAGCTGTGGTTGGCGTGACGGTAACGAGCGCGCCCGTCTTCAAATCCGCAAACCGGAGCGCGGCATGTTCGTACGGCTCGGGAGCGCGGTAGATGTTCGGAGAATCAGGGTCCGCATATGCGAGCTTTGCGAGAAAGTCCTGCATTTCCTTTTTATACAACGCCGGCTCTTTCGACGCTCCCCGAGCGTATATCACCGTCTTCGCATCGGTCTGGAACGTGGTAGACGGTGCCGCCTGTGCCCCGAGTACTCCGGCTTGTATGGTGACGGAGTTTGCATCTACCGCGGTGACTTTGCCTGTTACGGCCGCCGCGCCGAGCTGAGGCAGCGAGTCGGCAGGATTCGGCGTGCCCGCGAGTAATTGCGGCCGCGCCTGCGTTTGTACTTGCGGCTCACTCTGCGCAGAGCTTGTCTGTCGCGGTGCGCGTGCCATCGTGACCGCCCACGCAAAAATGACCGCGGCAAGGAAGAAAAGTATCGAGGGGATGAGCAGCGGATTTTTTTTGAGGTCAAACATATACATTAGTGGAGTATCTGCCGGCAATAGGCGGTATTGGTGACTCCGTAGGAATACCCGTAGATAATGTAGTTGACCGAAGCGGTCGGGTCGAAGCCCACCATGACGGACCCATCGGGACATGAAACGACCGAGGAGGCCGCACCGTAACCTGACTGGGCGCCGCCGGCAAAAACACCACATGACCGCGTGTCGAGTGGGAGACCCCCGCACGAATCCGTCACCACCGCATATGTGGCACCCAACTGTTGGCTCAAGCGCAACTGACTCGTCCACAAACCAGTCGAACCGTCGTAGATGCCGCCGCTCACTTTCGCGGTGCCGTCGACGTTCAAATTGCCGCCGCCGCCCCACGCACTCGAGACATATGTATTGCCGCCGCGCGCCAAAAGATAGATGTTCTCGGTCGACGCGATATGCATGCGGCCGCCGTTGTCGATAGTGGCACCGCTCGTCATTGTGCCACCCGAAAGCGGGAGGTAGCTCCCGGTGAATGACGTGGGCCAGCTGGTGATGCAATTGGTACCGGCAATGCAGTACGATGCGGCATTCATCTGGCCGTTGACGACTGCGTTACCGGTCACATCAAGCTTTTGCGCAGGGTTCGCCGTCCCGATGCCGACATTGCCGCCTTTTTTGACGAACAAACCCACGCCTGCCCCTGCATCGTCTCCGTAGTTGGTAATCCACGTGTTTCCACTCACACCGTCGGTATTATCGGTAAACCCGAACACGCCTGCCCGTCCACCCGCCAAGCTTTGCCCCACGAACATGTACGTCCGATTGCCGGTACCGGAGTTCGTCTGGAGGAATTTTGCAATATTGAGATTTGTTGCGCCCGTAGTTTGGACGTCCAGCTTTGCCCCCGGCCCCGTCGTCCCGATGCCGACATTGCCCGTATTTGCATTGTAGATGTTGTTGCCCGATGTCGTCCACCCGCCTCCGCCGAGATTGTATATGGTGCTCTGGATGGTTGCCCACGTCCCGCCGGAGTTCTTGAACTCGAGGACGCCGGCGTTGTCGCGGATACCATACCCGGACGTGCCGGCTGTGGAGCCGAAATTGAGATAGTTGCCGACGCCGGAGAGGAGGATATTACCGAACACCGCGAGGTAGTTGACGCCGAGTCCCGCGTTCTTTACCTGGTCGGATGAGCCGACATTGACTGGAGCAGGCACATTGCCGTTCGGCGCTGTCGCCGTAGGGCCGGTCCACGCGGAAAGTGCGACGGGCGCGAGGAACGCAAACGCAATGAACGAAGTGAAGAGAGCCCTGCGCATATATATGTGTATCGTAGCATCCCCCGCATGTGCCGGCGTGAAATTATGCACACTTCACTGCCCGCGCATCGACTGCAATACATCCAGTTTGGCGGACGTGTCGGGAGGTGGAGCGACGGGCGAAGCCGTCACGTCGGATTGTCCGGATGAATCTGCGGAATTTGCCGCGTCTTTATATGATGCATCTTGTTGGGATACTGCTTCGAGCACCCGCAGCTTCATCTCCGGTGTCTGCACTGATGTCGAGGTGTTGGCGCCGCTCTCTCCGAGTGTGTCAAGTATCTTGACGCGCGTTTCGAAAGGCGGCACGACACGCGGCGTCTCCGAAGATGTAGTGGGCGACGTGCTTCTGATATATAGAATCGTTCCGCCCGCCAGGGTGATGGCGACCACCGCGCCCGCGATGATGACATGTGAATGCCTCGTCATACGGACAGTGTACATCGTGTTTCCTTGTCAGAAGATGCGGATGCGCACGACGCATCTGTCTGGACATGAGCACCCTTCGCTTGGTGACACCGGCGTTGTCGCCATCGGCGGTACGCAATTGACACGTTATGCATGGCGCTTTTTTGTAAACTCCCATATCGCACCGAGGGCGATGACTGCCGCGATGACAGCAATGACGACGATTGCGTTTCTCTGTCCCCCACGTGAACCGTTTGCACCTGCGTCTGCAGCACATTTCATCCACGGAAATACTGCGTCGCTACGTGAAAGCCATATATCGATGTAGCGTGTCGTGTACCCGTCGTTCAGTTGGCCCTCAAGAAAATATCCGTCACGCGTCGAATCGGCGAGGACGTAGCGGATATCGGTCGAAGTGTCGGGGTGGAGTTCGACAGACTCAGTACGCGTGTCCAGAGCCGCATCAGTGGATGTCGCGTCGGCATCGTAAAGTCGCCACGTGAGCGTGCCTTTGTACGGAGCGCCCGCACCGTTGGCGCTAATTGCCACGACCTGCGCGCTCCCCTCTGAAATACGCACCGTCGTATACGGCCGGTACACGGCACCATTCACCGTTACCGCCGAGATAGACGCGCCCGGTGCGGCGCCGTCGCGTATGGTGATTTCCGTTGTTGCGGACGGCGAGAGCGCACCCGAGAACACGGCAGAGAGCGGCGTGCTCTCCTGCACGAGCGTCGCTCTCACCGTGTAGTCCCCCGATGCAAGCCCTCCGGAAGTCTTCCAGACGAAATCTGCTTTGCCGGCGGACTGTTGCAGAAGCGTCACTTGCTGCGGCACAGTGAAACGGTCGACGGTCGCGCCGGTGCTTTTTTGGACGACATCAACCGCGATGGTCGCGTTGCGGATAACGTCGTCGCCCGTGTTCTGCATAACCGCATGAAATCCGACCGAGGCGCTCGCAACGGTCGAGGGCAACTCCGCTGTCATGCTCATGGTGACCGGAAGACCGGCCGGACACGACGCTGATATCTGCGCGCCCGCGAGCGCCGGCACGGCGAGAAAAGCAAACGTAAACACAGCGGAGAATCTCTTCGCGTTCATCTACGCAAGTATACCCCGTGAGGTATTAGAACCGATATTTTTTCAACAGCAACGAGGCTGTTATCTCACCGGGTATATCAGCGCGGTCGCTCTTTGAGCGGCCGCGCATATACAACGGGTGAGCATCACAACTCCTGAAACACCGGCAGAATATTGACCGTTGCGGAGGAAGAAGTGGCGGAGCTATCTAATCCGGTGCAGGAGAGAGAGAACGTGGTGCGTTGTGTGATGGCGGATGTTACCTTGCCCGTTGAGCCGGACGTGCAGATGGTGCCGTCACATCCTGCCGTCGTACCGCTCCACGAGACGCCGCCGCCCGTGACGGTGCAGGCTGATACGTAGTTGATATTCCAGTACAGATTGGTCGGGTCGCCGCTTCTCACGAGCGACGGTACCGCCTGCAAAGCGCCGGTGAGGCCGTTGAGCCCAGGGATGACGGCAGGTGGAGGCGGTGCGATGCATAATCCGGCACCGCCGCATTGGTATGAACATGCGGGAGTGATTTCCGCTCCGGTACAGCCGTTGTACCGGCGGTTTGCGTTTGCGCCGGTGCCGCAATAGTTTTGCGCGGTGCAGGTATAGGTGACCGTTTTGGAATCAGAAGCCGTGCCGCCCGCTCCCGTGCAGGTGACCGTGTATACGGTGGTGACGGTGGGAGAGACACTCTGTGTCCCACTTGTCGGTGAACCGGCTCCCGTTGAGAAGTTGGTGCCCGTGCAAGAAGCGGCATTGGACGACGACCACGTGAGTACGGACGATTGGCCGGTGGTAATTGCTGGTGGTAATGCGGTGAGGAGCACCGTGGGAGCGTTGGGGCTCATGTTGACGCTGTACGAGGCCCAGCCGGATGTGTTGCCGAGTGAGTCTTGTGCGAGTGCTTTAAATGTTTGTGTGTTGGAGGAGTTCCAGGAGTGCGTTGCCGAGCCGGTGGTGCCGCTTGATACGTATCCGAGTGCGGGGACGTATTCGTCCACCGTGCCGTTGTCGTCCCAGTCGATGCCGTATCGAATAGTGTCGGAGTCGGGGTCGGTCGAGCGGAAGGTATATGTGTAGTTCGTCTTGGTGAAGCCCGAGGTGGGACCCGTGATGACGGGCGTGGTGGGAGGTGAATTAACGGGGTCTGTCCAGGTGATGATGACTTGTCCGGGAGCGCCGGTGCCTCCATTCCAGTAGTACTGATAGTTCGCGTTTCCGATACACCACCCAACAACCCCAAAATACGCCCCTGTTCCTCCGACACCTACCGTTACTGGAACTGTGGTCCCGGCAGCAACCTCATTTTGAGCATACGTTTTTTTCGCATATGCGCCGGCACCGCCGCCCCCACCAATGCCGCCAAATGTCGACTCAGCTCCACCCCCTCCACCTCCTGGAAAAGCGCCCGGACGACCGTCGACATCAAGAATCCCGGGTATGTGTGCAGGGCACCAATAGTCTGGATCTCCTCCTACCCCTCCTGCTCCTCCAAACGGCGCCGAACCGGCCGTCGAGGAATAGTGGCCCGGATAAGATGGTGATGATGGGCTGATGCCACCGGTAAGATTTACACCTCCCCCAGAAGCCATACCTCCCTGCGCCGCTACTGCACCCGGTAGCTGACCAGTCAGATGTTCACTAATACCCCCTCTTCCGCCGCCCGCCTCCACGGTAGAAAAGACCGATTTCTCACCCGGAGTACTCTGGGTGCTGGCAATACCAGTGACAACTACGCCGCCGCCACCACCTCCACCCCACACCTCTACCGTGAGTGTGCCGTATGCGGGTACAGTAAACGTGCCCGATGTGGTGAACGTCTGCGAACCCGCGAGCGCAATTTGCGGGAGAAAGAGGAAGATGGCGAAAAGAAAAAAATCCTTCACACGGTAATTATACAGCCGCGCCGCACACATGTGC
>JBBTSX010000004.1:17773-50848 GCA_038064535.1 Patescibacteria group bacterium
CGCGGCTGCGAGTATCATGCCTCACGATTACTTTCTGGATGCAATGACCACATTAGATAGCTCCGCATCTAACGGGGTGGGTGTCTTCTTACTTGCGGCTTGCAATGATATCTTCCTGAACGTTCCGAGGTACTACCGCATAGTGTGAGAACTCCAAGTTTGGCACTCCCCTTCCCTCGGTCAAACTTCTCAACTGCGTGGTGAAACCGAAAAGCTCGGAGAGCGGGACCTTGGCGGTGATGACGCGGGCTACTCCGCGCTCACCCATCGCTTCGATGGAACCGCGCTTCGAGTTGATCATGCCGGTCACGTCGCCCATGAATTTCTCGGGGACAACGACCTCGAGTTTCATAATCGGTTCGAGGATAACGGGCTTCGCTTTTGCCATCGCATCCTGGAATGCATTGAGTGCGGCGAGTTTGAACGCGATTTCGGATGAGTCCACATCGTGGTAGCTGCCGTCGTAGAGGTCGACAGAGACATCCACCATCGGGAAGCCCGCGAGCACACCGCGCTCCATTCCCTCTTTGAGACCCTTTTTGACCGGCTGGATGAATTCCTGCGGAATGACACCTCCCTTGATGTTGTTGATGAATTCGAAATGGTCTTCGCGGTCGACGTTGTTCTTCACTTTCTTCTCAGGATCCAGTGGCTCAAGCGGCTTCACGCGGATTTTCACGTGGCCGTACTGGCCGCGACCGCCCGTCTGCTTGATGTGTTTGTATTCGACATCCGATGTGCCCTGAATGGTCTCGCGGTATGCGACCTGCGGCTTGCCCGTCGATGCTTCCACGTTGAATTCACGCTTCATTCGGTCGACGATGATTTCGAGGTGCAACTCACCCATGCCGGAAATGATGGTCTCACCGGTTTCCGGGTCGGATTTGATGCGGAACGTCGGGTCTTCGTCGGAAAGGCGTGAGAGTGCGATACCCATTCGCTCCTGGTCGGCCTTGGTTTTCGGCTCGACGCGCATAGAGACGACCGGTTCGGGAAATACAATCGATTCGAGTGCGATGGGATGCTCGGCGTCGCAGAGCGTGTGACCTATCTTCACCTCTTTCATGCCGACTGCGGCTGCGATTTCTCCGGCATATACCGTCTTCACATCTTCGCGCTTATCCGCCTGCAATCGCACGATGCGGCCCACGCGCTCCTTTTTATTGTTGGCGGAATCGTACACGGTGTCACCGGCTGAGAAGGTGCCTGAGTACACGCGGAAGAACGAGAGCTGTCCGACGAACGGGTCGGTTTGGATTTTGAATACGAGTGCCGCAAACGGTGCCTCATCGGATGCGGGGCGCGAGTCGGGAGTGCCGGTGTCTGTGTTGATGCCTTTTGATTCCGGCATGTCTTTCGGCGAAGGTAGGAAGTCGACGACCGCATCGAGTACGAGCTGTACGCCCTTGTTCTTGAGCGAGCTGCCGGTGAGAACGGGGAAGATTTTGTTGGCGATGACACCCTTGCGGAGAGTCTTGCGCAAAACATCGAGCGGAATTTCTTTGCCCTCGATGAAATCACTCATGACCGCATCGTCGTTTTCTACAATGCGTTCGACGAGTTCGTGGCGATACTTCTTCGCATCTTCCAACATGTCGGCCGGAATCTCTCCCGCGACAACATTCTTGCCCATCTCGCCCTCAAAGTGGTACGCCTTCATGTTGAGCAGGTCCACGACACCCTCGAATTTGTCTTCGAGTCCGATGGGAAGCTGGAGACGCACCGCTTTGTCGGAAAGGCGGTCGAGGATGGATGCGTACGATTTTTCAAACGACGCGCCCGTGCGGTCGAGCTTGTTGATGTAGCAGATGCGAGGTACTTCGGCCTCTTCGGCGTAGCGCCAGTTGGTCTCGGACTGCGGCTCGACACCGGCGACGCCGTCGAACACGACGACCGCGCCGTCCAAGACGCGCATCGAGCGCTTCACTTCGGAGGTGAAGTCGATGTGTCCGGGAGTGTCGATGATATTGAAGCGGACCTTTTGCGAGAGGTCGGTCCCCATGTAGGTCGGGTTCCAGAAGCAGGTGATGGCGGCGGCGGTGATAGTGATGCCGCGCTCGCGTTCCTGTTCCATCCAGTCGGTGACCGTGTTGCCCTCGTGCACCTCGCCGATTTTGTGCGATTCGCCGGTGTAATACAAAATGCGCTCCGACGTAGTGGTCTTCCCCGCATCCACGTGCGCTACTATCCCAAAATTTCTCACCTTCTCTAGCGGATAATCTCTAGCCATAAAATTTCAAAAAATAATCGCCCAAAGGCGCCTGTCCCGTAGCCAACGCGAAGCGTTGTGGTACTGGGGTCCCAGTAATGTAACGGAAATCCGGTTAAAAAGCAAAGGCCGACGCGGGGGTCGGCCTTTGGCGGAAGGTGGCGTCCGAGGCGGCGGACCGCTCCGCATCAGCTTGCGGAGAAGAACCACGAGCACCTTGTCCGGTTCGTCTCCTTTAAATTTGCAGCAGACAAGGTACGAATCGAGAATCGTCTGCAACAAGCCGCGGGAGTATTGGCACTGGCCGTCAAACAGGAACGGCCGGACTTTGCGCCACGCAAGTAATGCTTCGACCGACTTGTGGAGTTGCTCGTTCGCTTCCATGTACGCCAGCACATCTTGAAAGAATGTCGTGTTGTCGCATTCGGATGTACTCTGTTCAGCCATGGGGTATCCTCCGATTCTGCTGGCACTATAGCAATGCTTTCATATATCCTGCAACGTGTTTCCGCAGGTTTAACCTGCGGAGGTGCAATCCACAGCTTCATTGAAAATTTATGTGCACTTGGTATAGTCGTCCCGTGCCTGTGGGCGCAAGCCCCGTTCAGCTAAGGATTTCCTAAGCTGAAGGCAGGCACGTCAAAAACACCGCCTTTAGGCGGTGTTTTTGTTACTCGGAAAAGGCACGGGAATCTTTATTAGTCGTATATTGAATGGTCGCCGGCAGTATGCAGTCGTGCTTCGTTATCTGAAATCCACTCGAACATAATCCGATACTTGCGATCAATCGAGAAGCCAAAGAATCCCTGATACTTCCCGTGCAGCTTATGCACTTTGAGTCTTTGGTGATTGCTTCTTTCTCTGAATAATTCGATCCGCTTGAACACGGCTTCCTGTATTTGCGGAGCAAGCTTCTTTAGACTTCGGAAGAACTCCGGCGTAAACCCAACGGTAATCATACCGCTAGAATTTTTTAATCAATTCACGCGGATCGCCGTAAAAGACCCTTCCTTCTTTAGCGTCTTGCAAAGAACGCCGAAGGGACAAATAAACCTCGTCTTCGGCAAGCGCATCAATCCCCAGCCGTACCGCATGCGCTTTGTTGGCCGCCCGGCCGCTTTTGACGAGCTCTTTGATGAATTTCTCTTGTTTTGGAGTTATGGGAACAGAAATAGTGACCATATGATTTTATGTTATCCGATATGAAAATATCATATACCATCCTCCGTGAAATACAAGTGAAACGCGACGCGGGAGCGCCCGGTGACTTACCCCGCGCGCCCTCGCGAACCAGTGATACGTTGTAGAATCGGGAATACATAGCGGTCTGCTCCGTAGTGGCCGGCCACGCGCCACGCGAGAATAATCAGGATGCCGACGGTCGCCCACACCGGATTCATGGAGACCGTGCCGGCGAGCATGAAGTTGAGATTCATCACGACGCCAAAGAATGCGGCAATGCCGGTGAGACAGCCCAAGATGAGCCCGACGCCGACTGCGAGTTCACCAAGTACGATGAGATGCGACCAAAAATACGGATGCGCGACGAGCGTTTGCTGGATGAAATCCGCGTACCACCACTGTACGTCGGGATGGCACGATGCCGGATTTGTGCAGAATTCTGCCGTTTTTCCGAGCGCGCCCTGCGCGAAGCCCGAGATTGCACCGCCCGCATCATTCCCCCACCACACGGGATTTTGGAATTTCTCCCACCCGGCCATGAACCACTCATAGCCGAGCCACACGCGCGCGATAAGCCAAAGCCACGCACTGCGCGTATCGGCCGTAAAGAAGTAAGCGAACGATGACGTTTGCATAGTCCGTCTCATGCGACAATTGTACTACCGAAGTGCGGCAGGAATTGTGCAACAGTGGAGAACTCATGCCCTCGACACAAACTGTCCGGCACTATATAAATCCGAGAGGACCCGACCCACTGCACAATGGGCCCAGGGAGATACATCGATGTCAGCACTCGTGCCGGCTGCCGGAAACCCGCTCGCTCTCAGGCAATTTGAGCAAAAGAGCAGCTACGATTACCCTTATTTGGTCGCCT
Organism: Patescibacteria group bacterium; assembly: GCA_038064535.1. Taxonomy (GTDB): domain Bacteria; phylum Patescibacteriota; class Minisyncoccia; order Phycocordibacterales; family UBA2100; genus UBA10103. The sequence goes on from JBBTSX010000004.1 coordinate 22,039, forward strand.
ATGCAAACGACGAATTTGGTGACGATTTCCCGCCACTTCCGCTTCCGCCGTGGCTGATGCTTCACCGCATCATCGAAATCAGCGCAACCGGTGGTGCCCACAACTTGGGCTTCGCGATAGCCGAGTACGACGTTACGCCGGAGACCGCGGACTGGTTCTTCCGCTATCACTTTAAGCGTAAACCAATCATGCCGGGCGCTCTCGGTATCGACGGCGTATATCAGCTTGGTGGCATCTTTCTGCCCTGGATTGGAGCACGTGGCTTGGGAATGGCGATAAGTTTTGGCGGCGGGAAGTTCCGGGGCATGGTAACGCCGGATTCGCGAGTCGTGCAGTTCCGTGTCGACGTGACGCAGCTCAAGTTTCCGTCCTCGCTCTCGACGGTCAAGGTTGACGGGCGAGTCACTTGCGACGGCAAGCTGATCTACGAGATGAATGACTTTATGGTCGGCGTGAAAAGCCAATCGAAGGCCGCCTGACGCACCTGCGCGTCACGCAAAAACGCGGCCGGGGACACACCCCCGGCCGCGTTAATCATTTATATATTGAACTACCACGCGAAGTGAGCTAGATGAAAAAACGCGTGACGACGGGAATAAGGAGTATCGCAATTGGGAAAATGTCGCTAAAGCGCCATGGTAACCGCACGCCAAACCACTCTCTTGCATACCGGTCCATGCAGGGCTCGGCATAGGTTTTTCTGCCTTCGCTTTTTCTAAAGCCGTTCTCCCATACGGTAAGCGGGCATTGTCCCGCATACACATACCACGAACCGAGGATGAGAACGCCGATAGCGCCGAAAAACCAGAGCACATAGGTATTGAACGCGTCCGGGTACGACGAGGCGACGAGTGGAGATGCGATGCACACGACGACAAGAGCGAACAGGACAAGCGTATGAAATGCGAGTATCAGGCGCGATATTATGGACATACTGTAGCATGTGATTATCACGCGAAGTGAGCGAAGGTCTTGTTAGCTTCTGCGATAACGCCCCCGTGATTATCTTTACTTTATGGCAGTTTCTTGAAAGACTTATATTTCACGATCTCGTTCGTTTTCTGGTCAACCACATAAGTAATATCCAAGCGATCATTCTCGGCTAAGGTGGCAGCCACCTCCGCCGAAGCCGGTAATTCGACAACTTTCCCGCTGGAGAACTTCAAAGAGAAGTACGTCTTGCTCACTTTACGGCCAGTCTTTACTTGCGTAATATTACCCATAGAGATTGCTGCGCCCATAGCTCCGTTTAGACCATACAATCCGTATCCCAGTAAAGCCGCTCCCCCGCTCGGCGAATACGTTATCATTTTCTCGTCTTCGTCTTTAGCGTATTTGCGGACTATAACCGCTTCTTCGGTGTGAGTGTTTTTTCTTTCGATGGCTTCTTTGTCAGCAATAGACCTTTCTCCATCAATTGTCCCTTGGACTACTGCGGCAGCCGCCAACCCGACTACGCCTAGCATTGCCGCCCTTCGGGTTATTTCTCCGGCACCCAGTTTATCTTCATCTCCCTTCTTCTCGATATTCATTTTATCTTTATCCCCCCTCTTCTCTATATTCATTCCCTAATGATAACATCGGGTTGTGTTGGGATACATACTTTGGGGATAGTGCGGCAGTAGCAATAACTTCCGCGTACCGGCAAAGGAGTGTGTCGGGCGGATATACTTTGCTACCACGCGAAGTGGGCGAAGGCCTTGTTGGCCCCCTCCTTCGCCAAGGCTACGGAAGGGCACGGTCGGCCAAGCTCGTTACCAAGCAAAGTGAGCAAACGCCTTATTCGCTTCCGCCATTCTGTGAGTGGTCTCCTTTTTGGTGACGGCGCTTCCCTCTCCTTTGTGTGCGGCCTTGATTTCATTGAGAAGTGACTCAGCCATCGGCTTGCCTTTGGTGCCTTCGGCCGCTTCCACTATCCAACGCATGCCGAGCGACATGCGACGGGCCGGATTGACCTCGCGCGGGACCTGATAGTTGGCTCCGCCGACGCGACGCGAGCGGACCTCCACCGAGGGAGACGCCTTTTCGAGCGCGTCTTCGAGAATGGTGAGCGGGTCGCCGTCTTTCTTGAGTTCCTCCATCACTTTGTAGACGATTTTGCGGGCGGTGTCTTTCTTGCCGCGTTCCATGACGTAGTTGATGAGTTTTGCAACCTTGAACGAGCCGTACACGTCGTCCGGAAGGGGCTGTTTTCTGTTCTTAGTAGGGCGTCGCATATAGATAGGTTATAGGGAATAGGTTGTAGGTTATAGGTTATAGAAATTACTTCGCGGCCTTCGGCTTCTTGGCACCGTAGCGCGAACGGCCACGGCGGCGCTTCTCGACACCTGTCGCATCAAGCTTACCGCGCACGATGGTGTAACGGATACCGATGTCCTTCACACGGCCTCCGCGGACGAGGACGACCGAGTGTTCCTGCAAATTGTGTCCTTCTCCCGGGATGTAGGCGGTGATTTCCATCCCATTCGTGAGACGAACGCGGGCGATTTTGCGGATAGCCGAGTTCGGCTTCCTAGGCGTCTTGGTCGTGACACGGGTGCAGACGCCGCGCTTGAAAGGCGAGCTGTAGAAGGTCGGGCGGTTCTCAAGCGAATTAAACCCGCGCCCGAGAGCGCCGGTCTTCGACTTGTAGACGCGCGGATTGCGGCCTTTGCGTGTGAGCTGATTTATCGTAGACATTTTGAATAGTCGGTAGTTAGTAGTACGTAGTTCGTAGAAAACGCAAACTAAAAAGTGCCTGAGCGCACGCAGATACTACTATTTATTGCTCGCGATTGCAAGAAACCCGTTTTACTACCTTGCAATTGCCCGTTGTAAGAAGAAATAGATTGACCCGTAGACAACAACGCCGCCGAGTAGAGCCTGGAAGACCCCGAAACCTCCACCCGGGAAACTTTGGCCCGTCAGCGTGATGAGGCCATAAAAGACAACTATCAGGGCACCCAACACACCGACGACCCATCCGGCGATTGCCGCGGGACTATGCGTCGGCATGAGGTAATTTTGTCGCGTCACAAAGAGCACGCCAAGCCAGGCGGAAGCGACGTTGACTACAGTAGTCAGTAGAAGTCCGATAAAACCCTCCTGCATGAATGCCGGCATGATGATGCCCAAAACAAACGAGACGACGACAGAAGAGATGACAAGAGCGGCCGCGAGCCGGTTGGCGACAAAAAAGTCGGTCTTATTGGCTTCCGATTGCGCCTGCATATTTGAAAGCTTTCTTCCCAAGGAGCCGAGTGCGTATGCACCAAGTGCGGCGCAGATGAGTATCACCGCGATAGCAACGACGCTGTTATTGCTATCCGAAAAGACAAACGCCAAAACGGCAACACCAAGCATCCCACCGACAAGAAAGCCGATGATTCCGTACAGTATCGGTCGGGCGGATATCACTACGCGATTATATCGACATAAAGGCAGACGCGGGTGTCTGATTCCCGGTCCGTGGGGACAACTACATTCCTGCGATTACCCGCGCGAGAGAGAAGACGAGGTTACCGAAGGCGCCGCCAAGCACGAGGACTATCAATAGAACGATTCCCATGCCCATGAACGGGTTCATTTCCATTCGGGAGCGCCACGAGTCGTATCCCCCTGCCAAAGACCGCGGCAGAAGTGCCGACAGGATTTTCGAGCCGTCGAGCGGCGGGATTGGAATGAGATTGAAGACGAAAAGCATGACGTTGACCACAACGATGAGGAACAAGATGCTGTTTGCCATATCGAACACCCCCGAGCGAATGATGGCGCCGCCGATAAGTGCGATGACGAGATTGGAGAGCGGGCCTGCACCGGCGACGATTGCTTCAGAGAAACGGCCGGGGCGGAGATTGTACGGGTTGTACGGTACCGGCTTCGCCCACGCGAAGAAGAAAGAGGAGCCGGTGAATGCGAGCACGAGCGGCAGAAGAATGGAACCGACCATGTCGAGGTGTGGAAACGGATTGAGCGTGAGGCGGCCCGCGTAGCGCGCCGTCGGGTCGCCGAGGCGGTCGGCCGCTACGCCATGCATCACCTCGTGAATGACCGCGGAAAAAATGATGACGACTACGAGAAACAGTGTGTCGGCGATTTCCATGGAAGAACTATAGCATTCCGGCATTTCTTTTTGACATCTGTGCCCGCCTAGGCTAGAGTACGCGGACATATGGCACGTGTTTGCGACCCCAGTACCACAAATCTTTCAGATTTGGCTACGGGGCAGGCATAACAGGCCGTAGGAAAATATATGGCGAGAACATGTGAAATAACCGGAAGCAAGTCTCAAGTTGGAGGCGGCTACTCCAACCGTGTTCGTGCTACCAAATTCAATCCGACCGGTGCACGCCGCCGTCAGGTCAACCTCCAGAGCAAGACACTCTTCATCCCCGAGCTCGGCAAAAAAATCACCGTCCGCGTTTCCGCAAAAGGACTCAAGACCATGAAGAAACGCGGTGCCTACAAGACACTCAAGAAAGCGGGGCTCGTCCGTTAATCAACAAAGGTTGAGGCCGCCCATCGGGCGGTTTTTTCACATCCCGATACTTAACTTTTTTATTAAGTATCGGGATGAGGGACTGTGTCTTTTCATTTGCGCACTACCGTTTGTCCATCGGAGACGAACGTAACGGTGCCATCTTTGCAGGTGTCGAATGTGGGGATGTCGAATTGTTTGAACCGCTCCACGACTTCGGGCGCGGGATGGCCGTACGTGTTGGTGCAACCGCGCGAGAAAATACCGAATGCGGGGCTCACAAATCCGAGGAAAAGCGGCGAGGAAGAATATTTGGAACCGTGGTGTCCGGCTTTTAGCACATCTGAATGGAGCGACGCGCCGTCGAGCGCGACAAGATACTCCTCGACTCCCGACGGCGCGTCGCAGGAGAGCATGAACGATGTCTCCCCGTACACGAGACGTGCCACGACGCAGCCGTCGTTGGTGGCGACATGCGGAAGGAGCCGGTCGGGATAGAGAATTTGCAGATATGCGTGCGCCGCTTGTGGTGAGCCTGTCGAACCAATATCGATGACCTGCCCGCGCATCGCGACGATATTCTGCGAACCCTCTTGTTTCATCGCCTCCACCAATGCTTTGGCGGTCTGTGTGTCCCCCTCTGCGCTTGAACGGATAATCATGCTCACTTTGTACCGCGCAAGCACATCCACCAATCCGCCGATATGGTCGGCATCAGGATGCGTGGGGATGACCACGTCTATCGTACGGTCCCACCATGGGATGGCGGAAGCGAGGCGGCGCAAGACCGTCGAGCTTTTGCCTCCGTCAATGAGCACCTGTCTGCCTGACGGCGCGTCTATATATATTGAGTCGCCTTGGCCGACATCAAGGAACGAAACCGTAAGGAGTCCGTGCCTGTCTTCCCGCAGGGCCGCGTACCAGATGACGGCGACGATGCACAGCAAAACCGCGATGACGATTCCCGTGAGCCTTGAACTTTTCCGCATCCCGTTAGAAATAGGACGCGGACAAGTAAGTGCCGCCCCCTAAGACGCTAGTGCGCATAATCCCGACCGTAGTGTGCATAATCGTGTACGTGCGTCCGCGATTTCTAACGGGACGCATCGGAGAATTATAGCGTCACCGCACCTTCATGGACCCCGATGCTATACTTGCATTTGCATTGACTAGCACCTATTCCCTATCACCTAAAACCTATCCTATGTACGAAGCACAAAAATTTACACTCCCGTCACTTGACGGTATATCCGACGAATCGGTCAAGCAACATATCGGTCTGTACGAAGGATACGTCAAGAATTTCAATGCAATTTCCGCAAAGTTGGTCGAGTACGCAAAAGAGGGCACGGAAAAGAACGCAATCGCGCTCGGAGAATTGGTCCGTCGAAAATCATTTGAGTTTGACGGGATGCGTCTGCACGAGTTGTACTTCACGCAATTCGAAAGCGGTCCAAAAACGCTCGACGAACAATCCGGATTCGGCAAGGCGCTCGCCATCGAGTATCACGGACACTTCGTCGAATACATGAAGGCGATTGCGGGCATGCGCGGTCCGGGCTGGGCGATTCTGTACTATGACCCGACTGGTAAGCAATTTCAGACGGGTTTTGCCGGTGAGCAACATCAGGGTCATTTCGTGACGCTTCCCGTCTTGCTCGCCCTCGACGTGTGGGAACACACCTACATTCTCGATTATGGAGCCGCCGGCAAGGCAAAACACCTCGACGCCTTCTTCAAGAACCTCAATTGGGGTGTTGTGGAGAAGCGGTTTGACGCCCTTCAGACGTGATATCCTTAATGGATTATCGGTCTATAAATAATTATGAACATTGAACGTTCTATACTAATCGCGTTTTTGGGTAACTACCTTACCAATACCGTGGTCGCGGCGTTGGTCGCCCTCGTCCCGGCAAGTGCCACTCCGGGCGTATTCACCCCGCAGTACATCAGCTATGTGGTGCTCGCGCTCGTGGTCGTCGCCGTCCTTACGTGGTGGTACATGCAGGGAGCGGGCAAAGACCTGAAGTCGGGCGTCATCTTCGGCGTCATCGGGTTCCTCGTCGCGCTTGCGACCGCGTTCATCTCCGGATTGGCCGGCGTACTCACGCAGACTGGTTCGCTCTCGCAGATGGCCGGCATCGTCCCGAATTTCTGGCCGTTCCTCGCGAGCTACTCGACACTCGTCTTGGCCATCTATTGGGTCGTTCCCGCCGCCCTCATGGGCTGGTACCTCAGCCGCCCCTCATCTCCTTCGTCGATGATGTAAACCGTCGTCGGTTTTCGAACTCCTCGACTCGAACGCGCGCGAACTATGTTCGCGCGCTTTCCTCGTTCTACGTCGTCCGTAAGATTCGCAAGATTTGTTTCTAAAACGGGCGACCCTAAAGGGTCGCCCGTTTTCTTTGGACGAACCACACCCCGCCAAATAGAATTGCGTATGCCGCGAACATCCACCACGCACTGAATGCCGCGACCGATACGGAAGCGAACGGAAGTGCGGCGAAGAATTGTGCAACGCCGATGATGTACGCGAGAATGACGTATGCGGGAAAGGCAATGATGACCGCGTACGAGCCGAAAATCATTCCCGCGAACGCCGCGACGACAGAGAGGCCCATTGCCCAAGGCACCGCAACGAGCGCGAGAAGGTTTGCGGGCAGTGCGACGAGCGAAAGGAGTCCGTTTTGATACAAGAGAAGCGGCAATACCATCGCCTGCGTTCCGAGCGTCGATGCGGCGATTTCGCGCAGTGCAAATCTCTCCGGAATCCAATGGAGCCATCCGGCACATACCGGCGACAAGAGCACGAGTCCGAGCGTCGCGAGGACGGACAGTTGAAACCCCGGGTCATATGCGAGGAGTAACGGATTCCACACCACCATCACGAGCGCGACGACACCGAGAGCGCGGAGTGCCAGATATACGCGCCCTGTCATCCGGGCGATAAGCGGCAGAAGCGCCATGGCGCCCGCGCGCATGGCGCTTGGTGCCGCCCCTGCCATGAGCACGATAAATATCACGATGAATGCGTTCGAAACCACTTGCGCCGCACGCGGCATCCTCGCAAGCAATTTCCCCGCCATGTTCATCACAATCGTTATGTTGTAACCGGACAGCACGATGATGTGGATGAGCCCGACAGCGATGAAAATGTCCGAATACTCTTCCCCTACTCCGCGCTTATCCCCCACGGTAATGCCGCCGGCAAGGCCCGATTCGGGTTCCGGCAACACGGCCTGCAAACCATGCAAATAGAGTTGCTTCGTCCGCAGAGCCGCGACCTTCAGATAGTTTCGTTCACCCTCTCCGATGCGCTCCACTTGTGCGAACGAGAGTGTGTACAAAATCCCGTCCTTGGCGAGATACTGCGGGTAGTTGAACGTGCGACCCGCTCCCGTGTCGAACGATTCCGGCAACCGCAACTCTCCCGTCGCTCGGACGACATCACCGTAGGAGACATCGCTATGCGGAGGCGCGAGAACGAGCACACCCGCGCTCACCGAAGTCGTGGCATTTCCGACAATAAGCTGTGTTGCGCGAACAGAAAGACGAACGCCATTGTCCCGAATATCCGGCTCTTGGAAGACCGTTCCCGTTATCGTGACCTTTTCCCCAATGACGGAACTCAGACTTCCGTCACCAGTCTGGCCGGCGGCATCCATGCGCACGATGCCGCCGGCAAATGCGGCGAACAGAACGGCAACGACAATGAGCGCACGTTTCTTTTCTCTATCGACAAATATGAACGCGAGTGAAGCGGCGGCGAGCAACATAAAAAAGGCCGCGAACGGCCAGCTAAGCGGCACGAACGAGCGCACAAAGACACCCGCAAGAAATCCTCCGACAACTGCCCATAGGATTTTTGAGGACATAGGACTTACCGCGCCTCGTCCCGTTAGAAAAGTTTCTCTAACGGGATGAATCTATCGCCTCGTTCACCAGTCTGTCGGCTTCGGCGTTTTTCTCGCGCGGAATATGGACGAACGAGTGCGCGGCGAAATCTTTGAGAAGCGCTTTCACTTTCGCACATTGCGGTTTGAGTGTCGGCTCTTTTATCTTCCAATTGCCCGAGACCTGCTCGACGACGAGCTTGCTGTCCATGCGGATTTCAAGCGTACGGTCCGTAAGTCTGAGCCGCTTCGCTTCGGCAAGGGCGATGGCGACCGCTTCGTACTCGGCCCAATTGTTGGTCTGGCTTCCGAGAAATTTCCTTATACTTGAAATTTCTCGCCCTGAGCCTGCTTGCGGTGAGCTTGTCGAACCCGTCGAAGGGTCACCGTCATACATGATTACACCCGCGCCCGCCGGCCCCGGGTTGTTACGGGCGCCACCGTCTGTATAAATAACTACCTTCTGCATGCTTACACTGCCGGCACCGGAGCTATTTCACTTGCCGAATGTTCGAGTGTTCGATAGACATGCGCCATGGCAAGCCATGAAACGGGGATTGTCACAAGCAGGCCCACCACCAACGCGAGCAATCCGAGAATATTCAAGCCGAGAAATGCGAGCGAGAAAAGGAACAGTTGCCACCGATGGCCTTTTGTTATACGAGCGCTTTCCGAGAGCGCCTGAAGTGGCCCCAACCCACGATCGATGACGGGAAAGAGTGTGAAGTAGAGGACCATGCCAAGAATAATCCCCGGGACGACGAGAAGAATAAGCCCGCCGACAACCAGAATCACCGTGAGTAGATATGCGCCGAGAAATTTCCAGTATTCTTGCGGAGCCCACGTATCGCCAAGCGTCGTTTTTTCTGCATTATCATGCGCCTTTAAAAAGAAGGCGGTCGTTCCCATGAAAACAAGCACTTGCACAACAAGAAAATCCACGAGAAAGAGTGCCACGCCCGTAAAATCCCATTCAGGGGTCGTCGCGGTTGACGCGATCTGAGAAGATACTTCAGAAATGATTATCAGGAAAAGGTTCACCCCAATGAAAAACCACGGCCGCTTCTTGAAGGTCTCCCACCCGAAACGAACCATGGCGCCCGGTGCGATGATGTTCATACGTGGAATGCTAGCACACCCGCGCAAGCAATGTCGCCTACGCAGGCAGGATATCCACAAGCCGCAAGGCAAATCCGCCGCGGTAGGAGTCGCGCTCGACGGTCGCAAGCACGCTCGCGCTCGCGCCCGAGACGGGCGTATGGGTAAAATCTTCGGGCGCGCGGAAGAAATCGAATGCGCGCGCCGAAGCCCCCGAGTCGGTACACGTGAGCATCACCTCGAGATGATTCTTATCTTTACCGAACCGTTTTACCTGAGCCACCCTGACGCGCGCGATGCGGAAAACCGGTTTTGGATTCTCCGCGCCAAACGGTGCGAGCCGTGAAATATCTTTGTGGAGCGGCGATGACACTTCGCGTAGTGTGATAAGCGCATCATGCGCGCCGCTCACGGCGACTTCCGCAGACTTCATATTCGCCGATGCAAGCGCAAGCGTGTCGTGCAACGTATGCACGTGTTCCGAGAGCACGCTGAAGCCGCCGGAGCGCGCATGTCCGCCGTATTCGACGAACGACTCTCCGGCACTTGCGAAGACGTCCACCACGCTGAGTGCTCCGTCCGAGCGACACGAGCCTTTTATGCGTCCGAGCGCATCGCGCCCCCACAGGCAGACCATTCCCCCGCGTTCGTTCATAACGGAATTCGCGGCAAGACCGAGAAGCGCCGGCTTCCATTCCGGATTGCCGAGTACAACGACGCGTTCGTGCGACTTGAAACGCTCGCGTGCATGCTTTTTTGCTTCGCGCACAATGGAGCCGACGACACCTTTGCGCGATGCATTAAGTTCTTCCAAGTGCGCTGCGAGTTTTTCCGCTTCGGCGGCGTCTTGTGTCGTGAGCAACCGGAGAGCAAGGTCGGGCTCGTCCATGCGCGAGGCGGCATTGATGCGCGGGGCGATGGAAAACCCGATGTCGTCTTCCGTCAATTCAGCGCGGCGCAAACGCAGACGATTGCAAAGCGCCACGATGCCGGGGCGCGGCGATTTGCGAAGTACTTGGAGTCCCCAGTACGCGAGTACCCTATTCTCCCCGACGAGCGGCACCATATCGGCGATAGTCGCGATGGCGACGAGGTCCAAAAGCCACTTTTCCCAACCTTCAGGTACCGCAACAAAATTCGCCAACCCCTCCTTCTTGCCCTCCGCAAGCATCGCCTGCACAAGCTTGAAAGCCATCGCCGCACCACACAAATGCGGGAACGGGTATTCACCCAACTTCGGGTTGAGTACTGCAACGGCTGCCGGTAGCGTCCCTGTGATTCCTGGCCCGTTAGAGGCCGAAGGCTCTCTAACGGGCTCGTGATGGTCCGTGACTATCACATCAATTCCCCTTTCTTTTGCAAACGCGACCGCCTCAACCGCGGTCGTGCCGACGTCGACGGTGATGATGAGCGATACGCCGCGTGACGCGAGGAGTGTAATTGCTTCCGTATGAAACCCGTAGCCCTCGCGGTCGCGGTGCGGGAGATACACTTCAAAGTTTTGGTAACCTACTTTGTTGAAGAAATCCGAGAGAACCGCCGCTCCGGGAATACCGTCACAATCAAAATCCGCATATACCGCGATGCGCTCGTTGCCCCGCATTGCCGCGAGAACGCGGGCCGTCGCACGTTCCATGCCGCTCAAAAGCCGTGGTGCATGAGTATGTTTTTCGTAATCGGGCACCAAAAATGCCGATATATCGTCGTCCGACGTAACGCCGCGGCGGGACAGGAGCCCGCGAATAAGTTCCGAAATTTCCATCACCGTCCAGTATACGCTATAGTGAAATTCATATGGCCGACAACTGCGTCTTTTGCAAGATAGTGCGCGGCGAATTGCCGTGTTTCAAGATATACGAGGACGACAAAACGCTTGCATTCCTCGATATTCATCCGGTGAGCCCCGGCCACATACTCGTCATTCCGAAGGCCGAGACCGCGCGCAACATTTTCGACGTCACGCCGGAGGATTGGCAGGCGACGACCGAAACCGCGCGCAAAGTCGCGCACGCGGTGGAGAAAGCGATGCATGCCGACGGCGTCAATATCATGATGAACAACAGAGAGCATGCGGGGCAAGTGGTGGACCATCCGCACGTCCACGTCATCCCCCGCTACAAAGGCGACGGGCTCGGGCAGTGGAAACACAACGCGTACAAAGACGGCGAAGCAGATTCGATAAAAGAGAAGACTTCCTCGGCCATGTAACAATATTCCCATTTGGTGACGATCGCTTACAAATGGGAATGTTGCGGGGCGATAGGTAAACGAACGGCGCCTTGCGGGCGCCGTGTAGATCTTTGTTGGATAGCGTTGGCACTTAATTCGTGCCGAACAGATAGGAAATCACGGCAATGAGCAGCGCTCCGCCGGCTCCGCACGACCATGCGAACCAATCGATTGGCTCACGTTCGGCCGAATCTTGTGTTGTCATGACGACTTCCTTATCCGAGTGGCAGCAGCGGCAACGGACCGCCGAGTAACGCATAGACGACAAAGGCCGCGAAAGCGCACAGTGCACCCAGCAGTCCGCGAGCGTCGTGGCGAGCATCACTGAAAAAATCACCGACCGTTTCCGTCCGAACGTCATCAAGTGAGACAATGTGGCTCATGACCGCCTCCCAGCCTCCAGCAAACACCGAAAGAGGCGGTGATGCAACTAGTTGAGTGTATCTATAGCGGGCAGCGTTCCCTTGAGCAAATACTCCAACATAGCTCCGCCGCCGGTCGAGAGAAAGCCGAGCTTTTCTTCGCCGATGCCACTATCCTGTATCGCGGCAATGGTATCACCGCCGCCAATGACTTTTTGCGCATCGCTCTCGGCAAGAAGCTCGGCTATGGCGTGTGTCCATGACACATAGCCGCCCTCGTACAAGCCGGTCGGGCCGTTCCAGAGAATAAACTTTGCCTGTTCGATGAGCGGTGCAACCTCTTTGACCGAATCCGGTCCGATGTCGACGATTTTGTCTCCTTCCTCCACATCCTTCGGCAATTTCACGCGCGCCTGCATGTCGAGTCGCTCCACCGTGACATCGGTCGGCACGACGAGATGCGGGTTGTCACACACTTCTTTCTCGGGCGCGTGCTCCGAGACCCGTGAACGCCCGACGGGGAATCCTTTTGCTTTGAGGACGTCGTTGGCTATCGCCCCCACCACGAACACATGGTCGTAGAGGCTGAGGAACGAACGGATGATGGGGTCTTTGGTCTCGAATTTTGCCCCCCCGATGATGGCGAGCGCCGGGCGCGGCGGATGGAGAGCTAGCGAGAGCTGCTTAATTTCGTCGCGGAATTGTATACCGGCATAGGATGGTAGAAATTTCGGAATGCCGACCATGCTCGCGCTTGTGCGATGTGCGCTGGGGAAGCCGTCGTTCACATAGAGCTCCGCGAGCGAAGCAAGCTCGCGTGCGAAAGAATCATCCCCCGCTATTTCACGCGGGTCTTGTTGTAAATTCTCAAGCAAAATACTCTGGCCATCTTTCATTGTCGCAATCGCTTCTCGCGCAGTCGCGCCCGTTATATCGGGAACAAAAAATACCGGAAAGCGCGTCTTCATCGCCTCGGCGACGGGGGCGTTTGATTCCTGAGGGTCCCTGCCTATCTTGCATATGATGATAATGCGGGCACCCGCGTCCTTGAGATACTGAAGCGTCGACAACGCTTTTTGCAACCGGAACACATCGGCAACTTCTCCGTCGGCATTAAGCGGCAAATCGAGCCCGGCGCGCACGAGTACGCGCTTGCCCTTAAGCTCTGCGGCTGGAACTTCGTCAATGCACTTCATCCCGTTAGAGGCAGGAAGCAATGCTTCCCGCGCCGATTATGACTGCGTAATTTTGACTCATGTTGTCCATTATAGTCGAACTCGTAATCTTACTTGGTCTTCCGTGGCCTCTAACGGGATTCATAGTGCGTCGAGTACAGAAACAAGCGCCGTGAATTTCGCGGCATCGGTCGAGACACGTCCGACAAGGAGGCCATTTACGTCGCCATTGCGCATCATCTCCCCTGCGTTGCTTTCATCAATGGAGCCGCCGTACAGGATTTTCAGATTCATTCCGCCCTGCCCGTAGCGGTCGACAATTGTTTTGCGGATGAAAATCGCCATCTCATGCATATCGCGTGCGTTCATCGGACGCTCCGCACCGATTGCCCACACCGGCTCATACGCGATGACGACGCGCGGAATTTTCGCCGGTGGCACGTCCGCAAATCCGGCGACAAGCTGTTCACGGACGAATTCAAAATGCTCTCCGCTCTGCGAACGGGTCCGCTCGCCGACACAGAGCACCGGCGTAAGTCCTATGGCGAGCGCGACGGCGACTTTTTTGCGGGTATCCTCATTGCTCTCTCCCATCCCGCGTCGCTCCGCATGGCCGATAATGACCGACGAGCACTTTGCATCGCGCGCTTCACTCATCGAAACTTCTCCGGTGAAAGCGCCGCCAGCTTCATAGTGCGCATTCTGCACTGCGAACGAGAGCCTCTTGCCTTTGTACCCCACCGAGAGTTCGCGCAAGAAAATGGCGGGCGGCGCGACGACGATGGCGACGTTTTTAGCGGATTCCGCCGCCTTGCGTGTCGCTTCGAACAATTTTTTCGCCTCTTTGAACGTCGCGGGATTCATCTTCCAGTTCGCAACGACGATGGATTTCATCCCGTTAGAAATAGGACGCGGACTATCAATACCCGCACCCTACTTGATTAGCACCACTAAAGCGGTCTGTTGAGAACTTCGACTTCGCGCGTCCGCGATTTCTAACGGGATTCATTGCATGAGTATACCAAAAGAAACCGACGCCCTCGCGAGAGGGCGCCGTTGATTTTTCGTCACGTCCGACGCAGTGTCAGGACGTATGCTTGTGTCGGCGCACCTTCTTGACCTTCTTGCGCACGCCGACCCCGGTCTTCTCAAGATACTCCTGCTCGAGCCAACCCGGCACTTCGCCGGTGCGGTAGGCCTCGATCATGGCCCGGCTCCAGCGGTCGTTGTCGGACGCGCAACCGTCCGCCGAGGCACCGCGGGAGCAGAACCGGAAGTTCTCCTGTCCGGCCGGCGACTTGCGGATTTGATGCGCAAGCCACGCAACGCGGTACACCGCAGGGTTGTCGTCCGGGTAGAACACCAACAGGACATAGAACACCGGGCATCCGCGCCCCGCGGCGATGACGGCTTCGCGGCCGGTCAAGTCGCGGTCCTCGGATGCATCCTTCGCGCCGGCTTCGATGAAGATGCTGACGTTCGCCGCCACGGCGCAGAACACGATTGCCTTGCCGATCCTCGCACTCTTGTCACTGCGCGCCTGCGTCTCCTGCTTTGCCGGCTCCGGCTTCGGTGGAGGTGGTGGTGGCGGCGGAGGTGGAGGGGGTGGCGGTGGTGGAATGATATCCGCACTGGCCTCGTTCGTCACGAAACTCACTCCGACAGTGGGGAAACCCGCGTTTGGATGCCACTGGATTCGAACGTTCGCGCCGAGAAGCGCGACCGTTGATAGGGCGATACACGCCAAGCGAACGGTCTTATTCATTTCCATCCCTTCTGCCGCCCATTGGCAGCATGATTTGAACTGCCGCGCATTATGACCAGAATTTCACAAAAATCAAATTACTGCACATTTCCTCCTTGGAAACCCACGGTTTTCCAACGCTCGCCTTGCTCACTGCCTTCCTCCACGGGAAACTCCCGTTTCCCGACCCCTTCACGTGGAACGAGCAGTTCACTGCTCATTCCACAGCGCATAGTGGTAGTCGGTCGAGATTATCGGTGTAAAAGGAGGCGGACTGAACGCGAGCATGCGGTCGTAACTGTTCGTACGGGTGTTGAAGCCTGAATCGCACGTACCTCCGCCCGAGCTCCAACAAGTGACTGGCCGTTGCGACGAGACGATGCTACCGGTAGTGTTGAGCGTACTGCGCACAATGTACGAGTCGTTGCCCGAGGTATAGCCCTCCAAATAGTAATCACGACCGTAGTAGCCGGTTTGCGCGACGAAGATACCGCGAATGTTCGTTGTGTCGGGCACAATGAGCGGAATCCGGATGGAGTGCTCCGCTACCGCCGTAAGGCCCGTCGTCCCGTCCGTTGCCGCATACGAGATGTTGCCGTTGAGCAAAATATCCGGCGCATAGCTTCCGGGGTCCGCCGCGATTATCGTCAGTTTCCCTCTCAGCGTCCCTTCAAGCCAGAGCGTCCCTTCCACATAGATGAGGCCGCATGTGGATGAGATTGCGTAATTCCCTACATATGTCTCGCCGCCGGCATTGATGATGTCATAGTCGCTGCACCATCCGCCGCCCGACGCGCAATCACCATTCGCACGGTATCCGTAGACCCATGTCGTGCCTGTCACTTTGTACACATCATAGGTACCGTCCGATTTGAGAATGATGTGATACCCCATCGAATCGTGGTTCGCCGAGACGGTTGCGTCCTGCAGATATTTTCCGCTCGTTTGCGCATACGTCCTAAGCGTCCCGAAATTGGTCGCCATACCGGAGAAGTCGATGGACGATGCGGGATATTTCCAGAGCGCGGAACCAGAACCCGCACCGAACACACCGTTTTTCGTTTGCGTGGGTGAACATCCCATCGACGAGTCGCAGGAAAAGCTCGAGAGTGCGCTCGTGACAGTGGAATTATTCGTACCGTCCATGCGTATGCCGCCGTTCGAGAAATAGGGACCCACGCTCGTATTTGCTGCGCCGTACCATACGTTCGTATTGGTGATGGCTGCATACTCGGCGACATTGTGCTGCATGTAACGCGCCGAGATGGTGCGCGGGAAGCCGGGATTCTGGCTTGATATACCTCTCGACGAAATGTCGATGTATTGCAGCGCGCCGCACTGGGTACTACCGGTCACCGTGAGCGATGCAGTGCCCATCGTGCCTCCCTCGGGATCGCTCACGGTATAGCTGTACGGACCGGGAAGTCCCGTACCGTTGGTGAGATTGCCGGGATTGTGCGCGAGAAACCAGCGGTAGTATTCGAGTCCGGCTTCCGCGACGTGGAGCGCCTGCTCGCGACCGAGAAGCGCGCGGCCGTACTTTGCCTGCTCAAACGCGTAGCTCGTGATGGTCGCGAGAATGAGCATGAACACGCCCATAAATCCGATGACAAGGAGCGTGGTGACGCCGCGGGAGCAGGAAAGGTATCGTGAATCGTGAATCTTGTATGCAGTATGGGGAAGGCTCGCAAATACCCGTTTGTACACGATACACGATACACGATACACGATACGATATGTGAGATACAACATACTAATAAATAAGATTTCTCAAGGCGGCCGAGGAGCGCAGTGTCAGAAGCGTGGGAGCCCTGTTGGGGTCGATGTCGGCAACGAGATTGAGCGTCACAAACCGCACGTTTGCGATTTGTGTGAAATCAGAAATCTGTGCGCCATTCTGGTCGTAGTACGTAAAAAGATTTACGCTCTGACTGATATTTTTGATATTGTCGGAAAGTGTCGTTGTCGCTTCAGCTCCGGTATATACAGCCGGGTCGCCCGAGGGGTTCACGACGCCGAGATAGAGTGTCGTTCCGGAAATGTAGTAGCGCACTTTTTCGACCGGCGTATCGGTGTCGGTATTTGCGTAAAAAGTAAAACTACTCGTCGCCATGCTCACGATTGGGTATGCGCCGGTGTCCGAATAGGCGGCCTCACGAATGACGCGCACCATCGAGTCGATGCCGCGCTGGGCGGACGAGATGGCGGTCGATTCCTGTATCACATAGTTGCTGGTGCGGTAGAAGTAGAGCACCGATTGCGTGATGGCCAGCATGACAAGGGTAAAAAGTACTATCCACACGAGCGTTTCGATAAATGTCACGCCGCGACCTGTCATGTGCGTTTTCATATCAATTGAGTACTGCCGAGAGGCGCGAAGTGCCCGACACATTCACACCCGACGAGGTGTAGGTCTGGTATCCGCTCGCCGAAATGGAAATCGAATACGAACCGTTTGTGAGCGACGGGAAAAACGCCTGTCCGCACGCATCTGCATAGATTGTCTGGTCGTACGAACCGCCCTTGGTGAGACGCACGCGAGCCCCCGAGAGGTACGTGCCTGATGAACTCTTCGCGTCGACGAGAAGCGAGTTGGAAGTGTGCGGCGATAGATAGAGGAGCGTCGCCGCCGTCGAGTTCGGCGACAGCACAATCGGCTGAGGAATGCATGACGAGGAGATGTCGTACCCCGTCGATGCGTTGACCGACATGGTGTACGTGTCCCACTCCATGTTCGGCAAGGTAATGGTGCCGCTCTGGCTGGTAGTGATTACTTGGTTGTATTTGTAGATAACGGGGGGACCACTGCCGATAACTTTTGCTCCCTTCAGGGTGAACGGGATGGATATCCCCTGACCACTCTCGTAGGTCAGGCTCCAATCTTGGATTGTCGGCGAGGGCGCATTCGGGTCTTGAGCGACGAGATATGCGTCGAGTACCAGTGTCGGATACAACTGAGCGGGGATAACACTGAGGTCTACCGAGGTCTGCGTTTCCGTGGAAAATCCCGCGCTGTTTCCGGGGAGCACGGAGTCCGGTACAAGCGCGAGGGACGAGCCGCTCGGGTAGTACACATGATAGGTAATCGTGGTCAGGGACGGCCGGTTATCGTGCCACGAGAAAATTCCCCATCGCGAAAGTGCGACCGGCGTGATGGGAATCGACCGGAGGTCGGCCGGCCCCGTCCATGGCTGATTACCCTCAAACCGCGCCTGATTGCCGGCAACTTCGATGTAGTACGTCCCCGGTCCGATCTTACTGCTGTCAGTGAACGAATCCGTCCATGTTCCCGTCGAGAGTGAGTACGTAGTGACAGAGAGACTCGAAAGCAGGTCGATAGCAAACGTCGCCGATGTTGTTTGATTATTGGAAACGGTGAGATGCGCGGGAACAGGATTTGGATTTTGGGCATTAGAGGTGTATGTCTGCGCCGTCGAGTAGCCGCTCTTTGTGGCGACGATGGCATAGTTTGTCGCGGCCGGAACCCCGACAAGCGTGACAACGCCGCTCGTGTTGGTGTATGTCGTGAGGTTGACCGCCGGCGAGACAGACGTGTTCGTGACGGTAACTTGCGCACTGCTCACCGGCTGGCTGTTTGCGTTTACCACGTTCACAACGAGCGTGCCGCCGGCAACGGCCGACTCAAGGCCGTTCAAAGGTTCAAAACGCGACACGAGGTACAGGTTGCGCTCACCCGTCCGCGAACTCCACGAGACGTTCACTTTTACCGCTTTGTAATCCGTGACGCCGGTGGTGTCGGACGCACCCGTGCCGTCTTTCGGGTCGTCGGCATACACGACGAGCGTGCGGCGTGTGTAGTTGATACCGTTGAGCGAAACGGATTCCGTTTGCGCGAGTGAGCCCGCGGGAATGCCGCCGCTTGTGCCGATAGAGGTGTACGGGAGCGAACGGATATATTCCATGCGCTCGTCCGCGAGGGCGACAGCGCCGGCGCGAGCCTTATTGTTGGTCACGACATCCACCGAGAGCTGGAACGCGCCGAAGATGCCGAGGAATATCAGCAGCATCAGCGAAATCGCGACCAGCGTGTCGATGAATGTGACCCCACGTGTATCTTGTATCGTGTATCTTGTATCGTGCGCAAATGCATTGGTGCCGTTGTTTTTATACTTCATACACGATACCCGATACACGATACCTGTATCAGTTGATTGTCTGCGACAGTGAGTAGATGGGAGTTATCATCGAGACCGCAAAGAATCCGACTGCTCCGCCTATGATGACCATGAGGAACGGTTCGATGATAGTGGACATGTCTTTGGTCTTGCGGTCCACCTCCTCTTCGTAATACAAGGCAAGACGCTTCAACATTTCCGACGTCTGGCCCGTCTCTTCGCCGACCGCCATCATCTCGCCGACGAAGGGTGGGTATAGGTCTTCACGTCTGACGAACGCCGCGGAGAGTGGTTCACCCTGCCCCACGGACGTTTTTGCCGACTCCAAAACTTCCTGAAAATACGTGTTCTGCACGACCTCGCGGACGATATCGAGCGCGGTCATCACGTCCACGCCCGAGGCGATGAGCGAAGCGAGTGTGCGCGACGTGCGTGCGGCATTCACTTCGCGCACCATCTCACCGATGACCGGCGTGTGAAGAAAAATGAAATCACCCGTCCGCTTCCCCACCCGCGTACGAACGCCCACATAGAAGAAAGCGATTACGCCAAAGATGAGCCCGATGGCGAGCGTAGTGTACTGCACGAGAAAATTACTGATACCGATGACGACGAGCGTTGAGCTCGGCAATTTCGCGTTCATCTCGGTAAACGTCTGCGCGAGCGTCGGCACCACGTATATCATCATGAGGATACCGATACCGACGATTGCGACAAGAATAATGCTCGGGTATATCATCGCGCCGCGTATCTTTTTCTTGAGGTCGTACATGCGCTCCATCTGGTCGGATACCACCTTGAGCGCATCGGGCAATGTGCCGCTTTCTTCGCCAGAGCGCGTCATGGCGACGAACAGATTGGAAAAGATGCGCGGGAATTTTGCGAGCGACGCGTGCAGGGTCTCGCCACGCCGCACGTCGCTTGTGACCTGCGAGATGGCCGCACTGAGACGCAGGTTCTTGGTCTGCCGCTCGAGTACCGCAAGCGCGCGGGCGAGACTGAGCCCCGCGCCGAGCATGGCGCCGAGATTGCGTGCCATGAGTATTTTATCCATCTCTTTTACCGACGTGAGTTTGGCGTTCCAATACCCGATACTCAGCATGCTGCTCCTTGCGTCTTCGCCCACCGAAATTATCTTCCCGCCCTCGCGGCGTACAACGCCGTAGAGCTCGAAACGGTCCGCGGCTTCCGCGATTCCTTTGTAGACTTCGCCATCGCTTTTTTCAGCGGTATAAACGAACTTTGTCATTTACAGATAAGTATAGCGCGTGTTTCCCGTACAAGTTGCGGCGCGATGCAATAATTGTTACCTTTCCGAATAGTGCAACCTCGAAGGAGTGCCTCCAATGGACGCTCACGCCAAAACAACCGCTGGAATTACATTGTGGTTCGGATATTTCATCTTGCATCAAGGGTCCCAGCATCCATTCATGCAGGACATGGTTCATGTTCTCGGCGAATGTGAGACCATCGCGTTTCGCACGCGCATGTTGGCATCGGAACCAAGCCCAATCTACGAAATTCAAATCAGTAGAAAGGTCATCTTGACCGGACCACTGACCAAAGGGTTGAGCACGAATGACATTCAACTTTTTTCCGGTCCAGCCGGCAGTTGTCACCGAATGAAAGAACTGGTGCGCATGAGAATCGCTGAACGAAATAGGGATCACGACTTCGTTCACATTGATTTCGAGAAACTCTGACCGAACCGCTACGGGAAAACCGCCCATGGCGGTTTTCTCTTTATTCCGTACTTACACGCAACATGTTCCCCCAGTTCCGATACTTAATATTTTCCTTAAGTATTGGGACCGGGACGAGCGACTCTGTCCCATTGAGCGCTTGTGGGTACCTCGTTGACACTTTGTTGCCACCTGGTGCCTACTTGCTGTCAGTTGCCGCAAAGGGGTCAGCAGAGGCGAGGTGCACGGAAAGTTCTTTGACGCGAGACGGGTTGTAGATACAAAAGCGGATTCTTCCCTGCTTATGGGTCTTGATGAGTCCCACCCGCTCTAGAGTATTCACTCGATTCACAGCGGCAGGCAGCGTGATGCGGAAGGGTTCGGCGAGTTTGGAAACTGACATAGCGCCACGCTCCCGAAGTCTTGCGAGCATCCGACGATTCACCTCCGAGCCGAGCGCGTCGAGCATGAGGGCGGTGTTTTTTCGGCTGTTGCCTGCGGTGTAGGTAGTGCGCAATCGCTTGGATTCCCTTGGCCGCAGGAGCATCTTTTCTTTGGCACGAGCCTCACGTTCTCTCTCCCGTGCAATCCGTGCCTTGTTCCAATACTTCATATTTTCATTAAGTATAGGAACGGGAAGCACAATGTGCAAGAGCGGTCTGCATGGGGCGTACCGTACACAGGAAACAGAACCCTGCAGCCGGCTATTCGGTGATGACTCGCAACACTTCCTCAATCG
Organism: Patescibacteria group bacterium; assembly: GCA_038064535.1. GTDB lineage: Bacteria > Patescibacteriota > Minisyncoccia > Phycocordibacterales > UBA2100 > UBA10103. The sequence continues at coordinate 43,553 of JBBTSX010000004.1, forward strand.
TCGTCGTACCTTGCGCGGCGCGGAAAATGCCGTCTTCGCTCATCGTGAGCATCCCCTCTTTGCGCGCCTGCGCTTCGATAGCGTCGCCCGTCGCGTTGCCCATCACGAGTTCCTTTATCGTCGAGGTAACGGGCAGGACTTCGTAGATGCCGATGCGGCCGGAATACCCGCTCGGGGCCTGGCCGCCTTCTTTCGGTTTGTAGAACGGAATGTTTTTCCATGTCGCATCCTTGGCGACCGCCTTCTCTTCTTTGAGACCTTTGAGTACGGCGCCCGCATCCACCACCTTGTCGAGCTGTGCCTGCTCATCGCGCGAAAGTTCGTACGGCTCGCGGTCCGCACACAGCCGGCGCACAAGACGCTGGCCGATGATGACGCGAAGCGTGGAGACAAGAAGGAACGGTTCGACGCCCATGTCGATGAGACGCGCAACGGCCCCCGCCGCCGAGTTGGTGTGTAGCGTGGAGAGCACGAGGTGGCCGGTGAGTGCGGCGTTGATGGCGAGATTGGCGGTTTCTTTGTCGCGGATTTCGCCGACCATGACGATGTCGGGGTCCTGACGTACGAGACTCCGCAGACCGTTGGCGAAGGTGAACCCTATCTCGGGCCGCACCTGCGTCTGATTGACGCGTTGCATCTGATACTCGATGGGGTCCTCTATAGTAGAGATATTTACGTCGGGCGTGTTTACGATATCGAGAAGTGTGTAGAGCGTCGTTGATTTACCGGCGCCGGTGGGACCGCAGGAGAGCACCATGCCAGTCGTCTTCTTCATCGCGTCGTGCATGCGGTCGAGCGCGATACCATGAAAGCCGATGCTCTCGAGCGTGAAGCCGGAGACCGAATCGCGCAGAAGGCGCATGACGATTTTCTCACCGTAGTACGTGGGCAAAACGGAGACGCGGAGCGAGACACGCTCTCCGCCGCTCTCGGTGCCGAAGCGTCCGTCTTGCGGCAGGCGGTGTTCATCGAGGCGCATGTTGGCCAACACTTTGATGCGCGCCGTGATGGCGGGGGCCGCGTGCTTGGGCAGTTCCATCGCGTCGTGCAGGATGCCGTCGATACGGTAGCGGATGATGAGCGAATCTTCGAGCGGTTCGATGTGGATGTCGGACGCACCCTGCGCGCTGGCGTGACGCAAGAGCGTGTCGACGATGCGCACCGCCGGCACTCCTTCCGCGAGCACGCGGATGTCTTCTTCCTTGTCACCGCCCGATACTTTTTCGAGCGCGGCGGTTTCGCGCTGAATGACATCGCCGAGATTATCCTTGAGACCCTGCTGATACTGCTTGAGTGCGGTTTTTACCGAGGCCGCATCGGTGAGGCGCGCGAGCACCTTGAGGTGCGTCTTCTTCTTGATGAAATCAATCGCCGCGAGGTCATCGGTATCGAGCATCGCCACTTCGAGTTCGTCGCCGCGGTGATTGTAGGCGATGATGTTGTTGCGACGCGCGACCGGCTCCGGAATGAGGCTGAGTGTGTCGTATTTGATGGTCGTCCCCATGAGGGAGACGAACGGGATGCCGAGGATGTATGCGTACGTGCGGCGCAATTCGTCTTCTCCTATCGCGTTTTTTGAGGTCAAAATCTCACCGACCGGACGGCCGCTCTCCTTGGCCTCTTTCTCCGCTACGTCAAAGTCTTTCTGCGAAACAAGGCCCGCATCGGCAAGAAATGACTTCAAGTGTGTGTCCGAAATGTACATATTGTATACAGTATACCAGCGCTTAGACGCTGGATTATGCTGAAAGCTCTGGTCGGGTGTGCATGGGCACCATGCGCCTTGACACGCGGCTCATATCATGATACAAAGCCGGCGGGGGAGGATTTAGGAGAAACGATGAATAAGATCTTCGACACTACGGGCATCAATTTGCCCGCACTATTTATCCATGTTCCGGAAGGGGCGTGGCTTATCGCGGTGTTTGTTTTGCTCGGCATCGTTCTGGGAGTGGCATTTGTTAGCCGCTCACGGGCACGGTTTTCCGAAAAACATCTCCGCCACAAAATGAGAAGCTCCGCCGCGAAAGCGGTTCACTACGATGCGGGCACGCGCAAAGTGCTCGTGGTTACCGCATCGGGCGAGACGGAAATTCCGCGTAAGCCTTACAAAGACGGCACGTTGCCGGCGACGGGCTTCGAGGGATTTACCCCCCGCGAAATTCTAGGCGGTGCTTTCAGACTCAGCAAACAACCGCTTGTAGAGCTTACGTCTTGGAAGACGAAGCGATTCTTCGGGCGGCGACACTGGAGGATTGAGCCGAAATCGAATTCACCTGTGGTGACCGATACTCCTCAGCCTCCGAAGAAGAAAGACGACCGTCAGAAGCCGGCACCTGCCGCCGCCTCTGATGGAAGAAATCGGGACCAGCGTCCTGATCGGGACCAACGTCCCGAAGCGGAGTCGGCAGCCGTCCACTAACGGTCCGACACCGTAAAGGCAGACGACGGGTATTGAACCCGCTGCGTCTACCAACCCCACCCCCGATAGATTCGGCGGGTTCATACCAAAATTCCAAGAATAGGTGTCGATCGCGGTCAATGGACTCGCAGATCCCCTGTTCCGTAGAAGACCATCGTGTGCTCTCACGCAGCAGCACCGGTGTCCGCCCCCCCAGCAATTCGGCCGGGGGGATTTGTTTTTGTTTGACAAACTCCGCGTAATCAATATACTGCCTCCATAAGTTCCGCCTTTGGCGGACGCTTTTTTTAGAAAGCTTTACTAATCCCTATTCCCTAACACCTAGTCCCTATCTTTATGGCACTCTTCGACCTCAAATCACTGAACTCAGCTCTCGACGAACTCCAGACCGAGCGCGGTATTTCGCGCGAATCGGTCGTTGACGCGCTCGCGACGGCTCTCGCCGCCGCCTACCGCCGCGAATACGGCAAGCGCGGGCAAATCATCCGCGCAACCTTCAACCCCGAGACCGGCGACATGGAATTCCGTCAGGCGAAAATCGTCGTCGACTCCACGCTCGTGCGCGGTGAAGACGAAGAGCCGACCGGCGAGGGCGACGAACGCAGTCGCTTCAACCCGGAGCAGCACATCATGATAGAAGACGCGCGCCGCATCAAAAAAGACGCCGCACTCGACGAGGAAGTCTCGTTCCCGCTTGAAGCGAAAGAAGATTTCGGCAGAATCGCCGCGCAGGCCGCGAAGCAGGTCATTATGCAGAAGGTCCGCGAAGCGGAGCGCGCGAGCATCATCACCGAATACGGCGCACGCGAAGGCGAAATCGTCACCGGCCATGTACAGCGCTTCGAGCGCGGCAATCTCTTTGTCGACCTCGGCCGCGCGACCGCGATACTTCCCTACGACGAACAAATCCCCGGCGAACGCTATCGCCAGGGCGAGCGCGTGCGTGCGCTCTTGCTGCGTGTCGACGAAGGCGTGCGCGGCACGTTCATCCGTCTCTCGCGCTCGCACCCGCGCTTCCTCACTAAATTGTTTGAAACAGAAGTGCCGGAAATGGCATCGGGCGTTGTCGAAGTCAAAGGCATCGTCCGCGAGCCGGGCTCGCGTGCCAAGATTGCCGTCTTCTCCAATGACGGTCACGTCGACCCTGTCGGCGCACTCGTCGGCCAGCGCGGCGTACGTGTTGCCGTCGTCACCTCGGAGCTCGGCGGCGAGAAAATCGACGTCGTGGAGTGGTCCGAGAACACCGGCGACTATGTGAAAGAGGCGCTCAAGCCTGCGCAAGTTATCGGCATTGAATTGTTCGAAGCTGAGAACCGTGCAATCGTTCAGGTCGCCGAAGACCAGCAATCGCTCGCCATCGGCCGCGGCGGGCAGAACGTCCGCCTTGCCGCCCGACTCACGGGATGGAAGATAGACATCCGTAGCACCGGCGGCGAACAGCTCGCGGCTGAAACGGGGGAAGTAAAGCCCGCCGTCCAGCCGACCAACGTGGAAGACATCACCGAAAAAGAAAGTGCTTTTGACGAGACGAAAAAGGAAATGGGTGCCGATGACGAGGCCGCCGACACCGGTGAAAAAGGTATTGACCCTGTCGCACAGGACCGCGACATCGCATCGGAAAAAGTAGAGGAACAGCAGGAAGCGACCGACGAATCAAAAGAAAAAGACGCCGAATAAGCGTCCCTAAAAAGTTTCGGCGGGGCCGGCAATTGCCGGCTCCGCCTGCACCCCTCATTTCTTCGCTTTTCTTGACTCGAGAACAATCTGACGGGTTGCTTCCGCGTGAAAATACAGGCCCAAGCGTATTTCCGGCCGCGGCCACAGTTGGACTGTCATCATGACACCGAGCGACAGAATCATTGCGAGTTTTGTCCAAACCAGATGATGTGCCCACCAGCCATCCCAAATTGCGAGGGACAGTAATGCGAACAAGGCAATCGCGGGTATTCCGACCAAAAGGTCGATTTTGCGACGCCTATCGAGACGCTGTTTAACGTCCGCCCACTGCAACTCGCTTTGGCGCCTTTCAATTTTCCAACGCCGGTCTTCCTCCGCATCAACCATGCCCGCCTCCTGTTGCTCCAACTATCCAACACCCGCCCACGCGCGTTGTCAAAGTATAAAAAGTTTTAGCGGAGCCGGCGATGCCGGCTCCGCTTGCTTCGTTTGCATACTCCTGCCAATCAACGTGCGCGCTTACGTTTCAAGCGGTGAACAAACTCGAATCCGAGCGCGCCGCCCGCAATATAGGTAAGTGCGCCCAGTAGCATCGGCCAATCCCCCTCAGCGTGCAGTGAGTCCCGCCACCACCACATTGCGCGGAGGACCGGTATCGTGAAAACCACGAATGTTACGAACGTTGTCGCCAACATCAGACACCTCACTCCGAGCATGGAGAGGGCGAAGTGGATGAAGGAAACAACGAACCATGTGGCAACCCCGAGAACGAACACGGGGCCAAACGCGATAATGAAACGCACCGGCTCGTCCATGTCGGCCCCCTTATTGCGCGGGATTGCGCCAGCCAGGTAGCAGTTAACAAAATCCCGTTCACTTGGTCAACAGGTCCCAACATCCGGATACTGATTGCCAAATCGGCGCTTATACCGTATGGTTACGGGCAAATTATTATTTTTAGCTAATTTTGAAACTTGTTATGAGTGAGACAGGATATTTGGTGTACGCCTTGGGAGCCGCAGTGTTGGCCATCGTGTACGGCCTATTTTTAGTAGTTACTATCCTCAATCGGCCGTCGGGCGGCGGAAAGATGGTGGAAATCGCTGAGGCAATCCAAGCCGGAGCGAAAGCCTATCTGTCGCGTCAATACCGCACGGTCGGCATCGTTGCGATTATCGTGGTAGCGCTCATGTGGCTCGTCAACTTTTCTGCGCACACGATTGAGGGCTTCATCTTGGGCGCGTTCCTTTCCGCTCTCGCGGGATTTGTCGGTATGAATATTTCCGTGCGCGCCAACGTGCGCACGGCCGAAGCGGCTAAGAAAGGTTTGGCTCCTGCGCTCTCGCTCGCATTTCAAGGCGGTTCAGTGACCGGACTCTTCGTCGTCGGTTTGGGACTCTTCGCCGTTGCCGGATTCTACTTGGTCACTCATGACCTCACGGCGCTCGTGGGACTCGCGTTTGGAGCATCTCTCATCTCTGTCTTTGCCCGTCTCGGCGGCGGTATCTTTACCAAAGGTGCGGATGTCGGCACCGACATGGTCGGCAAAATCGAAGCAGGCATTCCGGAAGATGACCCGCGCAACCCGGCCGTCATCGCCGACAACGTGGGCGACAACGTGGGCGACTGCGCCGGCATGGCCGCGGACCTGTTCGAGACGTATGTGGTGTCGGCCGTTGCCGTCATCTTGCTCGGCTCGTACCTGTTTCCGGGCAACGGCAACGCCGTCGTGTATCCCCTCCTGATTGGCGCCGCTTCCATCGTCACCACAATCATAGGCCTCTGGTTTGTCCGTTTGGGCAAATCGCAGAGCATCATGGGCGCACTCTACAAAGGCCTCATCGTTACCGGAATTCTTTCCGCAGTTACGTTCTATCCCATCACCTCGATGGTGATGGGCGGCAATGGTCTCTTCTCCATCATCAATCTTTTCTACTGTGCCCTCATCGGCCTCGTCGTGACCGCTGCCGTAGTCCTCATCACCGAGTACTACACCGCCACGAAATATAGGCACGTCCAAGGAATCGCTGAAGCTTCGACCACGGGTCACGGTACCAACATCATCCGCGGATTGGCCGTGGGCATGCAAGCCACCGCGCTCCCGGTGGTGGTCATCGTCGTCGCGATATTGGTCGCCTTCCAATTGGCCGGATTGTACGGCATCGCGCTTGCGGTGATGTCCATGCTTTCGCTTACCGGTATCATCGTCGCGATTGACGCATTCGGTCCGATTACCGACAACGCGGGTGGCATTGCGGAAATGGCCAAGCTCGACAAATCAGTGCGCGACGTGACAGACCCGCTCGATGCGGTCGGCAATACCACCAAGGCCGTGACCAAAGGCTACGCCATCGCCTCGGCAGGTTTGGCCGCCATGGTCCTCTTCGCGGCATACACGCAGGCACTCGAGGCCGAGGGTATCTCGTCTGTGTTTGATTTGTCTAATCCTAATGTGCTCATCGGACTCTTGCTCGGCGGTCTCTTGCCGTACTTGTTCGCTTCGATTGCAATGAGCGCGGTCGGCGCAGCCGCGAAAGCGGTGGTTGAAGAAGTGCGCCGCCAATTTCGCGAAATCAAGGGCATCATGGAGGGCACCGCGAAGCCAGATTACTCCCGCGCCGTGGACATTGTGACCAAAGCAGCTTTGCGCCAAATGATCGTACCTGCTCTTATTCCGGTGGTCGTCCCGATTGCGGTCGGACTGCTTTTGGGTCCGGCTGCTTTGGGCGGATTACTGGTCGGCACCATTGTCACGGGACTGTTCGTCGGTATTTCGATGACCGCTGGCGGTGCCGCATGGGACAACGCCAAGAAGTACATCGAGGAAGGTAACTTCGGCGGCAAAGGCTCCGACGCACACAAGGCAGCGGTCACCGGTGATACCGTCGGCGACCCGTACAAAGACACCGCCGGTCCGGCTATCAACCCGATGATCAAAATCATCAACATCGTTGCACTCCTACTCGTACCGTTCTTGGCCTAAAGCCCTAACACATACGACAATAAACCGGTGCCGGTTTTCGAACTCCTCGGCTCGAAAACGCGCGTAGCTCGCGCGCATAACTGCCTTACGTCGTACGTAGAAACCGCTGCGAACACGCAGCGGTTTCTATATAAGTTATCCACTTTTAAGACTCACCCTCGAAGTAGCCAGTAATAAAAGGGCACCAAGAATTTCAGACAGTTTTTGATAATTT
>JBBTSX010000005.1:0-93350 GCA_038064535.1 Patescibacteria group bacterium
CCCGATTTACTAGCTACCCGATGGATTTCGGTGTCTTTTATTTCTGGCTACAAGGACGCATATGCTGATTATAGCCCCTGTGCTATAGTGCCCCTGTCTGCGTGAGTACACACGCACAGGCAGACGCATTAGTAGTGGGCCTTCGGATAGGTAGTTCTCCTCCCGCCTTTCGACATTGCTCGGGGCAAGACAGGAGACCTAAAATCTGGAGGTCCGTTAGAACATAGCACTATGGAATCGAAAGTGTATTCCGTCGAAGTCGGCGGCAAGACCTTATCAGCAGAATTTAACGATTGGGCCGACCAGGCCAACGGCTCGGTCTTGGTCCGCTACGGCAACAGCGCGGTCCTCGCAACCGCGGTGATGGGACGCGAGAGCGACAAAGATTATTTCCCGCTCTCCGTCGAATACGAGGAGCGTTATTACGCAGCCGGCGCGATTCTTGGCTCGCGCTTCATGCGCCGCGAAGGGCGCCCCTCCGACGAGGCGGTGCTCTCGGGCCGCATGGTGGACCGCACGATTCGTCCGCTCTTTCCGAAAGGATTGAAGCGCGATGTGCAGGTCATCCTCACGGTGCTCTCGCTCGAAGAGTACGACACCGACATTCTCGCCATCAACGCCGCATCACTCGCACTCGCGACGTCGGACATCCCGTGGAACGGGCCGGTCTCGGCGGTGCGCATCGGACAGGAAGAGGGTACGACTGACTTCATCGTCACGCCGACATACAAACAGCGCGACGAAGACGGTACCCCGCGCGCAATCCTCGACCTCACCGCCTGCGGCAAAGACGGCCTCATCAACATGATAGAAGTGGGCGCAAAGGAAGTCTCGGAAGAGACACTCGAACGTGCGCTCGCAAAAGCAAGCGAAGAAATCGAAAAGGTTCAGGCATGGCAGAAGACAATCGTCGCCGAACGCGGTGCGGTAAAGACGGAATTCGTCGCACCGAGCGCCGATGAAGCGACCCGTGCGGCGTATGAATCATTCCTCGCACCGAAATTGGCCGCCTACAACGGCAAGCTCGACAAGAGCGACTTCGGCGTACTGAAGACTGAGTGGGCAAAACACGTCGCAGAGAACTTGCCGGAAGCGAAGCCGCAAGTCGCGGGCAACTATCTCGAAGACAAGCTCGACGAATACGTGCACGAACTCGCCATCTCGGAGGGAAAGCGAGTAGACGGCCGCGCATTCGACGAAATCCGACCGCTCTTTGCGCGCGCGGGAGAAATTTCCCCCGTCCTGCACGGTGCGGGCCTCTTCTACCGCGGACAGACACACGTCTTGGCGACACTCACGCTTGGCGGTCCCGGAGACGCACAACTTCTCGACACGATGGAATCTCAGGACACGAAGAAGCGATTCATGCTCCACTACAACTTCCCGCCGTTTAGCGTCGGCGAGACGGGACGCGTCGGCGGAATGAACCGCCGCATGATAGGTCACGGTGCGCTCGCGGAGAAATCACTGCGTGCGGTACTCCCGACCAAAGAGGTATTCCCGTACACCATCCGCATCGTGAGCGAGTGTCTCGCGAGCAACGGCTCAACATCGATGGCTACCGTGTGTGCGGGCACCCTCGCGCTCATGGACGCGGGTGTCCCTATCGCAAAGCCGGTCGCGGGTATCGCGATGGGCATGATGTCCGACCCGAAGAGGGATGCGTACAAAGTATTCACTGACATTCAGGGACCGGAGGACCTTCACGGTGATATGGACTTCAAGGTTGCCGGTACGAAAGACGGTGTCACCGGCGTCCAGATGGACGTGAAGGTGGAAGGCGTGCCGCTCAAAGTGCTTGCGGAAGCGTTCTCGCAGGCGAAGAAAGCGCGTCTGCAAATTCTCGACGTCATCACAAGCGCTATCGCAACACCTCGCCCCGACATCTCGCCGCGCGCACCGAAAATCCTCACGACACAGGTCAAAGTCGACCAGATCGGCCTCGTCATCGGTCCCGGCGGCAAGACCATCAACGGCATCCGCGAAGAAACGGGCGTTGATGACATCACTATTGAAGACGACGGCATGGTGTATGTGACCGGCCGTGGCGGCGCAGCAGAGCTCGCACTCAAAGCCATCATGGACCTCACGCGTGAGTACATGGTCGGCGACCGTTTCGAAGGACCCGTCGTGCGCATGATGGACTTCGGTGCATTCGTGAAAATCGGCCCCAACGTGGACGGTCTCGTCCACGTATCTGAAGTCGCACCGTTCCGCATCGGGAAAATATCGGATGCGGTACAACTCGGCGACACTGTTCCCGTCGTCATCAAGGAAATTGACGAGAAAGGACGCTATAATCTCTCTATCAAAGCCGCTGATCCGGATTGGGCCTCGAAGAAGGGTCTCAAACCGGCACAGGGTGGAGAGGATTATGGACGAGAAAGACGTGACGACAGGCCCCGCAGACGCATCTAACAAAGCACAAGGTGCGCCTATCGGCGCAACCAACACGGGCGCGGCAGGAGTACCTGCCGCGCCCGTGTCCGTACCCACGCCCACGCCCACGCCCGCGCCCGCTTCTACTCCGACGCCAACACCTGCGCCGAAAACGGCAATCGGAAATGATATCGCCAAAATCCTTGAAGAAGTGAAGTTGCCCGAGCGACGCGACTCGAAGAGCGCGGGTGATGTGAAACCGCCGAAGCAGATAGAGATTTCTCCGCTTCTTGCCGATGCTACTCCGGCGGTGGAGCAGACGACACAGCCGGTGATAGCCGCGGAGGCATCGGCGATACCCAAGCCGGAATCGGACACCGTCGTTTCGATGCACACGCTGCGCGACGACCTCAAACAAGTCGTACGCAAGGATAAAATCTCGTACGTCCGCGCCGCCGCGCTCGAGTCCGAAAAACGAAAGGACGAGCCTGAGGAAGCCGCGCCACCGCAAAGTACCAGCCGTCTTCGCGGAATACTGTTTGCAGTCGGACTGCTCTCCCTCCTCGGGCTCGCGGCACTCGGCGGCGTATATATCGCCGTCGAACAACAGTCGGCACCGCTTCCACAACAAAAAAGTGACTCTCTTGTATTTGCGGAGCAAAGCGCAACGCTCCCGCTCGGCAACACCGATTCGAGAGCACTCAAGAGCGAACTCGCTCAGGTACGCAACTCGTCTCATGCAAGCCTGGGCTCCATCACACGCATCGTTCCCACCGCCGCTGACACATTGAGTGACGGGACCGCAACGGCACGCTTGGCGACTCTTCCGGAGTTCTTCGCCGCTATCGGCGCACAGCCGCCGACGGATCTTCTGCGCGCACTTTCCGGAACCTTTTTCCTCGGCATACACACGGTGGACAAAAATGCGCCGGTCTTTGTTATACCCGTCGTCTCCTATGACCTCGCCTTCGCCGGCATGCTCAGCTGGGAGGCGCGAATGAACTCGGACCTCTCGCCGATGTTCATGCCGCTCTCCACACTCACGACCGGCGCCGACGGCATCCCGACACAGCGCTCCTTCAGCGATGTCGTCATGCGCAACTATGATGTGCGCGCGCTCAAAGACGACAGCGGCAACATCGTGCTCTACTACTCGTTCCCCACGCGCAACATCCTCATCATCGCAGAGAGCCCGTACACCTTTGCCGAAATACTCACGCGCCTGCAGGCAGCACGGAGTCTCTAGCCGATTCTCTTGGTTGCCACATACCGTTTTGCCAACCGCCTAAGCTGTCGGCTTTTCGTGGCGCCGCGAGAAATCGTGATAGAGCACGATTGCCGCGAGTGCAACATGTGAAGCAGAGCAAGGGGGGAAACGTCATTCAGGCTTTTCGCGCCGGCAAAAAGCGTATCGACAGACTTCGCGGACTCCGGCGATATTTTGATCTCCATAAAGTATTCACCGAGAAGATTGTATGCGACCCGGCTATCCTTGAAGAGCGGTACGGGGTGAAGCCATGCGCGGATTGAGTTATCGAAAAAGTTTGCGTTCCAACGGTCGAGAAAGCTTTTTGAGCCGATCAGCATTATCGTTTTTACGCCCAAATCGCGCATGCCCTTGTTGTACTCCTTTTCCGCTTGCTCGTGCGCAAGATAAAACCAGAAATGCGGGTTGTATGCGTACAGTACCCGTGGCTTTTTCGCTCGAGCTGCAATATAGACCAGGAGATGGCCCCAAAACGTATCCATCTCCAACAAATTTTTGAAACGATATGTCACACGTTCCCGGCCGCGCGGTAAGCGTATAGTCGGCAATGGGGGATGAGTGAGATGTGTCTGCTCGGCCTGTTCTGCCAAGCGGATGATACTCAACAACCACCGCGTATTCAGCGAGTACAGCTTGCCGGTTTTTATCAAGACCTCTTGTGCAATCAGCCGCCTAAGCGCTTTGTACCAGCCTTGCGGCGTCGGCACGTCCCCGATATGCGGCCGTACACGCACGAACAGTTCCGCTGCGGTCTGTGCGGGCCGCTCGGCCAACTTCCCGACGATAACATCGTCTATCCGTTCCGTTCTACCTGCCAACATATAAACTAATAGTTTAGTAACGCCATAAAAGTGCCCGAAATGGGGCACTCTGTCAAGTGACGTTGTTTAGTGTCGGCAGTCTATAACAGGAGTAAAGACGATGAAAAAGATTGGGCCGAAAATCCTCGACACCAACTTTTGGATGCAGCACACGAGTCCGGAACTCGTAGGACGATTCCCAGACTATGTGAAGTTGACCCAGGAAGACCGGGACTACATCACCGCAAGAAAACTGAATCTCCTTGTGTGTCCGATTGGCGCACTCCTCGAAGATCGCCGGGGTGAGTACAAGGTGTTCCGCGGGCGAGATTATCGCAAGCTCACGGTAGCGAGCGTAGTACAGGGCGAGTATTTCATCGACTCGGAGACGGCAGAGGCATGGTTCTACTCAATAGAACGCATCATCACGCCAGACGACCCGAATTACAGTCTGTGTGTGCATCGGTTCTTAACCCGCTAAAAAAGGAGAGCGTCATGCCCGGTGGACCGCCCGTATACCTCACGAACCGAAGGGACTTCCTGAAGGCAGACATCTTCTGCCTAGTCGTCTTTGGGGTCGCGACTGGTGGAGGCATGCTGCTTTTGGAACTAGGGTACTACGCCATCCTTGGTCCCGTGTTCTGGTTCCTGGTGATTTTCGTGATGCGCGTAAACCCGATGATTCGCACATATACCGCGGATGGTTGGCCTGTCGTACCGCGCCGGCCGTTCACGTACTGGAATCGATGGGTCTGACGAATCACTGACTAGCGGCGGGCGCATATGCGCCCGCCTTTTCCTTTCCACTTTTGACACGCTCGCGTTTCGTGTATTATGCGCGCATTGAGGCCGCATATTTGAAATTCATTTTTTATACACACTAAAAACGCATACTCTACGACTATGGCCAGCACAAAAAAGATTCCGCAATCCGACTTGGAGGAACTCCGTATTGCGCTCACGACCGAGCGCGACAGCCTCGAAGAGGAGCTCGCGGGACACGGGCGCGTACTCAATGACGCCGGGGATTGGGAGGGTGCCTCCATCGGATTTGACGGCGAGGAGGCAGATCCCAACGACGTCGCCGACCAGATAGAAGAACTTGTCACCAACGTACCGCTCGTCGCCGAGCTCGAAGAAAAACACACCGACATCGTGGATGCGCTCGAGAAAATGGAGCAGGGCATCTACGGTATCTGCGAAGAGGGCGACGAACCGATTCCACTCGACCGTCTCAAGGCAAACCCGTCCGCTCGCACCTGCGTCGAGCACGCGCTCGATTAATAGTTTCAAAACATATGCACTGCGGCCCCGCCGATGGCGGGGCCGCTTGGTACAATGTCGCGATGGGATCAAATTTTGCGCGCACGTTTGGCGCACAACCGTCGCTCCCGCACGCACACCTCGTCTCCGTCGAGGCGGACCTCGCGCGCGGGCTGCACGCGTTTTCCATTGTCGGTCTTCCCGACAAGGCGGTGGAAGAAGCGCGCGACCGCGTCGCGAGTGCAATAAAAAATTCCGGTCTGATTTCCCCGAAGAGCACTAACAAGAAAATCGTCATTTCGCTCGCGCCGGCCGAGCTCAAGAAAGAGGGCGCCGCATTCGACTTGCCCGTCGCGCTTTCATATTTATTGGCGGCAGAAGATGTCGATTTTGAGCCCGCAGGCAAACTCTTTGCGGGCGAGCTCGCGCTCGACGGCACCTTGCGTCCCATCCGCGGCACACTCTCCATTGCGCTTCTCGCCAGAGAGAAAAAATTCACTGAACTTTTCATTCCTGTCGAAAACGCCGACGAAGCCGCACTCGTTTCAGGCATCACCATCTATCCGGTGCGGTCTTTGACTGACATTCTCGCTCATCTCGACAATAAAAATGAATTCGCAATCGCCGCGCACGTCGCCACTCCGCGCAAAGAGAGCGGGTACGAATCCGATGTTTCACTCTCCGACATCCGCGGGCAGGATTCGGCGAAACGAGGACTCGAGATAGCCGCCGCCGGTCGTCACAACATCGCACTCTACGGCCCGCCCGGCACGGGGAAGACAATGCTCGCACGTGCGGCCGCGGCACTCCTTCCCGACCTATCGGACGATGAAATGATAGAGGTTACCTCGATTCATTCGCTCGCCGGTACCAACGACGGTGCGGTGTTCCGTCCCCCGTTTCGCTCACCGCATCACACATCGAGCTATGCATCACTCATCGGCGGCGGCACTATCCCGCGCCCGGGCGAAGTGACGCTCGCGCATCGCGGACTGCTTTTCCTCGACGAATTCCCCGAGTTTCACCGCGACGTCGTGAATGCGCTTCGCGAACCGCTCGAGGACGCGCAGGTGAGCGTTGCACGCGCCCGCGGTACGGCGACCTTCCCCGCAAACTTCATGCTCGTGGCCGCGCTCAACCCCTGCCCGTGCGGCAAGTACGGGACACGCGAATGCCGTTGCATGCCGCACTCGATAGAAAAATACCGCCGCAAAATTTCCGGCCCCGTCGCCGACCGCATTGATATGTGGGTGCAGGTAGGGGACATGCCGCCCGAGACGCTTGCCATCAAACACAGACGCACCGACGACCAGTCGAAAATTGTCCGCGAACGGATTACGAAAGCGCGCGACCGTCAGCTCGCGCGCTTCAAAGGTCTCAAAGACATTTCGACCAACGCCGACATGGGGCCGAAAGAAATCGAATCGCGCGCGGGCCTCACGCAAAAAGCCGAAGACACGCTCGTGGGCGCGGCGCGCTCCATGAAACTCTCCGCGCGCGGCTACCATCGCACCATCAAGCTCGCGCGCACCATTGCCGACCTCGCCGAGTCGGAGACTATCGAGCCCGCGCACATGCTCGAAGCTCTGCAGTATCGCCAACGCGACCTCTAAATACGCTCCTTTGATTCGGAGAAAAAGACGTGGTTTTTGTTGACGCCGAGCGAAGCGAGGCGCTTGAGAATGAAGGCTTTCATTTCTTTTTCGCTTTTGAACTTCTTGACCTTGTTATTGTCGATGACGGCCCATGCGCCGACGGTGCGCAGAACGTCCACTTTGTTGAATACGATATGCGTGACGCCGTTGATGCGGATTGCTTTCTCAAGCAATTGCATGTTCATCCAATTCGTCTGGCGGCGGCGACCGGTCGTCGAACCGAATTCTTCGCCACTTACTCCTCCTCCGACAGCCTCGACCAGAGCACCTTATACATAAACGTGAGGGTCTGAGCCATCATCGCATTCTCTACCAATACCATCCGCAATTCATTGTTCTGTTTGGACCCAAGGCATATAGAATCACCGAATAGAACAAGCGTCGCGGGAATTTCAAAGTCGTCTTCCAAAAATCTGTAGGAGCGTTTTGCCTCCTTCATGTCGCTGAATTGCGGGTAGCTCAGTATCCGGCGGTCGGTGATGCCGAATGTGATTGTACCTTCTTGCAAACGTCTCGTGGTGAACACCTTGTACCATGCCTCCGCTCCGCCCGCCGCAGCGACGAGAAGCTCCATAGAGCCGAACCAGTAGAGCGGTTTTCGCGAAGAGAGCATCTTGTCTATCGCGAACTGCACGCCCTCTCGTCCCTCATAGTGGTATACCTTTGAGCCTGGAATATTTTCCTGCTTGATCTGCTCCATATGAGCCAAAATGCCTTTTACCACATCTTCGCTCTGCTCAAGCTGCTCCTTCTGCTGTGCGATGTACCGCTTCAGGCCCCTGCGGGGAGGGACCAGCGCGATGCGCTTGCGCGATTTGTGAACCTCCCACTCGATGAGGCCCTTTTCTTTCAGGCGTTCGAGGTAGAAGTACACGGTGGCACGTTTCAAGCCCGTCAGTTTGGCGACGAGCGTCGGCGTGGGCATTTTTTGCGCAAGACAGCAGAGGTAGATCTGTATCTCCTTTTCCTCAAGACCGAGTTTCCGAAGTTCTTTTTCCATAAAACGTCAACAATTCTTGACATACAATGTATATCCGAAGCCCTTATTTTGCAAGCTAGAAGTGATGCGTAAAGCCAAAAGCTGTTTTATTCCTGAATATTATTGACGCATGCGCCCGCGAATAACCTAATGGGAAGGGACGGGGAGTTGTTTGACAACCATCTAACAGCGCAAGGAGCAAGAGATGTCAAAAACGAAAACTCGTAAGAGTACGTTCGATGAGGTGGTAACGGCAGAAATCGCCGCACGTTCGAAGGATGCCGCAGAGACAAAAAGGAAAGCGGAGGCCAAAAGACAGGCCGCGCGTGAAGAACGTGCGCGTCGTGCCAAGCCCTTACAACGCACCGCCGCCGCCCTCCAAACAATGATGAACAAGGATGCGAAGTTCAAGCAGTACATGAAAGATCGAGTTCTTGATACTGGCTGGTGGCCTAGCGGATTTAGACCCATAGCGTGCACGGATTACGGCACGCGTACTATTACCCATCGATACTGGCATGGCGACGAGCGTGAAGACATCTCCAACACATGGGCGCTCATTGCCAGGCTATCAAAAGGCAAGGTGGAACTGAGGATCACGGAATGCTATTTGGCCGCAGATCCGGATCCGGATGTTCCAAAGGTAGTTTACCAACGATTCCAACCAATCCTGGACACGCTGCGGAATAAAAAAACGACCTATACATTCCTGCTGAAGAAGTTTGGACAACCGTAACCGTGAGTATGTTCTTGTATCCCGTGCCGAGTACTAAGAACTATTCGCGCGCTGGATGCCGGGGAGGAATCCGGCGCGCTTTTTCACGAAAGAAAGGCGAAGTAACGTCAATATGACTGGAGCCCCGCCGCAAGGTAGGCACCTCTAATCAAACGGAAAGGGAACACGATGCCCCAAACTAGAAACACTGACACGAGCGCGCTGGCGTTGTTCCGGCGCTTCCAGCCGCGTTTTCGCGAGATCACGTGGCAATACACCGGATTAGTGCTCGTTGAAGACGAAGAGGGCGAGACCCAAGACTCCGGGTTCCGCGTTACGTGGCACACCTTCACGCGCCGCAGCACGGGGATGTACTTCAAGCCGGCGCGCAAAACATTTGGTCCATGTGATGGAGAGGGGGTTGATCCTCTCAAGGATGGACTTTTCCAGCGATGGCAAAGTCATGAACACGAACCTCCGCCGCCGTATGGATGCGGGCAAAGACCAGGTGAGCTACTCTTTGACCTGCAGCAGACGAGTGACTTACATCTGTCGGCGTTCCAATGCGAGCCAAATCGACCGGAGGGGCCAATCATCCAATTCGAACTGTTCCTTGCGCAGCAAATCGTCAATCTGCTCTCGAGGCTGAAATTCCGGGTCGGCGTGGTATCCGACAAGGGGTCAAAAGAGAAGCTCGAGGACGAGGAATCGAGTGACCTCTCTCGCCTGGAGAAGCGACAGTTCACGGGCATGATTTCATGGAAGGGAACCCTACCGCCGGGATTCACGATCAAAGAAAAAAGAATCCCGTTCCAGTCGTGGGAGTTCTTCGTTCCTCCAAAGAGCGTCGAGGGACAGGCAATCCAAACTGCAATCGGCCTAGGGAAAGAGGGCAAGCTCGCGGATTTGCAAGCGCTCGAGAAGAAGTTGGACGACCTGTTAGCCAAAGCTGGGTAACAGCTACGTCCTAGGTTCAAGCTGGCTTGAGCCCCGCTGCAAGCGGGGCTCTTTTCTTTTGCGGTGACGCGTAATCTCAATACTTCATCATTTTCTTAAATATTGGGGTTTGTATCAAATAGTCTCTTTGCTTTCGGAGAAAAAGATGCGGCTCTTTTTGAGGCCGAGGGAGGTAAGGCGTTTGAGGATGAAGGCTTTCATTTCCTTTTCGCCCGTAAACTTCTTGACCTTGCCCCTAAACGCTTCGTTACGCGAAGCGTCGGGCGAACTTCCGGCTCTGTCGGAAGTTTTAGCCGCGTCAATGACGGCCCACACTCCAACGGTGCGCAGAACGTCCACTTTGTTGAATACGATGTGCGTGACGCCGTTGATGCGGATGGCCCGCTCGAGCAATTGCATGTTCATCCAATTCGTCTGCCGGCGGCGGCTGGTCGTGGAGCCGAATTCTTCGCCGACGTCACCGATTTTGTTGAAAATATCCCCCTTGGGTTGGAACTTTTTCGCGCCGACGTATGTCTCGTACATTTTTGCGATGCCCCATACTTCGCGCACCGCGGAAGCGGGGATGCCGTTCAAAACAGCGCCGCCCACGGTGCAGTGCGACGAGGTGACGAACGGGTAGTCGCCCCAATCGATATCGAGTCCGAATCCCTGCGCGCCTTCCGCGAGAATGCGGACATTCTTTTTATCCAACACCTCTTTCGGAAGGTCGATGAGATAGGGCTTGAGAGCCGCCACTTTGTCGGCGCGCACGCCGGTGCGTCCGTACTTATCGCGATACGCGGGGCCGTTGCCGCGTCTGGTCGTGCCGATCTTCTTGTCCACGCCATCCTCCGCGCGATGCGCCGCGGTGATGGTGTGCGTGTTGCGTGCGATAAACACCATGCCCTTCGTCTTGATGCCGCCGCTCTCCAGCGAACGGATTTCGCGCTTGAAGGCGAGCGGGTCGACGACACAGCCGGGCCCGATGATGGATGGAATACCGAAAAAGACGCCTGCCGGAATGTGGTGCGTCACGAATTTCTTTCCTTTATGAAAAATGGTGTGGCCCGCGTTGCACCCGCCATTGTAGCGGAGCACGTGAGTATATTTTTTGCTGCGAGCGAGGTGGTGCGCGACTTTGCCCTTACCGCAATCTCCGTATTGAAGGTCAACGATTACATCTGCACTGATTCTGCTTCCCATGACTGACTCATGATAGCAGGCGCCGTAAATCGGCGCAAATCAGCCCTTTTTCGGTTAAGAAAGGAAACGTAAAAGAAAACGGACTGCCAAGATAACCTCATTCATATTGTTATTTTTGTAGCACTGCGCTAGAAAGGGTTGCGGATACCGTCGCGTATCTCGAAGTGTAGATGCGGGCCCGTCGACTTGCCGGTACTTCCTACGGTGCCGATGACCTGGCTCTGAACAACCGTCGCTCCTACGTAAGTCGAAACGGACGACAAGTGCGCGTAGAGTGTTTGGCTACCGTTTCCGTGCTTGATGACGACATAGTTGCCATAACCTGCGTTCCATCCACCCTCCTTGGCAATGAGAACAGTGCCCGCAGCTGCAGCGAGGACATGGGTGCCGACCGGGGCGGCGAGGTCGACTCCGTTGTATCCGTGGATACCCTGTGTCTTTACGTAGTGCGCGAGCGGGACTATGTAGTAGTCGACTTGCGCTGTCGTACCCGTGTGTGCATTGAGTGTCGCGGCCAAGATGCTCTTCGCCGGTTTGGTCGAGGCTGGAGCGGCGACGACCGCAGCGACCGCAATCTCGCCATCCGGAATGATAAGTTTCATGCCTGCGATGACCATACTCTCGTCGATGCCGTTGAAATTGCCGATGTCTGCCGCGTCTGCGCCGAACTTCTTTGCGATTGAGGCGAGCGTATCGCCCGACTTTACGGTGTATCGCACGCCGGTAACCGGCAAGATAACGAGCATTTGCCCGACTTTAAGTACGGCGTTGCGGGGTAAATCGTTTGCCCAAAGAATGGTGTCGGGAGATACCCTGAAGAGTTTGGCGATGCCATTCAGCGTGTCGCCCTCGACGACGGTATAGAGGCTAATGGTCGAGTTCTTCGGCCTGTCATACTCGGTGGGCGTTCCAGCGGGGCCCTCCTTCGGCATGAGTGCGGACTCATCGACAATCGTGACATCGCCCCCTCCGCGACCGCCCGACGGGTCAATGTTCATCGCCGGCCGCAGAAGCGCCATCGTTTGCACATTGCCGCCGCCCGGTGCCGTATCGGCTTGCGCCGGCGAGCCCATCAGTACTTTGAGAATGTCGCCAAAAACAGAGGCCCGCGCAGTGGCGGGCACGAAGGTACCGACGGTTATCAGAAGGGAAATAAGAGAAACCGCCACCGGGACGAGATTTCTACGTTTGTGTACCCGGAATGCGGGAGAGTCACCCGCAGGGGTAGATGCTGTTTTTTTCCTTAAAATAGGCCGATTTGGAGGCCTTTTGTCGTCACTCACTCGGCAAAGTAAAAAGGATACTTTTTACTTTGCCCTTGTTTCGCTAGACAATAAGCCAATTTTGACGGTTGCACGGTCAGACAGGCTGTAATTTGGCTCAAAACCTCACCTTTCTGAGAGAGTAGCCATCCTGCGTTTCGGTATATGCCTCCGTTCCATTCACCCTACCCGACCCCCCATTCATAGTCAATTCATACTCGGGTATGGCGGTGGATAACCGGGGGTGTCAAATGAATAAACCCTTATGTAGAGCCATATTTCGACTATGGACACCTTCGTTGTGCTATAGTCCCCCCATGCCAAAGCCGACCGGACTCAACGACCAGCAACAAAAGGCGGTCCTGCATACGGAAGGGCCGCTTCTTATCGTCGCGGGAGCCGGAGCGGGCAAAACGAAGACCATCACACACCGGATTGCACATCTGATAGAGAAAGGGGTACCGGCACACAAGATATTGGCGGTCACTTTTACCAACAAAGCTGCCGGTGAGATGCGTTCTCGAATCCAAACATTGCTAGGTAATGCCCTTCGATACACTCAGGGTAAACCGCTGGTGTGTACCTTCCACGCGCTCGGTGTCCGGCTCCTGCGCGAACTCCACGCCGAGGCCAAGCTTCCTCGCGGGTTCGTCATTTGGGACCGCGACGACAGTATCCGCTCCATCAAAGCGGTGCTTGAGAAGCTCGACAGCAAGCAATGGGCGCCGCGTAGCATGCTCTCGGCTATCTCGCGACAGAAAGGCGACGGGGTGGACGTGCACATGTATGCACAGGGCGCGAAGACATACCGGGAGAAAGCCGTCGCCCGCGTGTGGGAAGAGTACGAACGCGCACTCTCGGCAGACGGCGCGCTCGACTTCGACGATTTACTCCTGCGCACGCTTGCGCTCCTGCGCGGGAGCGAACGGGTACGCTCGCTTCTGCAAAACCGCTGGTCGCACATCACCATTGACGAGTATCAGGATACCAATAAATCGCAGTACGAAATCGCGCGCATCCTCGCGGGGGAGAAGAAAAACATTTGTGTCGTCGGCGACACCGATCAGAACATTTACAGCTGGAGGGGCGCGGACATCGAGCACCTGCTCGGATTCGAAGCGTCGTTCCCCGGCGCGCGCGTCATCGTACTCGAACAGAACTACCGTTCGACGCGCACCATCCTCGCCGCCGCGAATTCCGTCATAGAAAAAAATCTTCGCCGCCGTCCGAAGCACCTCTTCACCGACAACCCGACGGGCGAGCCAATCGCACTCTATCCGGCACAGAATGAAATCGACGAGGCGTGGTTTGTCGCGCAAATCACACAGGAGGCGATCGGGCGGGGGGTGAGCGCCGGCGAGATAGCGGTCTTGTACCGTGAAAATTTTCAATCCCGCGCGCTCGAGGAGGCGATGCTGCACTTCGGCATTCCGTATCGCGTGCTCGGCACGAAATTCTTCGAGCGCAAGGAGGTCAAAGACGTGCTCAGCTACCTGCGCGCCGCGATGAATCCGCAAAGCGGCAACGATATCGCGCGCACGGTTGCCGTGCCGCCGCGCGGTATCGGCAAGGTGACCGTCGACAAGATGTTGCGCGGCGAAGACGCGGCTCTTCCGGCTGCGGCCCGCGCGAAAGTCGCGGCATTCCGCGACACGCTCGCGCGCATCAAACATGCCATCGACACACTACCGACCTCCGAGGCCGTGCGCTATGCAGTGGAAGCGAGCGGCATGGGAAAAATGTACGAGGCAAAACGCTCGGCGAAATCTGATGACGAAGCGCAGGAGCGTCTCGAAAATATTCACGAGCTTGTGAACCTCGCGACGAAGTACGACCATGAACTGCCGCCATCGGGCATCGAACGACTACTCGAAGAAGCCGCGCTGCAGAGCGACCAGGACGAACTGCCGGAAGAAAAGAGCGCCGTCTCGCTCATGACCGTACACGCCTCAAAGGGTCTTGAATTTGATGCCGTCTTCGTTACGGGCCTTGAACAGGGGCTTTTTCCGTCGCTGCGCGACCTGCCCGCGCGCGGCGCGCAGGCGGGGGGCGATTCCGACCGCGACCCCGAAGAAGAGCGGCGGCTCTTGTATGTGGCGCTTACGCGAGCGCGCAAACAGCTGTTTCTCACTTATGCCTCCGCCCGCATGAAGTACGGCTCGCGCGAGTACACACTGCCGTCGGAATTTCTCGAAGACATCGACCAACGGCTCCTCACAACAATCAACCTGTTCGCCTCGCAGGAGAAAGAGGAGGAAATACAAATATGACACGGCGTGGCGCCCGCCCCGTTAGAAGCCTTTTACAATCAAGTTCAACGGAGCGAATCGGAATATCAGAGCATATAATAAAAAACTATGGCGCGTAGAGCTTCTAACGGGGCAAGACTCGGACAGCACTTCTTGAAACACGGCTGGGCCGCGCGTTCGCTCGCATACGCCGCCGCCATCCGTGATGGAGAAACATTTCTTGAAATAGGTCCCGGCAAGGGAATCCTGACCAAAGAACTGCTCACTCTCGGGCCTGTCGTCGCAGTAGAGAAAGACGAAATGCTCGTCGGACAATTGAAAGAAACTTTTGCCGAGGACATTGCGAGCGGGCGGTTGCGACTCGTTGCCGGCGACGTGCGCGATGCGACGCCGGAGAATCTCGGGCTTACCAAGTATGTGGTGGCGGCGAATATTCCGTACTACATCACCGGTGAAATTATCCGGCAATTTCTGACGACTACGATACAACCGCGCGCCATGGCACTGCTTGTGCAAAAAGAGGTTGCACAACGTATCATCGGTCACCCCTCGACTGCGCTCGGGGTCACGAAAGAGAGTATTCTCTCTCTTTCCGTGAAAGCGTACGGCACACCGCGACTTGTGGAAAAAGTTTCGCGCACGCATTTCTCACCGCCGCCCTCGGTTGATTCTGCGATACTCGCCATCACTGACATCTCGAAAAAATTCTTTGACACCATATCGGAAGAAGACTTCTTCCGTGTGGTGCGCGCGGGATTTGCTTCCAAAAGAAAGATGCTTGCGAACAATCTCTCGGTGATATTCGATAAAGCTCGCGTGAACGAGTCACTACTCGCGTGCGACATCTCTGCGAAAGCACGGGCGGAGAATGTGCCGCTTGAGAAGTGGAAATCTATAACTCAACTACTGCTCGGTCACAGATAATTTCCTCGCCGTCGCGGGAAAAACATATGGCTCGGCTACAACTCTCGCCGCGCCGTCGCGCGGCTCGGTCGCAGCCCCACCTCGCGGCGCCGCAAGCTTGCGGCGCATCGCTCCGGTCGACAAGCCAAGTACAAAAAGCTGCGCAGGCAGCTTTTTGTTACTGGCTTGTCCCAAGCATCGTAATCATGATGCCGGCACGGACGTCGATGGGAAGAATTGAGATAATGCAGTAGTAGGGCGCCCCCGCGAGGCCGAGAAGCCACTGACCCGCGTGCGTCGGCGGACCGTTTTTGTACGTCTTTGTCGACGGCGTCCATATGTACACGCCGCCGCGCGGCGGGCCGACGTAGGCGATGATGGCGTTGTTGTAGCAGGGGGAAACTTGCGAGGCTTGGCCGCCGAACGGGAAGGCAAGCGCGAGTGCGGGGAAGAGAAGGGTCACTATCGCGACTGCTGTAGCCGGTGCACGCATGCATGTAGTATACGGTATTTCAGACACGGCGCGTGGTCTTGCGAGGTATACTTATTCTATATATGGACCCCGTTAGAAACCGCGGTCGCTCGGCGGCAATCCCGTTCCAGTCGAACAAACCTATACAAGTATGAGTGACTTTAACGACCCGCAAGACTTTCGACCGCGACCTGTTTCTAACGGGGTGGGATGGGCACGCCTACACCCGTACCTATCCGCCCTGATTGCGGCGGGTGCGTTCCTTGTGTTCGGCATACTCGTGGTGGGGTACCGTGCATCACAACCGCAAGGTGGCAATCTGCAAGTGTGGGGAGGCGGACCGGACGCTTTCCTCAATCCGACATCGTATGCACCCGGAGCTACGGTGGGCACACAAATAGAGACCATCGGCGGCGGGAACACGCCGGTATTCAGTGCCCTGCGTCCGCAACAGCAAACCGGCGAACAAAATGAGACAAGTGGAGGGTTTGATATTTCTCTGTTCATCGCGGGACTTTCTCAACCAAACGCGGACACCGCGGCGGCACCTGTTTCGGGCCGGCCGGATCTGAGTCTCGCGTATTCTTTCATTCCGAGCGGGCTGGTCGCGACGACGACACCCGGACCGAAGCGAAGCGCACTGCAGGAATCGCTCTATCAATACGGCAACGATGTAGGCTCGTACATATCCACATACGAGGCCGCCGGCGCGAATACCGGACAGGTGCTCACGGACCAATTGAACGACCGGCAAAACCCGCAAAAAGCGCAGGCGGTGCGCGATATCGGCACGGCATTGCAGGCGGCCGGTAAAACCTTACAAGGAATCGAAGCCGTCCCTTCTATTGTGTCTTCGGCGCATACCGCTCTCGCGGAGAGTTACATAGAAGCCGGTATCAAGCTCTCGCGCGTGCCCGACGCGCAGAGCGACCAAGACTTCATCACCGCTATACAGGACTACAACACCGCCGCCGAACGGCTCGGGCGCAACTACGTCGCGCTCGCGAACGTTTTCTCGGGTGCAGGTGTGAGATTTGCACCGCAGGACCCGGGGTCGGTGTTCAATTTCTCCGGCAATGCCGGACTGTAGTCGAGAATCCGCGCAACAGGGGAGCGGGGCTCGCCCTGTGAGATAGATACTCGGGGCGCGCAAGCAAAACGATTCACTCTCCCATTCCGACTGGGCAAACACACGGAAACGCGTTATCTCACGGGGTATACTTGTACTGTGCGCGTACTGCAACAAATATTCCGGTCCCCGCTGGGTGTAACTGCCGCACTTTCCGTGGTGCTCTTGCTCGGCGTCTCGGTCTCCCAGATTTCCTCACTCATGCATCAGAACCGACAGGTGCTCGCATTTGTCGCCATACCGGCGGCACAGACAGCCGCGGCCGATGGTGCCGACTGGCAACAGGAAATGACATTACTCGGACTGAATACGGAAAACAATCCAGCAGCGACTTCGACGACCGACAGTATCGCAATGATCGGCCATATTGTAATCGCCGAGATGGTGGGGCAATACGCCGGCCTGCAGGATAGGGGAACGTACACCACGGAGACCGGACAAAACGCGTCCGCTGACATCGCCGCGAATCTCCGCGCGAACATTTTGTACAAAACATACTCGACGACCGACTTCAAAACAGACACGGACGTTTCCTACGACCGCATGCTTACGTACCGGAGTGATTTGCGCGCGGCGCTCGCGCCGCTGTTACAAAACACCGGCGCGGAATTGGAACTGTACGGCAAATATATCGAAACCGCGGACACGAAGTATCTCGGCCAACTCTCCTCTGCGGCGGCAAATTACCGCGCGGCCGCGGAAGGCGCGGCCGCGCTCACCATCCCGCGCGACGCGGTAAATTATCACAAAGATATTCTGAACGCGATGGAGAAATTCTCCGCGACGCTTGACCAGATGGCGACGCATGCCGCGGACCCGCTCGCCTCCGCCGCGCTCTTGCGTACGTTCAACCAAGCCGAAACGGACATGTACACTTCGTTCAACGCGCTTTCCAATTATTACGGCCAGAAGACACCATGAGCCCCGTTAGAAGTCAGAACCAGATACGCAATACCCCCGTACGACCCACGGGAGATACTGTAATGCAACATGGAGAGCAGCGGACAAAAAATAATTTACGGAATTATTTTTTGCCAATGACTTCTAACGGGGTGAGAATTCAAAGCGGCATACTCATAGCACTGTTTGTCCTTGCGCCCACGCTTGTTTTCGCGCAGTCCGACGGATCTTCGCCGTCGTTCTCGAGAGAGGGGGTGTTCGGCTGCAGCCAGACCGGTTCATATTCCATGTCGGTCGGCGCGCTCTCGGCGGTGGGCGGAGCTTTCGTGCCGGTCAACGACGCGGCGGTCACCTTGAATACCGGTTATCTCGTCTACAAGGAGTGCGTCCTGCGCGGCATTGTGGACAGAATGCGCGAAAATGCGACCGCAAATCTCCAACGACAAATCCTCGTCGCCTACCAACGCGGACGCAACGGCCAGCCGCTCTTTTCGCAGAGTATTCCGCTCGAATCCAGGGCCGTCGCTGACAAAGCGGTTCTCGACTACACGCAGAGCGGCCAATTCAACACTCTCAACCCGGCGCTCAGGCAAGCCGTTTCGCGTGCGGTGGTGCAAAACTACATGGCCGCGCGCAACAAGCCCAGCGCGGCGTACGGTTGCTCATACTCCGGCAATCTCAATTCCGTCTACAAAGGCAACCCCGATGGCGGAGCGTGGGCCGGACTCTCCGCACTGCAAAATCCGGCGTGCGACCCGATATTTGCCTACGGCATCGCCAACGAGCAGGTCCTCGGCTCCGCCGCCTACGCGGTCAACAACATGCTCACGCGACTCGAGTGGGACAACGGCAACTATCCCATCATGGGCGTCGACGCGGACGGTAACCCCATCGTGCTCACTCCCGGCTACATCGTGGGGGAAAACGCTCTGCAGGCACTGCAGACCGGTTTCGACCAGCTCTCGCGGGCGAACGACATCGACCAAATGGTGGGCGCGCTGTTTGCCGGCATTACCTCACAGGTCATCGGCGACAACAAAGGTCTCGTCGGTCTCACCAAGTCGACCGGCGGCATACCGAGCTACCTTGATCAGGTGGTGTCGCAGTCCGCGCAGGGACTCCGCAACAGCGCCATCAACGCCGGCATCGGAATACTCGTGGCACAACAAAAAATCGAAAGCCAGATACTCGGCTTTGCAAAAATGATTCTCGACAAAATCAAAGCCATTTCGCAAGCGCTCCAAGTCAAAGAGAACGCCTGCTGGAAACTCGTCGTAAGTAGCGTCTGCTCGTCCTCGCTCGCCTCCGACAACACGTGTACGGATGACGGTGGTAGTAGGTACAAAGTGGCGACATCGACCTTCCAATTCACGCAAAAAGCGCTGGACGCGTCGCAAGTCGCCGCCTACCAGCGGGTGCACCAGCAGGTCGCGAGCTCGTCGCAAATCATTCTCACACAAATAAGCGTCCTCATCGCACAGCTCACTGACACATCGTCGTATACCGCCCAGCTCGCCGCGCTTCAGGCGCTCGACAGGCTCGCCAACGATGGTATTGTATTCCACACGCCGCAGGACGTGACGAACGAGCAGAGCGCGGCCGGTACGCTCGTCGGTCAAAACGGCGGCTCGGGCACGCTCGACCAGCTTGTCACCGACACCGTGGCGGCGTGGGCGGATTCGACCAACACCAAGACCGGATGGTGCAACGTCACCAGACAGCCAGTCGTGGATGCTTGGAAAGACTGTTGGAGAGAGGGGAGCACCTCATGCCTATGGCCGTAAGTATGACTTCAGCTCATCAAAAGACGGGGGTTATTGTGGCCAGCTGCATCATCACACTGCTGACTATCATCCTCTGGTTGCCCGGAACAGCAAGCGCCGCAGCTAGTGCATGTCCACTCAACGGCAGATTGAACACGGACACCGGTGCATGCACCGCGCCCAGCGGGATTGTATATGTGTACGCGGGAGACAGTGCGCCAACGGGCTTTGGCTGTGCTCAAGGATTTTCTCTCTGGCAAATACAAAGCGGGGGTACGGTTGGTGGCGGGAGCATGTTAGACCCCGCAACCGGAAATAGTTATCAATGCTTTAACACCGATGACGGTTCTGCTTCAACGGAACCGCCGACAGGGAAAGGAAAAGTTGTAACACCCGGTACAACTTCATGTGAAGGAGCGACGAACCAAATAATTAACCTGCCCGTGTGTATATTCCGCGCCGCGATGGCGGGCCTCGGGTCTGTCCTGATCACGCTCTCGGCATGGCTTCTCCAGGTGGCAGGCATTGTGTTCAATTGGCTTTTGTATTACACGGTCGTCGCGTTTGGTGCCGAGAATGGATTTTTAACTCCCAAGGTCCTTGACGCCATCAACGCCACATGGACAGTCTTTCGTGATATCGCCAACATCCTCATCATCGGTTTGTTCACCTTTATCGCTATTTCCACCATTCTAGGTAATCACGAATTCGGGGCAAAAAAAATGCTTGCCAAAGCGCTCATCATTGCGGTTCTCATCAACTTTAGTCTGTTATTCACAAAGATGATTATCGACGGCTCCAACTTCTTCGCCTATCAGTTCTACAACGCAGCTGGGGGCCTAAAGGGAAATAGCGCCTCCCCCGTCGGGGAGCTCAGCAGTACACAATCTGTTGTTACCGACAAGGCCATCGAATTCAAACAAGACGGTATCGCCGGTAAATTTATTAATTACCTCGGCGTTACGAGTATAGGTAACACGTTCAACACGCTCAAGACAGGGGCGGATAATGTGAACAACGGATGGGTAGCCATCCTTCACGGTGTCTTTTCGGCAACATTGTTACTCGGTGTCGCACTTGTCTTGCTCTATGGCAGTTTCTTGCTGGTGAGTCGGGCAATACTTATTGTTTTCTTGCTTATTACATCATCGCTTGCGTTCGCGTCTTATCTCCTGCCCGTTTCAATGCAGGGATCATATGGGTGGGGCACGTGGTGGAATAGCCTTCTCAAGTCCGCACTCTTCGCTCCGCTTCTCATGATGTTCCTTTGGGTAACCATGAGCCTCGCGGACAAGCTACGCCCAGCCGAAGGGTCTCTTGGCGCGCTAATCAACGACCCGACGAATGCGGGGAATATGAGTGCGCTTTTCGGATACATCATCATTCTCGGACTCCTTTTTGCCTCATTCAAACTATCGAGTAGTTTCGCTACCTCTATCACGGGCTTCAACTTTGCCGCGATGATCCCCGCACTCGGTCTCGGGGCAATCGCCGGTATCGGCGGATTCCTCGGACGACAGACGGTCGGCCGCGCCGGGCTTGGCATTAGCCAGGGCCTGCAAAACCGCTCAAAAACTACCGACAATGCTTTTGCAAAACGCATGTATGACTTTGGCGCACAGCGATTTAAGGGCGTTGCGGGTCGTGATTTCAATTTGATGCGCACCGGTTTCGGCGCGGCCGTTGCCGGCACCGCGGGCAAGAAAGTTGATGACTTGGTAGGAAAGGAGCTGAAGGGCTTCGAAGGAACACAAAAAGCGTTCTTGAAGCGCACCGGTGAAGCGGCACAGCGCATGGCATTGAGCGCCGACGAGAAAAAGGAAATAAAGGAAAAGGGTATCGACCAGGCGCTCAAAGAAAACGCCGGTCTCGCACAGCATTATGCTGAATCAGAAAAAGCACAAAAAGAAAACGAGGAGTTGGTCAAGGTCTTGGGTCGCGACAAGGACGCGACGGCGCAAAGCTTCGGCGAAGCTATAAAAGACCTGGAGACAAAGCTGATCACTCACGAGCGAACGAGAGACGCCCTCACTGCGGGCACAAGCGACCACGGCGAGGCGACAAGGCGGGTCGCTGAGACGGAGCGGGAGCTCGCCGAAACTCGCCGACGTGCGAACGAACAGATGCGTGAGCAAGGACAGCGAATTAAAGAGGCGAGCGCCGCGACGCAACGCGCAGGACGAATGTTCAAAGATGCCGCTGCCGACGCCGAGACTGCCGCGCGAGCAACAGGCAAAATTCCGGCCGCAGCATATAAGGATGTGGGAGATATCGCAAAAGAAAATATCCAATCGAGTCTTACGGCAATGCTGCTTCATTCTACCGGCCTGACGTCGGCGAGCCGTGCCAAGCTTGCCACGAAAGGCGGGAAAGAGGCCGGGAAGATGGCCGAACAGCACCGCTTCAAGGAGAAATATGGAGATGCCTTTAAAGAAATGACGAAAGACGACCATGCGGCTGAACACAAAGAAGAGAAGCCGAGCGGAGCGCCAGCAGCACACACACCTGCACCCGAAGAGCACACCGCACCGCCGAGCCCGGGAGGCGGACACGGGCGCGTCTAACACATATGAACGACGACAAGGAATACGACGATTTGATAAAAGAGCAGTTCAAAAAACTGCCGCGCGTCGTGCAGGAAGCAATCGTGTCGGCCGACGTCGAGAAGCACCTGCGTGAGCTTGCGGAGACACATAAACTGCATCTCGACCAATGGACCGCTCTCGAAAACGAAGTGCAGATGACGCTTCTCGGCATCGACGATTCCGGCGAGCTCATGCAAAACATCAGAGACAAGGTGCACGTACCCGAAGAAACTGCAAAAGCACTCGTACAAAGTATCTCGGAGGTCGTATTCGAGCCAATCAGACAGGAGCTTGAGCGACAGCTGGAAC
Organism: Patescibacteria group bacterium; assembly: GCA_038064535.1. Classification (GTDB taxonomy): domain Bacteria; phylum Patescibacteriota; class Minisyncoccia; order Phycocordibacterales; family UBA2100; genus UBA10103. Next base: position 22,773 of record JBBTSX010000005.1, read on the forward strand.
ATCCCGGTGCTGTCGCGAAGGCGACGAGCGGGGTGGAGGACATGCGCACACGCATCCTTGCCGACGCATCGGAAAATCAGCCGGTAGTCGTAAGCCTGCAGCCGGTAGAAAAAAAGAGTCCGGTTCCTGCTACTGGCTACGAGCTACAAGCCACGGGCTCCGTGGTAGCCGCCACACCACCCGCACCCGCACCAACCGTGAAGGTGGAACGCGCTCCCGCCGCACCCCCCTCGTATGTTTCAGCGCCCAGTCACGAGCGAAAAACAGTAGAAGGGGACCCGTATAGAGAACAAATCGAATAACAGCAGGGCCGCGTGCATGCGCTTGGTATACTTATAGAGCCATGCAATTCCAAGTTCCTCAATTTATAGAAGTCGAAGACAAGATTTTCGGGCCCCTGACCTTCAGGCAGTTCATTTTTATCGCCGGAGGACTCGGAATGGCCTACGTACTGTGGCGATTACTGCCCATTTATTTCGCCGCGCCGCTCATCCTCGGGGTAGGAGCGCTCGCGGCGGCGCTTGCGTTCTTCCAATTCAACGGCCGCCCGTTTATCATCGCGCTTGAGAATGGTTTTTACTACATAATCCGCTCGAAATTGTACCTTTGGAACAACGCTAACAAGAAACGGGCGGTGAAGACAGCCGCAGTCGCCACGAGGAACGATGTGTACATCCCCAAGATTTCCGACAGCAAACTGCATGAGCTCGCATGGAGCCTCGACATCAAAGAACGTATCGCCGCCGGCACCGCGGGGGACGACGAGCGCGGTAGCGCACTCACCGGTGTCCGCACGCCAAAAGAAATCCTGTCGCACATGAGCACACGTACGGTCACGCAATAACCTATGGCAGAAACTCCAATCATGACGCCGCGCGCAAACGCCAAGTCGACACAGGACTTCGTGCCGATTTCCGAAGTACGCGATGGCGTCGTGGTCCTCAAAGACGGCGGACTGCGCGCGATCCTGCTCGCGTCGAGTATCAACTTCGCACTCAAGAGCGAGGATGAGCAAACCGCGTTCATCGTGCAATTCCAAAATTTCCTCAACTCTCTCGACTTTTCGGTGCAAATATTCGTGCAGTCGCGCATGCTGGACATCCGTCCGTACGTCGCGACACTCGAAGCCGCATACAAGGAACAGCTCGACGACCTCATGCGTATCCAAATCCGCGAATATATCGAATTCATCAAGAGTTTCACCGAGGCCGCCAATATCATGACGAAAAACTTCTTCGTCGTCGTGCCGTATTCGCCCGCGGTCATCACGAAGCGCGGTGGTGCAAGCGCGCTGAATCCGTTCGGCAAAAAACAGACGGCGAGCGAGGCAGACCACTCATTCGAGGAGCAGGTGTCCCAGCTCGAGCAACGCATATCTATCGTCCAGCAGGGCCTCGTGCGTACCGGTGTGCGCACCGTGCAACTCGGTACCGAAGAAGCAATAGAGCTACTCTACAAAATGTTCAACCCCGGCGAGGAGGGAAAACCGATGCCCGTAGAGACAGGGAATAGGTGATAGGGATTAGGGAATAGTAAAATACAATACACCACCATGCCCTCACTACAACCTACAACCTACAACCTATAACCTATTCCTATGGCATTCAGCGACCTTCTTCCGTTCAAGAAAAAAACCGCCGCAGGACCGGATATTTTGCCGGTACTACCCGAAGAAATCTACCAGACGGGGGTACTCGACCTGCAAGACGTCATCGCGCCGCACGCGCTCAAAGTAAACTCGCGCGAACTCGACTTGGGCGAGAAAATCGCGCGCACCTTCTTCGTCATCTCATACCCCAGATTCCTCACGACGGGATGGTTTGCCCCCATCATCAACATGGACAAGGTCATCGACATCTCCATCTTCGTACACCCGATGGATACCAATGAAATGCTCCGTAAATTCCAGAAAAAAGTCGCCGAGGTGCAGAGCCAGATTTCGACACGCGAGCAGAAGGGGATGGTCCGCGACCCGATGCTCGACACGGCGTACTCCGACCTCGAACAGTTGCGCGACAGCCTTCAACAGGCGCAGGAGCGCATTTTTGACGTCGGACTCTATCTCACCATCTACGGCAACACGCGCGAGGAAATCGACAAAGTGGAGAGCGATGTACGTTCCATTCTCGAGTCGCGTCTCGTGTACATCCGACCCGCGCTCTTCCAGCAGGAACAGGGCTTCCGCTCCGTCCTGCCGCTGTGCACCGACGAGCTCGACGTGCACACGAAGCTCAATTCCGCGCCGCTCTCGTCCATCTTTCCGTTCATCTCGTTCGACCTCACGTCGGACCGCGGCATTCTCTACGGCATCAACCGTCACAATTCGTCTCTGATTCTCTTCGACCGTTTCTCGCTCGAAAACTATAACTCCGTGACATTCGCAAAATCCGGCGCCGGCAAAAGCTACACGACAAAACTCGAGATTTTGCGCTCTCTCATGTTTGATACCGAGGTCATCGTCATCGACCCCGAGCGCGAATACGAATACCTCGCCGAGACCGTCGGCGGGCGCTACTTCAACATTTCGCTTTCCTCCGAGCACCACATTAATCCTTTCGACCTCGCCATTCCGCGCGAAGATGAAAATCCGAGCGACGTGCTACGCAACAACATCATCACGCTCGTGGGGCTCTTCCGCATCATGCTCGGCGGGCTCACGCCGGAGGAAGACGCTGTTATCGACAAGGCGATAACGGAAACCTACGCGCTCAAAGACATCACCTCGGATACCAACTTCGCGCAGGTCGAGCCGCCGCTTCTCTCCGACTTCGAGCTTGTACTCTCCGGCATGGAAGGGAGCGAATCTCTCGTGCAACGTCTCTCCAAATACACCAAGGGCACGTGGTCGGGATTCATGAACCGCCCGACCAATGTTGACATGAACAAAAAACTCGTCGTCTTCTCGGTGCGCGACATGGAAGACGACCTCAAGCCGGTCGCGATGTACATCATTACGCACCACATCTGGAATCAGGTGCGCAAAGAGCTCCGCAAGCGCCTCCTCGTCATCGACGAGGCGTGGTGGATGATGCGTAGCGAAGACACCGCGTCGTTCCTCTTCTCCATCGCAAAGCGCGGCCGCAAATACTACCTCGGCATTTCGACCATCACGCAGGACGTCTCGGACTTCTTGAATTCCCCGTACGGTATCCCGATGATAACCAACTCTTCCATCCAGCTTCTTTTGCGTCAGTCACCGACATCGGTCGACCTTGTGCAGAGCACGTTCAAACTCTCCGACGAGGAGAAATACCTACTGCTCGAGAGTGACGTGGGGGAGGGCATATTCTTCGCCGGTCTCAAGCACGTCGCGCTCAAGGTCATCGCCTCGTATACCGAAGACCAAATCATCACCTCGGACCCGTCGCAAATTCTCGCAATCAAAAAAGCGAAGCAGGATCTCGAAAAATCGAGTGATGTCCCTGCGCCGGTGCGCCCCATCGCTCCTCACGCGCCGGGTACCGACACCGCGCCCGCGCCGCAAGCTCCTTCAAGCAACGCCTTACGGGAGGTATGAAACGGCTCGCGCTCGCAGTCGTTGTTATCGTATGCGCGGTCGCTCCCGCGTATCTGCCCGCGCAGGCGCGCGCCCAGTTCTCGATTCCGGGCGCGGAAAGCGTTCTCTCTATTTCGTTCTCTCCACAGTATCCGGCCCCGCAGAGCACTGTCAGACTCACTCTGCAGAGTTCGCTGTACGACCTCGGCTCGAGCTCTGTTACATGGACGGTCAACGGGCAAGAGGTGGCTCAAGGAGACGCGGTAACGTTCATCGACGTGAAGACAGGCTCGCTCGGAAGCAAGACCGAGGTACAGGCCGACATCACAAGTGCGGGCGGCACGGCTTTTGCTACCGCGACCGTGGTTCCGACCTCCATCGACCTCCTGTGGGAATCCGACTCGTACGTCCCTCCTTTTTACAACGGTCGCGCACTGCCGTCCGCGGGTTCTCGCGTGCACCTTGTCGCGCTCACACATTTTGTGCGTCCGGACGGCGGAGAAATCCCCGCGAACCAGATTGTTTTCACATGGACAAGGGATAGCGAAGTTCTGGGCAACCTCTCCGGCCGCGGTAAATCATCGATAACAGTCGACGGACCGACCCTCTTCGGAACGGAGACGATTGTAGTGGAAGCGGCGTCCGTCGACGGAAGCATTGCGGGGCAGGCACTTCTGCGCATTCCCGATACGGAGCCGAGGCTTATGCTGTACGAAGACCATCCGCTGTTCGGGGTGCTCTACCATCAGGCGCTTGGCGTCACCACGTTCGTGCCGAAAAACGAAATGTCGTTCATCGCAATTCCGTACTTCGCCTCCGCCGTCTCCTCCGGCGACACGGGTTTGCAATACGAGTGGCAGGTCAATCAAAGTTCCGTCACCACCAACGCGGCGTACAGCAACGAAATAACCGTCAACGCCGCCTCGTCTACCGGACTTATGGCACTCATCAATCTCTCGCTCACGCATGTGTCGAATTATTTCCTGAGTGCTGCGGGCTCGTGGAGCGTTACGTTCAACAAGAGTAGCGCCGGTTCATCCGGCGGGGACGTCTTTCATCAATAACGTCGTATGCCAGCTTCACACCATTTATTCAGGTACGCGGTTGCCGCCGTCATCGTGATGGTGCTCGGTGGGCTTCTCGGTTGGTATGTATTTGTGCGTTCGCAGGTCAGGACGACACAGGCAAACGACAGCGCGCGCGGCTTCGGCACGGCCGCATCGTTCGGGTCGCCTGCAGGAAGCACGTACACAAACTCCGCCGGGTCTGTTCCTTCGACTGACATACAGTCCGCGTCCGGTAATCCGGCGCCGCGTCTCTGGAAAGTAACCGCGACGCCGGTTGCCGGTGCGGGCTTTGCCGCGTCTTCGACCCAACTGTACTTCGCCGAGCGTTCGTCGGGCAATGTCTTACTCGCGGACCCGTCCGTATCCTCGGTGACCCGCCTCACGAATACATTGTTCCCGAAGGTATACGACGCGCTATTCGCATCCGACGGCTCCGTCTTGCTCCGCTCGGCGACGGACGCGGGCATTGTCACCACCTACGCCGGCACGATAAGCACGACGACTGCCGAGGGTCCCGTACCGCTCGCCGGTACCTATTTGCCGCAACACATCAAAGCGGTGAGCGTGCGCTCTCCGCAACAACTGTTCTTTCTCGTGGCTACGCCCACGGGCGGCACTGCCGGTGTCACGGCAAATTGGAAGGGTGCGTCGCAAAAACCCGTCTTCGCTTCCACGCTACAGCAATGGCGTGTGTGGTGGCTCTCCGACGGACGCATGTATGTCGCGCAACAGCCGTCCGACGGTATCATGGGGTACGCATTCACGCTCAAGGGTGGCGCACTGCAAAGCCTCGTGAGCGCCCCCGGTCTCTCGATATTGCCGCGCACCGGTTCTACCGCGCTCATCTACAGCAGTTCGGCCGGCGGCGTAAACCTGTTCGGGCAGACTTCGGCAAGCACCACGCCGGTGCGGTTTACCGTTCGTACTCTTGCCGAGAAGTGTGTCTGGGCCCCCGGCAAAGATCTCGTTGCCTACTGTGCAGTGCCGCAGGTTCTGCCTACGAGAGCCGGTTATATGGAAGAATGGTACCGCGGCGCGACGCACACGTCGGATGCGTGGTGGAAGGTAGACGTATCCGCCGGCACCGCACAAAGCCTGTTCACACCTGACTCCGGCACCTCGTTCGACGTTGAGCGTCCTGCCATTGACGGCAACGGCAGTTATATCGCTTTCATGAACGCCGCCGACAAATCACTCTGGATGCTTCGCATAACACCATGACATCGCTTCGTTCACACGTTCGTGTCGCCCTCGCGTTACTCGCGTTTTGTATCGTATTCGTCGCCGCGGCTGTACACGCAGAGGCACCGCTGTGCGACGGGAAGGGTTTCTGTGCGCTTGCGATTCCTCCCACCTCGTCAAAACTGGGACAGCTCTATGGCACGACAAGCCTCGCCGGATTTCTCAACGGCCTCTTTACCGCCGCAATTTCCATCGGCGCGATACTCGCGGTGCTCAGAATTGCCTACGCGGGATATGAATACATGACGAGCGATGCGTGGGGGAACAAAGCGCGCGCAAAAGAAATCATCGGTGACGTTGTCCTCGGATTGATGCTCCTCCTCGGCACGTACCTGATTCTCAACCAAATCAATCCGCAACTGCTCAACTTAAATATTCTGCAAAACCTCGGGGGCAAGTAGACCGGTTACTCCGTCGAATACTTGATGACGACGCGGCGATTTCGCCCCTCTCCTTGTGATTCTGTTTTTACGTTCGGTGCATCTTGAAGCGTTGTGTGAATAATGAGGCGCTCATAGGCACTCATCGGCGTGAGCTCCACGTCGTATTGAAAAGAGCGTGCGCGCTCCGCGAGCATGAGCGCTTTGGTCTGCAAATCTTTTATCTGCTTCGCGCGGTAGTCGTTGATGTCAACGAGGAACATCGGACTATCCGCTCCCTCTACGAGCGGTTGCCGCTTTTCCAAAATCTTTTTCACGAGCATGTCGAGCGCGTAAATGGTGTCGCCGTGCGCGCCGATGAGCGTACGCGCATCATCGGTCTCTATCGTGAAAATGGTCTGGCCGGCGATTTCGGTGCGGGTGACACCCTTGTAGGAAACACCGAGCGCGGTCAACATCTCTTTGAGGATTGTTTCGACAGTGTCGGCGTACGTGTCCACCCCGTTAGAAGCTGACGTTGATTGGGTCATAAAAAATTGTTGTCCCACCGAGAGTCGCTCCGGGGAGCTTCTAACGGGGTCCATTGGGGCACTATACGCTATTTTCCCGCGCCGTGCGAATACCCCTATGTTGAGCCCTTTTTTGAGTGTCCAAAGCGGCGACCGGTCATGAGCTCCTGCGCAATCATAAAGATGTTGCCGGTAATCCAGTAGAGCGGCGCGGCTGCGGCTATGAAGTAGGCGATAACTCCGACCATCACAGGAAGCATGTAGCGGGCCTGCAAATCGAAGCTTCTCGCCATGTCGTTGCTGAACGAGGCTTCGGTCGCCGTCTTTTCTCCGCGCGGCCCCATGGAGAGGCGCGTGTAGATGAACTGCGCGACGACCGCGAGCACGGCAAGCACGAGCGAGCGACTCGACATGTTGATGAGACCGAGAAATTCCATATTCACGGCATCCGGTACTGTGACGAACGGGTAGAGGATGACTGTGTGTATTTCGGGCAATCCGCCGAGCGCGAATACCCAGTAGAGGCCGAGCAGTATGGGGAGTTGAATGAGAATGAGCAAAAAGCCGGAGAACGGTTTGACCCCCCGCTCACGGTACAGTGCAAAGATTGCCTTGCTTTGCTCTTCGGGCTTATCTTTGAGTCTTTTCTTGAGCTCTTCGACCTCGGGAGCGACCTCTTTCATTTTCATCTGTGTCTTGATGGCGCTCCTCGATAGCGGATAGAGCACGATGCGGACAATAATGGTCACGATGATGACGGCGATACCGACATCGTGAGTCGGTAGAATGCCTACAAAATAAACAAGCCCGTTGTATATCGGGTTGTAGACGAGCGTGTCGAATACGGCGCTTATCATAATTCAACGATTGTATACCGTATCCCGCCGCGCGTACACAGTAAGCTAACAGCGGCTGATGAGCGCAGCGATATCGTCGCGGATATCCGCGAACGAGGCTCCGGCGGCATCACGCTTGGCGACGAATACATACGTGCCGGCGGGAGCGACGCCGAGATGCTTGAGAAGGGAAGCGCGGAAGCGGCGTTTGATGAGATTGCGGTCGACGGCTTTCGCGGCGACTTTCTTGGAAACGACTATGCCGAAGCGCGCGGTTTTGCCGCCGGAGGTGGCCGAAACGGAGAAAAAAGCTCCGCTCACGCGACGAGCGGCTCGAGTGTTCCTCATTTCTGCTCCGGTGAGACGGTGCTTGGGAGGCATTACACGGAAAGGCGGGCGCGACCTTTGCGACGGCGGCGCTGTAAGAGCTTGCGGCCTGTCGGCGTGGAGCTCCTCACGCGGAACCCATGCGTCTTCTGGCGCTTGCGCTTTTTCGGCTGGTACGTGCGTTTCATGACCCGAACTATACGGGTAAATGCACCGAATTACAAGCATTTTTCTCTTTCCACCTCAAACAAGGACGGTTGCGTGCGTTTGCCGTGTTCGCAGCCGCGTCGGCGGCGAGATTCAGCGCTGCGCGAGCACGCGCAGACAGCGACGGCAAACGCACGCAACCGTCCGCCGCACTTCTCCCCACTTTATCCACACGTTGTTCACCCCATCCGGAAAATCGCGAACGCTTCACGGAAGACAAACGGCGCGTATAATGTCTGAGCTTACGACATGCGCATGACACTATGACGACAAACAGAGAATTATGGCAAAATGCGCTCGTTCAGATCGAATTGGGAACATCGCAGGCATCGTTCCGCACGTGGTTCAGGAACACCGACATCGCCTCGCGCGATACGGGCACCGTCCAGGTGGCTGTCCCGTCAAAAATCGTGAAAGAATGGCTCATGGAGAAGCACCACAAGCTCATACTGAAGGCGCTCCGCGGTCTCGACAACACCGTACGAACCGTTGAGTACGTCGTGCACCGCACACCACCTTCGGCAGAGCGTAAGGTGCCGCGTCCTCAGCCGGCGGAAAATGCTTCATTCGATCTTCAGTCTCTTTATATAGACAAGCGCGACAATTTAAACCCGAGGTATACGTTCGAAACCTTCGTCGTGGGTCCGTTCAACCAACTCGCGCACGCAGCGGCAAAGGCCGTGCTCGAACGACCGGGTCTTGCATACAATCCGCTTTTCATCTATGGGCAAACCGGCCACGGTAAGACGCACCTCATCCAAGCGGTAGGGAACTATTTCAAAAAATCGCACGCAAACAAAAAAGTGCTGTATGTTACCTCGGAGCGGTTTGCCGTTGATTACATTAATTCGGTGCGCGCGGGTCGCGCCAACAGCTTCAAAGACCAGTACCGGCAGTACGACGTACTCATCATGGACGACGTGCAGTTCATCGCCAACACGGAAAAGACACAGGAGGAATTGTTTCACCTGTTCAACGCGCTTCACGACAACAACAAGCAAATCGTGTTCTCCAGCGACAAGCACCCGACACTGCTCCCCGGATTTGAAGACCGGCTCAAAGGGCGCTTCTCGGCCGGCATGATAGCGGAGATACCGGAGCCGGACGTGGAGTCGAGAATTGCCATAATTAAAGCCAAGATAGAGCAACACGGCTTCTCGCTTCCCGACGACATCATCCAGTACATCGCCGAGAACGTGCGCGGCAACATCCGCGAGCTTGAGGGTGCACTCAATATGATTGTCTGCAAGTCACAGCTCAAAGGCAAGGCGATATCGCACGCCGACGTGCGCGCGCTCATCAAACACAACGTGAAGCCAAACAGGGGTGTCTCCGTTGACGAAGTGGTACGGAGAATCGCGCAGTACTACGAGATACCGGAGAAGAGCATCTACGAGAAGACCCGTAAGAAGGAGGTGGTGAAACCGCGCCAGATTATTATGTACATGTTGCGCGAAGAATTCAGTGTCTCGTACCCCTCGATAGGGGAGAAGCTCGGTGGACGCGACCACACGACGGTCATTCACTCGTGTGAAAAAATAAAAGAGGAGTTGAAAATGAACAATTCGCTTGAGCAGGAGATCGACCACATCCGCACACTCATTCACGCATAATGTCGCCGATAACCCTGTGGACAAACCCTGCGTAGAGCACTCACAACACACCGAACAACATCATGATAACTTCACCAAACAGTATCCGGAGTGAGTTGTCCCCGTTCTCTGCACATTTCGCACATCAGTTCTCAACAGTTCAAAATATCCAAACCACCTAATCAAACATTCACTTTAATTCACTTCTCCACATTATCCCCAGTACTAATAGAAGTAATAGTATTTAAATAAGAAAAGGTATGAAGATAATAACAACAAAAGAAAAAATTCTAAACACCATTCTTATGGCAGAGAGAGTTACGGGAAAAAAAGAGTCTCTTCCTGTTCTTGCTTGCATTTTCGTTGAAGCCGCAAAAGATATTACCCTCCGCGCGACGAATCTCGAGGCAGGCTTCGAATCAGTGGTGCCGGGAGAAGTTGGTGAAGTGGGGGCCGTTGCGGTACCGGCCGCCATCCTTTCACAAACGATACGCTCAATCGGCAGTGACAAGGTCGCCTTTTCTACCGATGATTCGAATCTCCTCGTGGAGTCACGGGGGACCAAAACACTCATAAAAGCGATACCACACGACGAGTTTCCTGCGTTACCGAAAAGCGCCGGGAAGAATAAAATTTCTCTTTCACGCGAGCGACTTATACACGGGATACAGGCGGTTTGCTACGCCGCTTCACCATCAATGATTCGTCCCGATCTTGGCTCTGTATACCTTTCGATCAAGGACGGTGCGATGGTATGTGTCGCGACCGACTCGTTCCGTTTGGCCGAGAAAACAGTGAGTGAAAGCGGTGCCAAGGCCGAGGGCGACGTGCTTATCCCCTTGAAGCACGCGCTCGAGCTTGTGCATATTCTCGAACACGCCGGTGACGACTCGGTGTCGCTCTCCGCCGAAGAATCACAGCTATCGGTTTCGGCCGGGGGCATGCGTTACGTGTCCCGCGTGGTGGATGCGACGTTCCCGAACTACAAAGAAATTATTCCGAAAAAATTTACGACCGAGGCGACGGTACTCAAAGGCGACCTCGTTGAAATGTTACGCAAGGCGCGTGTGTTTGCGGGGAACGACATGCACGTGGGTCTCCACATTTATCCGAAGAAGAAAATATTTTCCGCGCTCGCACGCAGCTCCGATGTGGGAGAAATGTCCGACTCAATCGATGCGGCGCTCTCCGGCGAGGACCTCGACATCAATTTCCATATCGGCTACATCGCCGACTGTCTCTCATCCGTAGAATCCGATTCCGTGACACTCGGTTTTGCCGGTGCCGGTAAACCACTCGTCATCCGCGGCGTCTCCGATTCCTCTTTTCTCTATCTCGTCATGCCGCTGAACCGGTAATTCCGATATGCACACACAAACCCTTTCCAGATTGTTGTTGTGGCTGATCGCGGCCATTGTCGTTTTGTCCGGACTGAGCTTGACCGCTGACAACTGGCTGTGGCCCCACTGGGACGCATCACAGGGCGCGTGGGTGACGTCAACGAGTGATGCGTATTGGGACAACTCGATGGGGCGATGGCAGGCCGACAAGAGCGCGATGTTTTGGAATGAAGAACGCGGCGTGTGGATGTATCAAAACGGCGTGTACTGGGACGATTCTCGCGGTGTTTGGCTCGACAAATTCGGTGACCATATCGATGCGCAGTTGAACGTGTGGGTGAGCGCCGCAGGCGATGCCTACTGGGACTCAGTCCGCCGTGAGTGGCGCCCCCTCGTCATCGCTCAGTGAGCCGAGAGCGCGTCGTATATATCTATCCACGGTGCGTTTGTGAGAAATGATTTGCCACATCGCGTGCAACCAATAACCGCGATGATGTTCCCCGGCATACGCTACTGAATCGTGAAGTTGATTTGCGTTGAGTCGTTGCCGCCGTTTACGAGCGCGGCCATTGCCTGCAGTATCGACGGGCCGCGGGAGTTGGGGACGTACGTGATTGTGTACGGCGGCTGTGTCGCAGTGCCAACGGGTGCGCCGTTGAGGAAGTATGTCATTTTGGTGACATTTTGCGGACTCGGATATGAGGAACTAAAGATTATAGAAGTATTCGCCGGTACGTATGAGCTCGGTGCCGGCGAGGTAATTTGGAATCCCTGCGTGATCGCGGTGCCTACTCCTGGCCCCGCCGGACCAGCGACATTGCCGACGAGAGCTTGCCCCGCGGCCCACAGCGAGACGGGGTAATCCCACGCCGCCGTTTGGCCGTCGGCAAACGGGTTCAACGGCGGCGCACCACGCGGGTCGCTCTTGTTGACCCAGTAGAGGATGTCGTGCACGCCTCGCTCGGGATGACTATTCCAGTTGCCGGTGAGGACCGGAGGCAGAGACGTTTGCGCCGGGTCGGGAGATGGCGGCGGGAAATCGCCGGACGGATATTTCTCAAGCGCATAGGCGACGAATTCGTGCCACATCGGCGCGATGATGAACGCCGCGATTTTTTTCGCCATCGGAGAGTTGTCGTTGTTGCCCGCCCACGCCCCCACCGCGATGCCGGGCGTGTAGCCCAGTATCCAGACGTCGCGGAAATCGTTGGTTGTGCCCGTCTTGTCGGCGACGTGGTAGCCATCGAACTGGAGCGGCGAATCGGCTCCAAATTCCGGCGTGCGCGCCACGTTGTCGGAGAGAATGTCGTTTATTTCACGGGCTATTTGGGGCTCAAGCACACGCGTCGCAGTGTTTTGGTATTCCTCCAAGACGTTCCCCTTCCCGTCTTCTACGCGGAGGATGCCGGTCGGCGGATTGCGTACGCCGTCATTCGCAAAGACGCTGTACGCGCCGGTCATTTCGAGAAGAGTCACTTCACCGCCGCCGAGTACGAGCGTAAGTCCGTAGCGCGCCGCGTTACCGAGCGTGGTAATGCCGAGCGATTGCGCGGTTGAAATGGCGTCCTGAATACCGGAGAGGTAGAGCGTTTTGACCGCCGCCACGTTTATCGATTGTGCAAGAGCGTTTCGCAGAGTCATCGGGCCCTTGAAGTTGCCGTCGAAGTTGGATGGCGAATAACACGGTGGCGCGTCGTTGAGGTTGTCGGTCGGCGCACACGCGGTCGAAAACTGTGTCGGTAGGTCGAAGACCACGGTCTCCGGCGTGTATCCTTTTGCAAACGCGGTCGCGTAGACGAACGGCTTGAACGAAGAGCCCGGCTGGCGGTGGCTCGTCGCGATGTTGACCTTGCCGTCGATGGTGTCGTCGAAATAGCCGCGTGAGCCGACCATGACGAGAATTTGTCCGGTCGTCGGGTCGATGGCCACGAGCCCTTCGTTGGTCGCGTTGAAGTTCTCCTGCATCCGCGGCGCCCACTTGGACACAATGTCTTCCGCCTTCTTCTGGAGGTCGTAATCGAGTGTCGTGATGACACGCAAGCCGCCCTGCGCGACCACATCCGCGCCGTACTTCTGTTCGAGATATTCGCGGACGTAGAAGACGAAGTGCGGCGCCTTGATACCCACCTCTCTCTCATCGCGGAATTGGACCTGTTCGGAGACGGCCTGCGTGTATTCGGCATCGGTGATGACGCCGAGCGACTTCATGCGTGAGAGTACGAATTTGGCGCGTGCGTCGAGGGCGGCGCGGTGACTGCCGTAGGGCGAGAAGTAGGTGGGCGCCTGCGGAAGCGCGGCGAGGTAGCTCGCTTGCGCGAGGTCCACGTCTTTGGCGTCGACGCCGAAGAAGTACTGACTCGCTTCCTGTACGCCGTAGATAGTGCCGCCGTACGGCGTCTCGTTGAGATACGTCTCGAGAATTTTTTCTTTCGGGTACGTTCTGGTGAGGCGAAGAGCGAGTATGATCTCTTCGATTTTGCGCGCGATGGTTTTGTTCTGTGTCAGCAGCGCGTTTTTTACCACTTGCTGGGTGATGGTCGAACCGCCCTGCGTGTACGAACCCGTCGTGATGTTTACGAAGACCGCGCGGGCGAACGAGACCGGACGGAAACCGGCGTTTGCGTAAAACGTGTCGTCTTCGGTAGCGATTGCCGCCTTTTGAATGAACGGACTTATCTGGTCGAGCGTGACCGACGTGCGGCGCACGGAGCCGTGTACGTCGTAGAGGACGACATTGCCCGTGCGGTCGTATATCTTGGTCGACTGCGAGACCTGCCGGTTCTCGAAATTCTCTATCGACGGGATGGGGGTAAACAGCGCCCACACAATGATTCCGCCGATTCCGAAAAAGAAGAGACCCATCGCCGCGGCGATAGAAAGGCGCATCCACTCGGGGACGCGGTTGAACAAACGGCGCGTACGCCGGAACCTGCGAGACTCACTCATGGTACAGTCAGTTTAGCTTTTTTTGCGCTTTGCGGCGACCCCGTACTAGACGCGAGCATCAGTACGGGGCGAGGCACTGCGAGAACGGGCCAAATGCGTGACGCCGATGGCTATCGCGTCGTACTCGTCGTCATGGCGGATGACCTTGTCGATTTTTACGAGCGCATGCAACATTTTGGCGACTTGTGTCTTGTCTGCGGAGCCCGAGCCCGCGGCCGCGCTTTTCACTTCACCCGGCGAGTACTCGAACACCGGTATTGCGGTAGAGCCCGCGAGCGAGAGAAGCGCGCCGCGCACCTCGGCGACCCGCATTGCCGTCTTCTGGTTCTTCGCGAAGAACAGTTTTTCCATCGCAATACAATCGGGCGCATGTGCTTTCACCAGCCGCTCGCACGCACGCACCACCTGCTGGAGCCGCTCTGCGAAGTCTTCTTCTGCGGACGTCTCGATGCATTCCGAATAGATGAGCACGTTTTTTACGCCGTCACGTTCCACTATGGCAACCCCACAGCGGCCGTACCCAGGGTCAATGGCAAGCACTTTCATACTACAAGTATACAGGCAAAGGAAAAGGACCGTAGCTTCCTCGTCGTGCGTCAGAAGTTATGGAACGCACTCGAACCGGTCGTCGGACAACACGGTGCGTAATAGAGCTAGTGGTCGTACCGTTTCCTTGTGTATCGATTCAAAATCCCTATACTTAGGTTTATGACTAAGTATTGGAACCCGAGAAGGATTAAACGTATCAAAGAACGTGAAAATCGGACGGCGGAACTTGCCGCAGAAAAAGCAGTCGCGCTACGAGAGCGCACGCGTTCACATACTCCGGGCGATACACGAAAAAATACAGTGCTCATACTAGACGCTCTTGGCCTACCTCTACGGCGACGGATGATTGGGCGACTCAAGCGGGGAGGTGCGATGTCAGTTTCCAAATTGGCTGAACCGTTTCGCATAACGCTTCCGTCGGCGCTCGAACAAGTCCGCATCCTGGAGCGTTCAGGCATCATTTCAACGCATAAGCACGGCCGCGTCCGTCTGTGCGTCTACAGGCCGCAAGCGCTGAGAGAACTCGCGCACGGGCTCACCACTGGGGAAGTAGATTAACATCCCAATACTTAGGTAAAAACCTAAGTATTGGGATAGGGTCGAGTCGATTTTTTGGGGAGCGTGCAGAAGTGGTACGATACTGGAATGAAAGCAACGGCTCTACGCAGTGCTCTGTTCTTGCGCAACTTGGTGTTTGGAGTGGAAGACGGCCTCGTTTCTACGGTGGGTCTGCTCTCCGGCATCGCCATCGCCGGCGTGGACCGCGAAACCATTTTTCTCACAGGAGTGGTGCTCATTTTTGTGGAGGCGTTCTCGATGGCCGCCGGTAGTTTCCTCTCGGAGGCATCGGTCGAAGAAATGGGCGGGGGAGTTGACGATACCCGCGGTTCAGTGGCGGCGGGGGCTGTCATGTTCACCTCATATTTTGCGGCGGGCCTCGTCCCGCTCTTGCCGTACCTTTTCTTCAGCGTCGCGACGGCATTCGCCACGTCGGTTGCGTGCTCTATTCTCGCGCTCTTTATACTCGGGTATTGGAGTGGGAGGGAAACGAGGGCCGTCTGGCGCAAGACATTACGGATGGGACTTGTAGGCGGACTCGCGATACTTGTGGGCGCGCTTGCGGGTACATTCGTGCATTTATAAGGAGCGGCGCTTTTGGCGTCGGTGGCGAAAAATCTCGTACCTCTGGCTTAGCGTAGAAATCGGTATAGGATACGTACAGCAAATAATAAGAAGGGTGAGACGGCCATGACATATAAATACTTCGCCGGAGCCTACCTGGCGGCCGCGCTGTACTCGGAGAATCTGGAACGGCAATGCAGACTGCCGAATGGCGCATGGAGCTGCGAGGCGGGCAGGATCCTCACGGATGAGTTCACTCGCCATACCGAAGACGCTCTGCGATGCGATACGGCAGCGCTCCTACGCATCCGTGCGATTGCCGGGCTCGTCGCACAAGCACCGAAAGATTGCTTGCGCCCCGAAGCGCGTCTGTATATGACTGTCCTGCTCGAGCACGCGAAACACGTGACCGAGAACTATCACCGCTTGTTCCACCGCAATCGCGAATTGGAACCGACGATGAGCAGTCTCGCAGAGCGGTTTGCAGCTGGCATAGAACAATTGAGAAAGGCGGGCGCATAGGCGCCAAAGGGAACGGGCCACTCCATGGGAGCGGCCCGTCTTCATGTGTCACCGTTAGCGAGCTCGGTGGCAAGAAGTTCCATACTGCTTCGCAATCCTGCCGAGAGCTTCCTGAACGGTTCGAGGTCGTGTTCTTCGATAAGCGGGAGTATGAACTCCCACGTTTCGACGAGCTTTGCCGCACGTTCTTTCGCCGTGTGTTTCCACATAGTGAGAACGTTGTCCCACCGGTCGACGCCTTTGAGGAGCTTTGTATAACGGCGTGCGCCCGCGAGCTGGAGATGGTAGAGAACATCGACAGCGCGCTTATTCAGTTTGCGTGTCTCCTTGGGTCGCGTCATTTCGGCGATGTGGGTCGCGGCATTCTCGTTGAACTCGCGAACAAGCCGCTCGTAACGCCAGCGATTCCGGTGTTTTTCCATGATGTCGTGCAGCAGCGCCCCCACGACGAGGTCGGGGTCCCACACGTCCAAGTACAGCATCAGTATGAGCGCGATTCTCACCGAATGACGGGAATATGGTTCCCCGCTCTTCCTGCGCTCATGCTTGAAAGCCGACTCGTTAATCCGGTATGCCTTTTTCACCTGCTCGTAAGCGGCACTTCCAACCGGATGCTTCGTTTCCACCACCTCAAGGAATTGCGTTTCGGTCTTGATTTCGAACAAGAATGCAAGCTCGGGGCGCATCGCTGACGACAGGCTCATTCGCTTGAACACCGTCTTGGCATGCGGACCGCGTAGCTTGAATCGGGCGGAGCCATTGCCGCCCACATGATTGGGCATGGCATGTCTCCTTCATGAAGTCTATGCACTGCCCGCGACAGTATCATCAGCCCCCGTGTGCGGCAATAGTCAGGCCGCGTTGGTGTAGACGTTCTCCACGTCGTCGTGTGCGTCGATTTTTTCCAGAACTTCCATGAGCTTCGCACTATCTGTGTCAGAAAGGGGAACGGTGGTCTTGGGCACACACCCTTCCTCAATACTTTTTTCGAATGCCCACATCGCGGAGCCGGGCGCGGCGAGCGCGAGACCGTTTTCGGTGAGCAGGTGCTTTATTTCCTGCGCAGTCCTGTTGCGGCTATCGGTGAGCGCTTCGATGAGGATGGCCGCGCCACCGGGACCGTATGTCTCGTAGGTGATTGATTCGAGCGACGCCGCATCGGCCGAGGTGCCTTTTGCAACCGCGCGGTCGATAGTGTCTTTGGGCATGTTGGCTTTTTTGGCGGTCTCGATGATGGCGCGAAGCCCCGGCAAACTGGTGTCACCGCCGGCTTTTTTGCTCTCCACCGCAATGCGCCTGCCGAGCTTGCCCCACAAATTGCTCTTGGCCGCATCGGCCGCGCCCTTCTGCCGTTTGATTTGCGCCCATTTGTTGTGACCTGACATGGGGAACAGTTTATAGTTTTTAGTCGGTAGTGAACAGGGGGGGGGTATGTAAAAAATGTCGGCGGCCATGGGCCGCCGTTTTTTATTCGTTGCAATCAGGCGGCTCACTGGAGCCTGAAGACGCCCTTGTCCACATTGCGGTATTCAACGGGACGCCAGTCCCGCGAATGTGCAACATCGACCGCGAAGATCTTGCCGTCAAGTGTCGCCTGCCACCAGTCGAGATAATTTGAGAGCTTCGGAAAGTTCGGCAACATGTCGTCGGTCTGCCACGCCATGGTTTGCAGTAACCAAGGGCGGTCCGGCCGCCAGAATAGAATCTTTGCGAGTACCAGCACCGGAGCCGTGACCCGTTCGGGCGCACCAATCAGATAGGCCATTGTCGCACTCCCTCTCTCGAGAGACTCAACTGTCCCCATGTAAGTAGACGCCCGCGCGAGGGCTCGGTCAATGCACATATTGTGCACAGCATTATGCACATAGTTATCCACCTACTTATACAGTGGTTTTCCACTGAAACGCGATATTTGCTCCAAACGGCGGCTTACAGAAAAGTTTTATACTCTACGAACTGATGCGCTTTACCGTGCGTCGGTCGCTCACTTGGGGGCGGTGGCAACATCGAGAATCCCGGAGAGCAGTTCCCAGAGTATATCGGAGCGTACGTTCCGAGACAGTGCGGGAATCGTCGGCTAGAGCACAGAGGTGTCGGGCGCGCAGCGAGGAGATCATATCGATTTGCTCCGGACCTAGCACTTACTCGAAATAGTCGAGAACGAAAAAGCCTCCCGCAAGGGAGGCTTTTCGTACCGTGCGTACGTGCACCTATTGTACGCGCTCAATTTTCAATATTTCCTCTTATCCACAAAAAGAATCACGGCCGCCTCTGTTGAGGCGGCCGTTCAATTGGTGTCCCGACCCTACATTTTCTTTGGGTCGAATTCGAACAGCATGCACACTTTCAGTATTTTTGTCTTGAATGGCGTCACCAAAGGGTTTGTGAGCTCCTTATGCACACGGGCTACGGCGATGCAGACGGTGTTATGCGCCTTTCTGAGATACCGCGCGACAAGGCCTTGGTAACTTGACTCGACGACCATATGGTAGAGGACAGCGATAACGATATAGCGTGCCTGAGAGGCCTCAGGAGTCGGGCTTGGTCCCAGCACGTCGTCACGCGTTGCATCTCCGAGACACAAGAGAGTTTTCGCAATAAACTCTTCGCCCTGCTCTTTTAGTTTTGCTTCAAGTTGCGCTTTTCGTTTCGCGCCCAGCTCACCCGTACTCGGCTTCTTCGGCGCACCATCCGCATTGACGGCGGCGAGCAGTTTTTTCAACTGGTCCATCTCGTTGGCGTTTCCGAGCGTGTCGATATGGTGCACCATATGCGCCATGAGCCTTAGAAGGTCGCCAGTGTGAATGCGCAGCAGTCTGGCCGTTGGTGTCGGGTCGAGACCCACGCGCCTCCGTATGGCGTAGGCAAGCGTGCCGACCAAGCTATTCTTCGGTGCCCGTCCCAATATCCTGGGAATTTCTTCTGCAGTGCATCCGTGGACGCTGCACCACACGTTGAGAAGCCGCTGTGCACGAACTTCTTTACTGTCCGGCACGGCGGCCACAGGTTCGTGCGCGTCTTGAAGCGCGAGCTCACTCATGATGGGCTCCATTGTTTCGTTCAAACCTCTTGCGCTATGGTATGTCGGGCACGCCACCACCGCAAGACTTAGAGCAATGGTTTTTGTGTTGCGGGCGAGTCAGCGCCGAGGTGCTCGTAGGATTTCTTTGTCGCGGACGCGCGGAGCGCGTTTACTGCACAGCCTCGGGTGTCTTCAGGGAGTTCATATAGAGAACGGTCGCGGCGGGTGTGAGCGCGACGACCGCGTACTCTATCCACACATACGACGTGAGGAATGCGGCGAAGCCGGCGGCAGGGACGACATAGACGGCGTCGAGCGCCATATGTAGTATCGCCCACCCGAGTCCCGCGAGGATTGCGAATTGTAGAGAACCAATCGGGAACATGCGCGTCGCAATTGTCATTGCGAGCGCGGTCACCGCGTAGCTCACAATCTGCGCACCCAAGCCGTAGCTCATACCGTATGCTGCGAGCAATGACCACAACATGAAGATGGTGGCGTAGGTCAGGAAGCCGTACAATAGAAAGCGAGTATAAGGAAAACCCTGCATATGCAAATTCTACCATCCAATCAGTAGCATATGTCATTTCAAGAAGCTTCACGTTGGGTACTTGTCGCCGTTTTCCTTGTGGCGGGACAGTGGGCGTTCTCTTTTCCCGTCCGGCAACAGCAGGCCGCATTTCTGGCGCAAGCGGCGACTCCGGTGGTTTGTCAGAGTAAGACAAAGGCGCCAAGTGTTGAAGAAGAGTGCAGGCCGGGTTGCGAGTACTTCGTGCGGCCGAGCTACTCCAAGCAGGGGTCCGTGGATGTCATCGCATCCGTCTCGGACCCCACGGGCAAACTGCCCGGCATCGTGAAGTACAAAGACGGCAAAGGCACCGTCATCATGCTGTGCAACGGGACGGTGGGAAAGTCGCTCGACAATCACGCGGGAGTTCTACAGTCGGGAGCACCTCTTCAGCCACAGGGACAGGAAATCACGACACTTCTAACGGGAGTGCCAACCCCCGCATCCGGTTATTCCGGAGTCAGCGAGGCCTTTTCGGTCTCGGGTGGATATACGCCGACTCCGCTTGAGCACCGCGAATCAGTTCCGAGTGATTTCTTCGGCGCAGGGTCTTCGGGCTCGCTCGGAGCCGCGCCCAACCCCGCCGTGAGTTTCGACGGCTATCTCGGGGGGAACTACTGCCTCGGGCAGTTTTGTCCTGTAGAAGGAGAGGGCGTGCAACGGAATTTTGATGCGCTACCGAATGACGGAAACCCGAATACGAACCCTTTCGGAAACATCGCGGAAATGAACTCCGCTCGCGTTCCGCAAAATGTCGGCATAGAGAACGCGCTAATCGCGGACAGGGCGCGTCTGAACATGTCCACAGACGTGCGGATGAATTCCGCCGTAGAGCAGTGGAGCGGTTTCGAGCGGAGTGGACAATTGGATCGGCCACAGTATGAGGGCGTCGATGGTGAGCGCACGGTCGCTCAGTCAATCAATGCGGCCGTCCGCGACTATGCGCAACAGGATGTCGGCTACGCCGTAGCGCAGGTGACCGGAGAAACCGCCGCGGGCGAGCCGGGTGTGTTAGTTTCGTACACGAAGGACGGAGTGCTCGCGCGCGACCCGTACGACGGCTCGCTTCTGTTCGCTCACACCAAAGAGCAATTGCCGGTTCTCTACACGGCAGAGGGTGAGGCGGTGCCGACGTCGAATCAGTCCGGAGAGTGGTTGGGGGTGATGAAGGAGAGGATTCAGACTCCGGCGGAGTTGCGGGAATTTGAGAGGGCATATACCGGAACCTATTCGGCGGTATTTACGCCCGCCGATATCAAGGTTCCCGGATTGAACCTCAATATGTTACCGGATGATGTGAGGAACAGACTCGATAGTTATGCGAGATGGGACGGCAACGGTCCGGAGTCGATGGGCGCATCAAACGATGTGATTATACGCAGCTTGAGCGGAGAGGAGAAGTTACGAATATCAGATGACGTATTTCGGGCTATCCAAACACACGAGAACGAGGTTTACGGCATCGACGCGACCGCGAGTCGTATCGAGCGCGACACGCAAGGGAAAATGAATCTCAACATCTCCGGCCTTCCGCAAGAGACAAGTGCCGGGGGCGCGCTTGCTCCAGCGTACGCGCTCGTGCCACTGCCCGGCGAGTTACGGGCGTGGACGGCAAGCGCTATTGAAACCGAACTGGGCAAATACCCGCCGGAGTATTGGGAGAATGCGAACAAGGGTGCCCTATACGACTTTATGCCGCGCCCTGATATGCAGGGTGTTGTGCGGGAGGGCGGACATGCGACCGCTCCCGGGGATCCCAAGGCGCATATGTATATCAATGGCTTGAATAGCGCCGCCGGTATTGCAGTAATCCTTAATCACGAACTCTCCCACTACAACGATAACAAGACTTTTGTGTCGGACAGCACATTCGGAACTGTAGTATACGGGTCATCGTACGGAATGTCGTATGCGGGCTCCAGCGGGTACGAAGCCATCACGTCGGGGAAGTTTGACATAGGACGACCCGATGGGTTCGCGGACAGTTACGGCTACCGCGGCGGCGTGCAGGAAGACAAAGCGAGCATCGTGGAAGCGATGTTCACCAATTATTCTGTCGTTCGAGAAGCGATGCTGACGGACCCGATTCTCGCCCAGAAGGTACAGATTCTCCAAAGCGGATTTGAAAAAAGCACGAACGGCGTCATGAATGAGGCCTACTGGCAGAATCTAAAACCGATTGACCCGTGGTACCGCCTGTCTCCCGCGGTGTCGAGACCGAATTTCTTCCGGACATTGCTATCGAAACTTTGGTTCAAATAGTATTCTGCTGAGTGCCGGCGGCTCCTCTTTGCACGAGCATGCCCGCTATCGCCGCCACGATTATAGGTATAAGGAGAATGACACCGTAGCTGATGAGATTGAATGATGTGCCCAATGACTCTATTCCGGCAACGGGGACGACGAGCACAACGTCGAGCGCGATATATATGAGAGCCCAGATAGCGCCGTACACCCATGCGTTTGCATTTGTCGCGTCGACAAATCTCGTCGCGAAGAATGTCATGAGCGCGGTTACCGCGTAGCTCGCGAGTTGTGCCTGTATCCCGTACACAAAATCGTACGTCGTCATCAGAGACCACAACATAAACACCGTCGCGTAGATGAAAAATCCGGCAGCTGTTAAATATCGGTAGTTGACCTGCATACCATCCAATATACCATTGCCTCATGAAGCGCAATGCGAATGGAAGAACATCCGCTTTTGTTCTAGTCGCCGTCGCGTTGTCTCTCGGCACGGGGGCGACCCTCTTTGTTGGCGAGGCATCACGACTCTCCGGATTCGACGGACTCCAGCTGGTCGCACAGGCGGCCGCATCCGCGGAACCCTCGAGTACGATTACGAAGGATGTTTTGAAGCACCCGTGTGAGAGCGGATATCTCTACGAAATCCTTACCG
Source organism: Patescibacteria group bacterium (assembly GCA_038064535.1). Taxonomy (GTDB): domain Bacteria; phylum Patescibacteriota; class Minisyncoccia; order Phycocordibacterales; family UBA2100; genus UBA10103. Next base: position 45,397 of record JBBTSX010000005.1, read on the forward strand.
CACCGGCGGGCTCCAAGGAACCGTTCTCAATAAAAAAGTCGCCGAATCCAAACGATCCCGAAAAACGGTGGTCCGGAGTCGTGAAATTCAGGAAACCGGCGAGAACCGCGGGAGGGAAAGCGACAATTACGACCATGTCGTGTTCCGGCGGAGCCGCCGCGTCCATGCTCACGCTGATGAAAGAAACTTCATCTTACGGAGGCGGGGTGGCGTTGTCCTATACCGATTTTGCCGTCAACACGCCGCTCGACCCGCGGAATACCGACCAGCTGACCTCCGCGTTTACGCCTCCGGCCAACAACACGAATACGGCGGTCGCGCCCGCCGGCAATCTCGACAAGACTCCGCCCGTCGTGGGGGAGATGCCGGCGGGCGCGACCGCACCTCCGGCAAATCGTGAACTGTATGAAGAAAACAATCAGGGCACAATCGCTCCTCCCGCAAAGAATTCCTCCGGACGGACGTCATCCGAGTGTCCTACGTGCGGAGTCGAGTTAAGAAGTTCACCGAGTTCCCCCGCCGCGCCCCCGGCCGGTTCGCCCACTCCGGAATATATAACCAATCTCAATAACCGCGTTTCGAGTGTCGCGACCGCCGCTCTCGAGAAACATCCGGACGTGGCGGCATTTGGCGGTGCGGATGTCGTCAAGGCGTGCGTCGCCGCACAAAATTGCGATGAGGTGGTACCGAAGACGAAGGGAATTGAATCGTTCTTCAAGACAGAAAACGACGCCAACGAAAAATATTCAAAAATCGTATCGGATACCACGTATGCGGCAATCAAGGCGCAACCCGGGCTCGGTTCTGTCGACCGCCCGAATCAGGAAATTGCGCGGGCGTTGAGCATGATAAATCTGGAGAGCGGTAGCTCGTGGCGCGGCGGGAGCAATGAGAACTGGGGACGAACCACGTTTAATCTGAACGACGCGGATAACCCGGCGTTCATGTGGACCGACAAGATGCAAGCTACGAACAGAACCCCCTCCGACATTGTCGTGTACAAAGGCGACGGTTCCAGTGTGAGCGTGCGGGCGAACGGCGAGCTGGTAAACCCGGGCGGATTCGTCTCACAGGTGGAGGACAGGATTACTACGGAGAAGACGTACAATGAGTTTTTCTCGGCGATGGTCGGGGCCAACAAATCCGCCGCCGATAAGGCCAACTTCACGTTGGAAGATTCTTCGCTCCCTGCCGGCGAGAGGACCGTAAAGGTGGTGAACGATACCCGCGTTCAGTTGGCGACTCTCCCGGAGAAGGCCTATGGGGCACTGCAGGGGTGGGGCGATAGGGTATACGAAAACAACTTCCAGGACGAAATAAAGAAGGCGACGGAGGGCAAACTGTCGTTTGTTCCATCTGGCGCCTTTCCCAAAGACGTCAATATTGACTTCAGGTTTGCGCCCGCGGGGGCCCTCTCGCCACTGACGCCGGACCAGCGGTATGAAAAACAGGAAGCATTACTGGCGGCGGTCCAACGGTATACGCCGGAGTATTGGGCAAACCTTCGCGAACCCGCAATACTCGCCGATTTCGGTACGATTCCCGGTAATGCACAGGTCAAAGCGGGGGCATATACGGGTCTCGGGACCGGCAACATGCGCATGTGGATCAACGGTAACTACCCGACGGACTGGCTGAATGCTTCCTTTGATCACGAGACTCTGCATCTCGTGGAAGGACCGAGCGGAAGCCGTTTCTATCCGTCGGACAGGGAGTGGGGAACAACAATGTTTGGTGAACAGTACGGAAGAGTGTACACAGCGGAGTCGGGGGTGGACTCCATGGCCGCGGGAGGGACGACGGGTTCCTCCGACTGTTCGCAGTTCAACCGGCCGGAGGGGTTCCCCACATGCTACGCCTATAAGGGCGGTCCGACCGAGCATAAGGCGGACATGCAAAAATTTGTGATGGGCAATTATGCGCTTGCCCAGCAGGAGGCCCAGAGGAATCCGACCTTCAAAAAGGCTTTCGATCTCATGGTGCAAAGTCTCTACAAGGCGTCGAACGGCACGATGACCGTCGAGTACCTGGCGTCTCTTCCCCCGACGCTTCCTGCCTCGGAGCTCAGACCGGTTAATATTCCGCTGACCATGAGGATCGACATGATTCTCAGGTCGCTCGGTCGCCGGTAGCTGTTGAGAGATAAGGAACATTGATATGCAAACGATCCGTCAACCATTCTCCTCGCGCGGTATGATACTCAACATGACCCGCTCGCAGGCAGTCGGAGGGCTGCTCGTATTCGTAGCGATGTTCATGTTTGCCGGCGTTACCGACGCAGCCACGACCCCGCCCGACAACTCCAACACCTGTCCTGCATTCGGTAAGACGGGCAAAGGTGCGGAGAAACGCCCGTGCCGTCCGGGGAGCACGCACAAGGTGGCGTTCGGTGTCGGAGGAAAATATACGCCCGCGGTGGGTGTGAAATCGAGATGTCTCAGCGCAGAACAGGAGGCACAGTACATCAAGGAACACGGAGCGAGATGTACTGTGGAGTACTGCACACCGGCTCAAGACGGCAAAGAGAAGTGCACAAAGAAAACAGTCAAGATTGACCTCAACAAACCGGACCCATACGGCGGAGTCTCCCCGTTCTCGCAACAAGCACAGGCCGACAGCACGCGGTTGGCCGCATACTCGGCGATGAACGATACGGCCGCCGCGTACCGCGCGGGCGATACGGCAAAGGTTCAGGAGATTGCAAATCAGACAAAGGCCAATCCCGAGGTCAGCGCCCTCATCAACAGCGCGTTTTCAAACATCAAAACTACCACTGCGGGAGGTGCCCCCGTCGCTCTCAGCGACCAGGACAAACTCAACGCCGTTATTGCGAGTCTCGACCCGGAGCAGCCCACCGTTGCTCAACAGCCCAAAAAAGACGTGGTGACTCCAAAGAGTGAAACCATTGCAGTCGACGTGACATTCGAAAAGCCCCCAAAAGAAACCGCAAACATTCCGTGTCCCGCCGGTACACCCTGTGATGCGCCGGCGAAGACCACGGGTCCCGCATCCACCTTCCAGCCCGCCACTGAAGCGAACAAGAAAACGACGACACAACCGGCTCAGCAAACGTCGTGGTGGAACACGGCCACCAACAAAGTGAGCGACTATCTTCCCGCTTCCGTGAACCGCTGGCTTGGTCTCGCCAATGCTCCGACGTTCCGGCCGTACGACCCCCAGACCGACGTGCCGCTTCTGGTGAAGGAAAGCGACTCGGCGTCTTTGAAAGACAAACCACATCTGGACCCATTCGACACTGGGAGTCCCATTGTGCTCATGAACAAAGATGTAAGTGTCAGCGGTGGCGAAACTGCATTGCAAGCGATGACAAAGAGACAATCACAAGCTGTGCAGACTGCGGACTTTGACCCGGACACGCCGGTCCCTTCCGGCGGCATTGTGGTCACGCCGCTTAGTGCAAACGGCACACCCGATATTGCCGCGTCAAAGGTGATGGAAGTGGGAACGTGGAGAGATTTCCTCAACGAGGTGGGGAGCAACCGTGACTACGAGAAAACAGTTATATCGGTGAATATACCGGCTTCGGAGAAGAAGGCGGAGGCTCCCGCGGGGGTGGACGTCGTGACGACACCGTTCAATGATTTGCCGGCATCAGTGAAGGAAGTGTTTAAGAAACAAGATGAATTAAACAAAAGTACGATAGTGCCGCCGAGAGTGGCGGATAACCCGCCGCCGCCCGGTAAAGAAATACCGGTAACAGAAGCCGCCCCAGCGGGAAATCCGCAGGATAAAGATGAGCCGGTGCCGCCGGCTCAACAACCGCCCACGCCAACCGTTGAACAACCAACGCCACCCACGCCCACGCCGCTTCCTCCCGTCCCCCCGGAGGTGTCCACGGAAGAACCTACTCCTCCGAAAGAACCGCCAAAGACCGAAGAGCCGAAGCCGGTGGAAGAAAAACCGGTTCAGCCGCCTATACCTATCCTCTCGTCGCCGACAAAATTAGCGGAATCCGTGCCCACGCCACTACCCGAACCGGAGCTGAAGGACAAACTCCCCACAACCGAAGAGCCGAAGAAAGAAAAACTCCCTACGTCCGAACCGGCCGTTCAACCGACGCCGGAAACGCCTGACGACTGCAAGGGTAATATCGACTGCAGGCTCAATGCCCTCAAACAATGGGTGAAGGATTTGGATAGCCCAAAAGAGCCTCCGAAAGAATCTTCAGTGACCGCCCCGCCATCAGCATCGTCGCTAAACGACATTTTCAATCCATATCCCAAGCGACTTTTCGGCGAGTCCAATGAAGACTTTGACAAGAGGGTTGACGCATGGAGAGAGCGCTCGAACAGTCAGTCGTTAGAGAGTTTTATAAACAGCCGTGGCGGCCGAGTGGGTCAATGCGAAAGCTGTCACAATCCCCAGATGGGTGGCGGTGCCGGTCCGCAGACAGACTATGACGGTGTCGGAATCAGAATACAGTACGAAAGAAAAGAATTTGACGGGAAGGTTTCCCCCGGGGGAATGGTTCTCAGTGTATTCCCTAATACTCCGGCGGAGCGGGCGGGACTGCGGGCGGGCGACTTCTTGTTGAGTCTTGATAGAGGACGTACGTCTATGATCTCCGGATTTAGGGGGACCCCCGGCACGGCAATCGAAGTCAGGTATATACCGCAGGGCTCGACGGTACAGAGGACCATAACGGTTAAACGGGCAACCATCCAATGCAGTATCTACGGTTGCCCCTAAGGACTGGTATCAGCCAGCGTACGACGCGAGTATCATAGTAATGACGACTCCGATGGTGTAGTGATACCCAAATGCTCGTATGCTTTCGTCGTTGCTGTACGACCTCTTGGAGTCCTCTCCAGCAATCCGTTTTGCATCAGGTACGGCTCGTTCACTTCTTCTATCGTTGCTTCTTCTTCCGAGAGCGCGGCCGCAATCGTTTTCAGGCCCACGGGGCCGCCGCCGAATTTCTCGATGATGACGGTGAGAATGTCGCGGTCCGTCTGGTTGAGTCCGCCCTCATCTATTTCGAGAAGTGCGAGCGCTTTTTTCACCGTCTTGAGGTCGAGATCCTCTTCATTCACCGACGCAAAATCGCGCGCACGCTTCAGCAGATAGTTCGCGGTGCGCGGCGTCGAGCGCGAGCGGTGCGAGATTTCCATCAGCGAATCCGCGTCAATGACGATGTTCAGTATTTTTGCCGAGCGGCGGAGGATTTCGGCGATTTCCGCGTCGGTGTAGTACTGCAGGCGGAACGTGCCGCCGGAAAAACGCGAGCGGAGTGGTGCGCTAAGCATCGAAATTCTTGTTGTTGCAGAAATCAGGGTGAACGGAGGGAGCTCTAATTGCACGGTGCGCGCGGCAGGACCTTTGCCTATCACAATATCGAGCACACCCGCTTCCATCGCGGGGTAGAGGACTTCTTCAATCGTGTGATTGAGGCGGTGGATTTCATCTATAAATAGAACATCACCCGGCGAGAGGTTGGTCAGTATCGAGGCGAGGTCGCCAACGCGCTCGATGGCGGGGCCGGAAGTGCTGCGCAAATTTGCGCCGAGTTCTTTGGCGATGAGGTGCGCGAGCGTGGTCTTGCCCAAGCCGGGCGGCCCGTAGAGGAGGACGTGCTCGGGCTGATGATTGCGGCCCTTGGCTGCCGTGAGAAGGATGCGGAGGTTTTCTTTGATACCCTCCTGACCCACGTATTCAGCCCACGAAACAGGGCGAAGCGCCTGGTCGAGGGAACGGGGAGACTTTTCTATTGAATTTTCGGCTTGCTTGGTCATAATTTCGGCTCCTTAGCTCATTATTATGAGGCAAGAAGGCGGATACTTGTCCCGTTAGATGGCTTGAAATAAGCCTATCTAATGGGATTGACAAATGGCTCTAATATGCTATACTTCACGCCAGTCCTCCATAGCTTTAGCGACGGAGGATTTCTGTTTTCTCCTGCTTCGCCGAAGGCTTCGCAGGACTCCGGAGACGCACAGCTTTGGGCAATGGTGATTTTTCCGAGGACGCGGAGGTTTCGGCTCCCGCTATCCTTAGGTCCTTATCGCAACATTCTCCCGAATGCATTGCCCAAACTTGTGCATCTCCATCTGATTTGAACCATAGCACCCCGTTAGAAAATGCAAAGCGCGTTCTTGATTAGGACGCGCTTTGTTCGCATTGGCAAATTATCGGCCTGTTGTCGTTCACACTAATTTCTAACGGGGCGAGCCCGATAGCAGGCGCAAGGGGCTTTGCCTGCCCCGTTGGAAGCGAAGCTTTCCAACCGGGGTGGTCTAGAAATAAATGAATCTGGCGCCGGCAGAATTGCCGGCGCCGTGTTGTATGAGTACGTGCGCACTCAGTGTTTCTTTTCGAGACGCGTGAGCGTGTCGTTGACGACTTTCAATGCCACGAGGCGAGTCGGTTCCGACGCCATGCCGGTGACGCCCTCGAAAACTGCCTTCAGGTTTAGCACTCCGGTCAGCCCGAAGTATTTCCCGATGGTGAGGCGCACTTCCGGTTCGACAAAGTCCTTGACCATAGTTTCGCTGACCTTGAACAGGTCGCCGAGTTCCGCGGCCCAAGTGTCGTAGCTGCCGACGCTTCCTTCATTCAGCCTGTTGCGTAACGTGCGAAGAATATTGACCGTCAGCAACCGATGCGCGTCCTGAAAACTTGGCTCCGGTACAACACATGCAGGATTCGCGGGCTTTTTCGGCTCTTGGCGTGATGGTTTGGTCGGGCGTTTCGCTTCCTTCGCCATTGAGGGGTCCCTCCCGTTGGCTTCAACTTCGCACGTAGTACCACGCGGGGAACAATTGCGCAAAGACTATGCAATCGTCTCGAGCATCACTTCATCATTGAGGTCTACAACGCGGGAGAGTTCGTCGAACGAGGTAACGCCCTGCAAAATTTTCACCGCACCGTCTTGTGCCATGCGGCGGATGTTCTGATGCTTGGCTGCGTGCCAGATGTCGCGCTCGGACGACGTGTGACGCACGCATTCTTCGATTTCTCTGTCCATCAAAATCACTTCCACCACGGCGATGCGGCCCTTGTAGCCGAGGCCGCCGCATTTTTCGCAGCCCTTCGGTATCCACATCTGTTCGCGATTCGCGGGCAGGTCTTCGGTATGCGGGACATTTTTCAGCAGGAAATTCATTTTCTCAAGCACTTTGCCGGTAATCGGCGCGGCCTGCCTACAATTGGTGCAGAGTTTGCGCACGAGGCGCTGTGCCATCGCGGTCGTTACCGCCGCACCGAGCACCTCGGCCCCCACGCCCATGTCTATGAGTCGCGGGAAGGTACCGGCGGCGTCGTTGGTGTGGAGCGTTGAGAACACGAGGTGACCGGTGAGCGAGGCATGCACGGCGGTCGACGCCACTTCGGCATCGCGGATTTCGCCGACCATTATCACGTCGGGGTCTTGGCGCAATGTGCTACGCAAACCCTGTGCGAATGAATAGTCTTTGGAAACCTGTGTCTGCACGATACCGGGGAGGTGATACTCGACCGGGTCTTCGATGGTGACGATTTTGATTTCCGGTTTGTGTACCTTGCGCAAGAATGCGTAGAGCGTCGTCGTCTTACCGCTACCGGTCGGGCCGGTGTTGAGAATCATGCCGTTTGGCTTCGCGATTTCGCGGTCGAAAATATCCATGAGGTATTTGTCGAAGCCGAGCGCCTCCATCGGGAGTGCGATAGTCGTCGGGTCGAGGAGACGCATGACGATGGTTTCCGCATACGAACCGGGCAAAACGCTAGTGCGTATCTCGACTTCTTTGCCGCCGACGACGATGGAGAAGCGGCCGTCTTGTGCCGCATTTTTTATGTTGAGCTTGAGGCCTGACAAGAGTTTGAGACGGCTTGAGATGAGCGCATAGGTCGGTGTGTCGAATATCAGCACTTCGACAAGCACACCGTCGAGGCGATAGCGCATGCGCACGCCCACCTCTTCGGGCTCGAGGTGCACATCGGAGGCACCGAGCGAGAGCGCTCCGGCCATGATGATTTCCAGGACGCGCGATATGCGGTGCGTGTCTTTGCTCGCGGTGTGCGAATTGATTTCGACGCGCACATCGTCGAGTGTCTTGAGCTTCTGCAACATCTGCTGGATGGTGTCGTTGGAGAGCGTGAGGATGCCGGCTTCGGTCTCGGTGGCGTATGAAATATCGTGGAATCGGTCCCACGCATGTTCGAGCGAGGCCTGCGAGACGATAAACCGCCGCGGTTCGTAGCCGAGATGCTCGAGGTCTTTGAGCACTTCCAGCGCGTCGGCGCGCTCAGGTGCGCGCATACCCACGAAGAGCAGTTTGTTCACTTTGTGGAACGGTGCCACCTCGGTTGCGCGCGCCTGCGCTTCGGGAACGAGGCGAAGCGCGTCGGTGTCGATGGATTTGTTCGTCAGGTCCACGTACTCGATGCCGTATTTGCCGGCAAGCATCGAGGCGAGCTGTTCCTCTTCCTTGGCGCGCAATTCACGCACCCGCTCCTCCTGCTTTTTCTCGTTGAACTGCGTCATTGTCCCTGTATTGTACACTGGCGGGATGCAGAGGCGGACACATTCGGGCGAGCAATTGAAATCGTTTGCACAGGAGTACGTACGGACGCTGTCTCCGCGCTCATATGCGACAGTCGTTGCACTCTCCGGCGAGCTCGGGGCAGGGAAGACCACGTTTGTGCAGGGAGTGGCCGCGGCGCTTGGGGTGCAAGAAACAGTCGCAAGCCCGACGTTTGTTATAGAGAAAGTGTATGAACTGTCGAGGCAAAAATGGGAACGGCTCATACATATAGATGCATACCGCCTGAAAAGCGCACACGAGCTCGAAGTTCTCGGCTGGAAAGAAATCACCGAGGACCCCGCGAACCTCATACTGCTGGAGTGGCCGGAACGCGTGGAAGAAGCGATACCGGATGAAGCAATACATATCCGTATAGACATCGAGGGCGACGGGCGTATCATCTCAATTGAACATGGCAAAAAAGACGGCGAAAAAAACTGAAACCTCGGGTAAAAAACTACGGCTCGTACTGCTCGACAGCCACGCGATATTGCACCGTGCGTATCACGCGCTGCCGGATTTCTCGTCGAGCAAGGGCGAACCGACGGGCGCACTCTACGGGCTCATTCTGATGCTCCTCAAAATCAAGAGCGATTTGAAGCCCGATTACATCGTCGCCGCGCGCGACTTGCCCGGCACGACGTATCGTCACGAATTGTTCGCGGACTACAAAGCGAAGCGGGTGAAAGCCGAAGACGAGCTCGTCGCACAGCTCAAGCGCGCGCCGAAAGTTTTTGAGGCATTCGGTATTCCCGTCTACCAGAAAGAAGGGTACGAGGCCGACGATGTGTTGGGTACCATTGTGAAAGAGCTTCGCGGGCGCTCCGATATCGAAACCATCATCGCCTCCGGCGACATGGACACGCTGCAGCTTGTGGGCGAGCGCGTAAAAGTATTCACCCTGCGCAAAGGTCTCTCGGATACGGTCATGTACGACATCGACCGCGTGAAAGAGCGCTACGGATTCGGTCCGGAGTGTGTTGTCGATTACAAAGCACTGCGCGGTGACCCGTCCGACAACATCCCCGGCGTCAAAGGCATCGGCGAGAAAACTGCGACCGAGCTCATTCAGCAATTCGGCTCGGTGGATGCGATATACAAAGTGCTCAACAAGAATCCGAAAGAAATGGAGAAAGCCGGCGTGAAGCCGCGCGTCGTCGAGCTGTTGCGCGCGGGCAAGGAGAACGCCGCGTTTTCCAAACAGCTGGCGACCATTCACCCCGACGTGCCGATACATTTCGCACTACCGGACCACAAGTGGGACATGCCCGAGCATGTCGCGACCATCGATGCGCTGTGCGACGAACTCGAATTCCGCTCGGTCAAAGAACGACTGCACAGTGTGCTTCACAGCGGCGAAGCGAAAGCAGAATCTGCGGACGAGATGTCGGTGGACCCCGCGGCGCTCGAGGAGACGTCAGTCGCACTCTGGCTCCTGCGTAGCGACCTCACGAGCCCGACGCTCGACGATATCTTGCAGTATGCGGAAACAAAAGATTTTGAAGAGGCGCGGAAGAAAGTATTTGCCGACCTCAAGAAAACGGGACGTCTCGCCGACGTGTATGAGCACATAGAAAAGCCGCTTATTCCGGTCGTTCACCGTATGAACGAAACGGGTGTCTATATCGACGTAAAATATCTTGCGGGTCTTTCAAAAGAGTACGGAGATGAGCTCGGCAAAATCGCCGCACGCATCTACAAGCACGCGGGACACGAGTTCAATATCAATTCACCCAAACAGCTTGGTGTCATTCTGTATGATGAGCTTAAGATAACGCCCGCAAAGCAGAAGAAAACGGCGACGGGCCTGCCTGTGCGGGCGGAAGTCCGCCGCACGCAGACAGGCGCGCGCACCACGCGCGAGGAAGAGCTCCAAAAGATGGCCGATTTGCATCCCGTCATCGCCGATATTTTGGCGTATCGCGAATTGCAGAAGCTTCTTTCGACCTACATCGAAAAAATCCCGCCGCTCATAGCGGAAGATAAGCGCCTGCACGCGCAATTTCTCCAAACAGGGACAGTGACCGGCCGTATGGGATGTCAGGACCCGAACCTGCAGAACATTCCCATCCGCACGGAGTACGGCAAACGCATCCGTTCCGCATTCTCAGCCGAAAAAGGTTTCGTACTGGCGTCGATTGATTACTCGCAAATAGAACTTCGCATCGCGGCGGGTCTTTCGGGCGATGAAAACCTCGTGCGCGTATTCAAAGAGAGTCGCGACGTACACACCGAAGTTGCGTCGAAAGTATTCAACGTGCCGGCGGACAAGGTGGATTATGAAATGCGGCGCAGGGCGAAAATAATCAACTTCGGCATTCTCTACGGCATGGGGGTCAATGCACTGCGCGCGAATTTGGGCGCTTCCGTTACACGCGACGAAGCGGCGCGTTACCTCGACGATTATTTCAAGAATTTTTCCGGACTCGCGCGTTTCATCGAGAAAACGAAAGCGGACGCCGCGCGGCTCGGCTACACCGAAACACTTTTCGGTCGCCGGCGGTATTTCAGCGGATTCAAATCTTCGTTGCCGGGTCTGCGTGCACAGGCGGAGCGCATGGCGATGAACGCGCCGATGCAGGGAACGCAGGCCGACATCATCAAGCTCGCGATGGTGGAGGCGGATGCGCTCATCGAGAAAAACGGCTGGCGCGCCCCTTCGACGGGCTCAGGGCAGGCAAAAGTGCGGCTCCTGATGCAGGTGCACGACGAACTTGTCTACGAAGTTGATGAAAAAGAAGCGGAAAGCATTGCGCGTACACTGCGCGACGTGATGGAGAGTGTTGTCGACATTAAACTGTTGTCGGGTGTTCCTGTCGTTGCTGAAATTGCCATCGGGCCGGACTGGGGTAACGTGAAGAGGATAGAGCGTTCATAACCATGCTGTATTTTTTCACCGGCACCGATACGGAAAAAGCGCGCGAGGCGATGAGCACCGCCGTCACAAAGACGAAACAAAAAAATATCGTCCGCATCACCGATGCGCACTCCGCCGCCGACCTTGATGCGGCGCTCGGGGGAGCGGGGATGTTCGGGGAAGATCGTGTCGTCGTTCTCGACAACGTGCTGGGGAACGATGAGTTGCGGGAGAGGCTTCTTGCCAGGCTCAAAGACTTTTCAAAGTCCGATGATGTATTTTTTATGCTCGAGAGTGGCATAGATACGGATACGCGCAAATCGGTGGAGAAGTTTGCGGCAAAAACAGAACGGTTCGATGTGCCAAAAAGAGACCGCGACAACTCGATTTTCGCGCTCGCGAATGCACTGCAACGTGGACAACGCAAAGAGCTTTGGGTGGGTTACCAGCGGGAATTGCTCAAGGGGAGCGCGCCCGAGGCAATTCACGGGACGCTGTTTTGGGCCGCAAAACAAGCGTTTTTGCGCTCCGACACCCCCCGCAGTCGCAAACTCGTGGCACAGCTCGCCGAGCTTCCTCATGAAGCCCGCCGCAAGGGATTTGACCTCGAATATGCGCTCGAGCACTTTGTGCTGTCGCGGGCCTGCCCCGCACCAAAATCAGCCTATTCTGGGCCGAGGAAGAGTAGCCATTAGGCGCAATACCATATCGGCTGTCCACTGTTGTCCTTGCGGTGAGATTTTTGGTGCTGGGGTGTGATATCGTTTTAGTATATGACCTCTGTAACCCGAGCGCCTCTGTTTTTTGTGGCGGTCTTTTTCGTAGGTACATTGCTCCTTTTGTTTGTGCCAAATCGAACAGACGCTCTTGGATTAGATGCGGATAAAATGTGTAATCCCGTCATCCTGCAGTGTGGGTGCGGACAAATAATGGGTCCAAAAGGTTGTATCGGCGGTCCCAACATGTGGAAATGTCCGTGCTACGACACGACGAACACATTTGGTTCCAGCGGAATATGTGTTGCGCCCATGAAATGTTTAGCGCAATCCACCGGCGGGCCCGATGGGTTCGGACTCGACATTGTTAAATCAATGCTCGGCGAGCTGATGAAAAAGCTCATGCAACAGGGTAGTGGTGGCGGGGGTGGCGGCGGGGGTGGCACCGGCACAGGTATCGACGGCACAACAGGTCCGACCGGTTGCGGCTCATACGTCGCGACATCCGACGTCACACAAGTTTCCACGTCCAACACCGGAGGAGTTTGCTACTACTATCAGTCATCGGTCTCGGACCTGCTCGGTGGGAACGATACGACCAACGGCAACGGGTTGAGTCTGTCCGACCAACTCAATGCACTCACCGACTCCAATGCAAACACGCTTACCAACAACAATGCCAACACGAGTAGTACTCTTAATCGTCAGTTGAACGAGCGCGCCGCTACCTCCACACCGACAACTACGCGGACAATTTTGACACAAGGCGTTCAGGGGGGTCTCATGTCGGGAATTCGGGGCGACATGCAGGTCCTCGGCAACGGGGTCACCATTCTCGCAGCCTCGGTGGACGCGCAGGGCAACAGCAGCACTGCCGGATTCTACGGTGCGAGCTCCGTCACGGGTCAGCCGGTGAGTACGATAGTAAATCTCTGCAAGGGCCGCCCGTGGTCGAAACATATGCTCTCGTATGCACTCCCGCCGACGTTCTTTGACAGTCTGTGTATCATGCGCGGCTATTCAGTGGGTACCGCACAAGCCGCCGCGCCAAGCGTCAAAATAGTGCAGAAGATTGCTACATCGAGCGCCACCACGACGCCTCCCGTCCTGCCGCCGAAAGTCGATATCTGGGCGGTGCCGGCATCTGTGCCGCTCGGCTCGCGTGCGTCGGTATTCTGGACCTCGCAGGGAGTGAAGGACTGCACGATTACGTCGCCCGACGGCGCCTTCTCCCAAGCAGCTCCCTCCGGAAGCGCTTCGACGGTGGCACTCACGAAGACGACGACATTCACTATCTCCTGCACCGCACCGGACGGAAAGCCGGTCAACAAGTCGGTAACAGTGAACCTTTCGCAGTAAACCCCGTTAGAAGCTCACGCGAGGCATTGGTTCTGCGTCCGCAATCTTTTTGCGTTCATCCCCGCGGCAAGCAGTGGGGCGCCCTGCTTCTAACGGGGTAAAAGAAGTTCTCTGTATACAACAGGGTACGTTGCACTCCCGCGGGCGTGCTACTATTTAGTGACATGAGTACGGTGCACAAAGTTGCTCTAGGCACATTTCTCGTTTTTGGTTTCGCGCTAACGGCATTTGCCCTCCTGCCGGTCTCGGTCACTGCGCAAAATCTCGGCAGTCCCGAGGACATCCGCTGCGTGAAAGAGTGCGCGGTCGCCGCGTCGAAGAAAAAACCGTGTCCCACGCCCACGAAAATTGTGTGTCATGTTACGGTAAACGGCGGCACTTCTTTCGGGTTTTGCATGCCCAACGGCTGCAAGGCAACGGGCTATGGTGGCGGCGGGGGAGGTTCGGGCAACGTCGGACTCGACTTGATCAAGCAGGTTCTCGGCAGTCTGATGCAAAAACTCATGCAAGGGGGTCAGGGAAGTGGAAGCGGCAGTGGAAGCGGTTCGGGTTCGGGCGGCACCCCCATAAACACGACTCAGCCGACCTGCTCGCTTACGTCCACGACAGACTCTACCGACGCCTCAAGTACAAAAGCGACACTATCGTGGACATCTTCATATGATGTGACAAGCGCAACAATCAGTCCGGACATTGGTTCTGTCTCGCCGAATGGTTCCCAACAGGTTACCGTCACAAGTGCCCTCGGCATCTACAGTATGACGGTGACGGGGCCCGGCGGAACGGGGGCATGCTACAAAACCATTTCCGGTCCCGGCGGCGGAGGTGAGTGCGATGCCGTCAGTCAGGCGCTGGGTCTGTGCGGAGGAGGTGGTGGAGGTGCGGACACTACGACGGGGGATTTGAGTGTCGAAACCTCGACGGGCGAAGTGCCGTTCCAGGCGGTGTTCTCGGTATCCGCCGGTGCATGCCGAACGGCCGATCTGTTGCTCAACTACGGCGACGGAAGTTCTCCCGTGACGGTGTTTGTGGCGAATGAGACAACCATGCCCGGCACGTGCACGGGCGACTCCATTTCCGCTTCGCCGGAGCACGCGTATCACAATCCCGGCTCGTACACGGCAGAGCTCACTAATTCCGTAAGCCGCGCTTCGGTATCGTCGGTCAACATCACGGCGACTACTCCCGCCAATTCCTCAAATAACAACAATGGAAGAACGATTACATCTACACCGAGCAGCACTCTACCGGTCATCGTGCCGCAGGGCGTGATACAAGGACTTACGTCGGGTGTGAGCGGCGATATCCGGATACTCGGAAACAGCGGGACGATTCTCGCGGGTTCGGTGGACCCGGGAGGCAACAGTGTCACTGCCGGTTTCTTCGGCTCCAACACCTTCACCGGCCAGCCGACCGGAGTCATCGCTAATCTTTGCAAGAGCCGTCCGTGGGCGGGCAATATCCTCTCGTACATCCTTCCGGCGACATTCTTTGACAGCCTGTGCGTGCTGCGCGGCTATCAGGTGGGTACGCCGAAGCCGGCCGCCCCGACCGTCACCGTATTCCAAAGTGCACCCAAAAAAGTGACGAAGACACCCGTCGCGACGACGACACCCGCCGTCCCACCGAAAGTCGATATCTGGGCGGTGCCCTCTTCCGTGCCCTTGGGCTCGCGCACGTCGGTATTCTGGAGTTCGCAGGGCGTGACGAACTGCACCGAAACATCACCCGACGGTAGCTTCTCGCAGAACACGCTCTCCGGCGGCGCTTCTACGGTCGCTCTCACCGGCGCGACGACGTTTACGATGTCCTGCATCGCTCCCGACGGCTCACACGTGACGGACTACGTGACGGTGAACCTCTCGATCTAGACTTTCTCACACACACAAAACACCTGCCGCAGGGCAGGTGTTTTTGTCTTTGTGGTCACACATAATTTTCTGCTGAAAATTTGCGCGACCCCGGCTCGCGGTTTTGCCTGCTGGCAAAACATCGCTCCGCCTCGCACAAAAGCAGAAAACCTGGCCGTTGTGGCAGGTGTTTCTATCTTTTGTGCGCCCGGTTGGAATCGAACCAACGACCCTCTGCTTAAAAGGCAGGTGCTCTACCGACTGAGCTACGGGCGCGCACGAGGAACAAAAAAAGAATACCGCATTTTCTCACTTTCTCCGAACATCCCGCCCGAACGAAGTACCGGCGGACGACGCTTGATTCTATGCGAGACCGGAACGTACGTCCACGTTGAATTGCACTTTAGAGAGGTAAGTCGAAGGCGAGAGCGCCGGCACCTGTCACCAAAAGCGAGAAGCACATGACGAGCGCAAGGAGCGCCGTCGAACGGGGACCTGTGCGTAGCGAGGGCACGAACAATCCGGCAAGTAGCAACACTGCCGCACCGAGCGCGACCGCCTGCGTCCACGTGCCGGAGAGGAGCGCCGCCGCGACCGCGATTTCAATAATAGCGAACACGCGCATCATGATGGCGGGCTCTGAAATGTGCCGCCATGATGCACCGGCAAAGAGTATGGCGAGGGCAATACGGATAATGAACGCCGAGAGCGGGGCGAGAAAAAGTATTTGCGGGAACAGCGATAACATACAAGACAGTATAGCGTATTCCGCCTGCCTGCCGTGCTTCATTTCCGGCGCAGGCAGGTATACAGTATCCCGCATGGAGATAGCGGTGCTTTTGCACAACGTGCGCAGTGCGCACAATGTCGGTTCAATATTCCGCACGTGTGACGCCGCGGGCGTCTCCCGTGTGTATCTCACCGGCTACACGCCGGCGCCGACAGACCGTTTCGGGCGTGCGCAAAAAGATATCGCCAAAACAGCCCTCGGCGCAGAGCACAACGTGCCGTGGGAATACCGGAAATCGCCGACGGCTGTCATCGCGCGGCTGAACAAAACTCGTTGGCGGATTGTTGGAGTTGAACAGTCCCCGCGGGCAGTTCCATATATGGAACTGCCCGCCCAAGACAAGTCACTGTACATTTTCGGAAACGAAGTGCGGGGGATTTCAAAAAGCATCCTGAATGCGTGCGACTCCGTCATCGAAATTCCGATGCACGGAAAGAAAGAGTCACTCAACGTCTCCGTCGCGGCAGGAATTATTCTGTTTTCAACGGTACGCTGATTTGGCGAGGCCCGCATTTTTTGCCTGCGGAACTCGCTTCGCTCAAACAGGTCCTCGGCTTCAAAACGCGGGCCTCGCCTAGGGCGTCAGTAGCTTATTGCGGCAACCGTGCGCCCTTGTGCATCGAGGAGGCGGATGATGTCGTGCTGATTATCCCAAAGCTCGGAAGCGGACGAGAGGTAGATGCGCCACGTGTCGAGCTCAAACGACGACCGCGAGCGCTCGATGTCGACGCAGTTGCTGTAGGTAAATGTGTTCACGAGGTATGCGCGGCAACCCGGCGTGAGCGAGGAGGGAAGATTGGTCGGGAAACTGCATTGTGGCAGTGAGCGGGCAAAATCCATACAGTCGCTTCCGTACTGGTGCAAGTTCTCCGCTGTAAGCGGGGCCAGTTCGGAAGATGCGGGGCACGCATTTGCAAGCGAAGGCTCGAACGACTGCACCTGTTCCAAAAATCCCGTACAGCGGTTCTCGCGGAATGAAACGCCGACGGGCGAGGGACCTGTCACGACGAGCGCGGAGTGTCCCGGAGAGAGCACGACGGGCGAGAGCTGATTCACGACACCGATAATAAACGGTGCAGCCGCTCCGGGGATGGGGACGCGTACGCCGCTTACCATGCTCTGTAGCGACCATCCCGTGAGCGGGACGGCCGATATGCCTTCGCGCGCATCGAGCCCAATGTATTCGTGGGCGGTGCCGCTCTCCGTCGCGTTTGCCTGCGAGAGTGTGACCATGCCGCGATAGGGCGAGGGTACCCCGTACGACGTTTGCGCCGTAGCACCGGTAGTCCCGCTTTGTTCGTCCGGCGTTTGGTCGAGCTGGGCATCGCCTGCGTCGGTGAGGCCCGAGATGTCAGGTCCCTGCGGGATGGCTTGTTGCCACGGCAGATTTATCTGATACGTCGACGTCGCATTGCCCCAGATGATGTCAAGGGGATTCGGAATGGTGCGTACGAAGTTCCTGACGCTGGTAAATCCGCCGGCCCATAGCCACAGGAGGATGAGCAGAATAACGGCCGAGATGAGTACCCACTTGATGACGGTCCGTATCATATCCGCATTATACCCGCCGGGCGGCGCCCCCCGCGACGAGCCTCTTGAGCTCCTCCTGCGTGACCCTGATGTCGCTCCACGGGATTTTCGCACCGTCCGGCGCGCTGACTTCCGTGTCTATTCCCATACCGGTGATGAGCACCGCAACATCTTTGCGGACTGTGTGACTCTGCGCGAGTTCGAGTGCGCGGCGTATTGCGGCGCGTCTGTCCAAAATAATTTCCGGTTTCGTGCTCATGTCGCGGGCGATGTCGTCGGCGATTTTTTTCGGATTCTCATCATATGCGATGTCGTTCGTCACGATGACTGTTTCGCAATAGGTCCCGGCAAGCTTCCCGAGCACCGGACGTTTCCACTTGTCGCGTCCCCCGCCGGTGCATCCGAATACGCAGATTTTTTTCGCCGAACCGAACGTCTTGTACAAAGCCTCGAGTGCTTCCGGCGTGAGCGCGTAGTCCACGATGACCGAAAACTCCTGCCCTGCGTCAATGCGGTCCATACGGCCGGGGATTTTTGTTACTCGCGCGATGCCTTTTTGTATCGCGTCCACTCCGATACCGAGTGCGTGAGCCAATTCCGCTGCTGCGAGCGCGTTTTTGATATAAAACTGACCGCCGAGCTTGACGGACATTTCGGTGCCCTCGAAGGTGAAGGTGCCGCCGCGTTCATCGGCTTTCCACGGCGTCTGTTTGCCCAGAGAAAATGCGCGCCGTTTTTCCGCGCGGAGTGCGAGATAGCGGGCACCCTGCGAGTCGTCACCGTTTGCGACGATAATACGCGGCCGTTTACCCGACCTCTCCAGTGCACGGCCGATTTCGAACTTCGCGTCCGCGTAGGCCGCAAATGACCCGTGCGATTCTATATGCTCCGGCGAGAGATTGGTGAACACGAGCGCGTCCAGCTCAATTCCGCGGTGCCGGTACTGCTTGACTCCCTCCGAGGTCATTTCGACTATTGCTACGGTACAGCCGCTTTGGAGTGCGCGGCGGAAGAATCGTTGGATAAAAAACCTGCCGGGCATGGAGCGGCCGGTCGACGGCAGAGAATGAGCGTCGATTTTGACCCGGATGGAATTCGACATGGCCGTCTTGTATCCGGCTGTCTCGAATATCGCGTTGATATATTCGGCGGTCGAGGACTTACCATCCGTTCCGGTGATACCGATGACGGTGAGTTTGCGCGACGGGAATCCGTACACAAGCGCACCGAGCATCGCGAGGCAGAAGTGATATGCCGAGAGCAGTGGTCGCGGCACAAATCGTCTTACAAATTTCTTGATGCCGGACATGTTCATTTCCCGAGAAGCTTGAGCGCGGCACGCAAACGGTCGCTTCCGTTTTCTATATCGTTCGGTACTTTTCGCAGTGCATCGCGTGCCTCTGCGGCGGAGTAACCGAGGCTTCGCATCGCCTCGAGCGCCTCTTGGTCGCCCTTGAGCGCGGCGGGAGAATCTCCCATTTCCGCTACCACCTTGTCCTTGAGCTCGAGCACGATTTTCTCGGCCGTCTTTTTGCCGATGCCCGACACGGTAGTGAGGTAGCCGGCATTGCCTGCGGATATTGCACTACGCAGTGTCTCCACCGACGCGATGTCGAGAACGGCGAGCGCGGATTTAGGGCCGATGCCTGAGACGGTGAGCAGGAGTTCGAAAAAACGCAGTTCTTCTTCGTGCAGGAATCCGTAGAGGTCGAGCGCGTCTTCGCGCACCGCAAGATAGGTCCACAAAGAAATGTTTGAATCTGTCTTAGTGCGGGCGAGACACTCCTTGAGCACGGCAACTTTGTAGCCGACACCACCCACTGATACGATTAAAAAACTTTGTCGCACGGCTATAATCTCACCAGTCAAATGTCCTATCATCGCTCTATAGTAGCAGTCAGAAGTACCAAGCTCCAAAACCCAAATCACAAACAATTTTCAAGCTCCAATTTTCAAATGCCTTACACTTTTATATCGTTTGATATTGTTTGGAATCTGGTACTTGATTATTGAGATTTCCGCATGTACTATGCGGCCTCATGGCAAATACATCTTCAGCCAAAAAGGCCCACCGCGGCAGCGTACGCAAGTACGTGTTTAATGCACGCCGCAAAAAGGCGATGAAAGACGCCGTCAAAGAACTCGGTAAACTCATTACCAAAAAGAGCGCGAAAGATGCCACGGCCGCTCTTCCGGAGCTCTACCAGACGATAGACAAGGCCGCCAAGAACGGCACCATCAAGAAAAATACCGCGGCCCGCATGAAGTCGCGCCTCACCAAGCGCGCCGCCGCCCTCTCGAAATAGTTTCCTGACTGTCAATCGCGGCGGACAAACCCCGCGTATGCTAGAATGTCCTTTCTATGCTGAAAGAACTGCAGGACATGGGACTTTCGGAAAAAGAGGCGCGTGTCTACCTCGCCGCTTTGGAATTGGGCCAGACGACGGCCGAGAAACTCGCGAAACACGCCAAGGTCAACCGCTCAACGACCTACGTGCAGCTCGAATCGCTCATGAAAATGGGCCTCATGAGTACGCATGAAGAGGGCAAGAAAACGATGTTCGCTCCCGAATCACCCGAGCTCCTCAAGCGTCTTCTCCTCAAGCAGAGGGACGAGGTCAGCATGAAAGAGAGCCATCTTGTGGAGCTCTTGCCCGCGCTTTTACAGCAATACGAAGGTGCAGGGGAGCGCCCAGTGGTACGGTTCTTCCCTGGTAAAGAGGGGATTGCAACGGTGCGTGAGGAGGTTTTGAGTACGAAAGATAAACAACTGTACGTGATAATGTCCTCCGATAATATGTCAAAACTATTCACTGAAAAAGAGCTTGATGGGTATACCGCAAGACGAACGGCTCTCAATATAAGTTCGAAGGCCATTTATACGCACCGCGGCTATTTCGACCAGGCCGGAGCCGACGCACTTACCGAGCACCGCTTCCTGCCCAATCTCCCGCTCACTATCGATATCCGCATATTCGACGACAAAACTGCGCTTTTCTCGCTGCAGGGTGCACTTTTTGCGATGGTTATCGAGAGCAAGCAAATCGCTTCAAGTATGAAAATGATATTCAATCTCCTGTGGAATCAGGGTGAGCGTTCGAAGAAAGACGCGAAAAGATAAAAAGAATGTCGGGGACGTGTTACGGCCCCCGACGACGCTTCTCAACTTGCTAGCACCACGTGGCTAGCGGTGGCTCCGCAGAGGAGCCAAAAAGTGACAACGACTTCTGCAGCTAGTCGCCGCCGAACAGCCACGGTTGCTTCGTTTCCTGTGCCATGATGTCCCCGCCGATGATCGCCGGGACGCACAGGGTGGGAAGCAGCGTGGCGGTCTGATATTTCATCAGGTCCTCCATTGCCGACTTACGAGCCTGAGAATTTGCGGCAGGCCCTGTATAACCGCATCGAGGACAAGAAAGAACACCTCGATACCAAGAGACTATCATAGTCAAAGTAAATTGACAACTTATGTGTCTGTGGATAACGGTATTTGTTATACGATACTGATGTTTCTATATGTCAAATAGGGCTCTATTTAGAGCCAAAATGGACTTATCCACACAACAACTGTCAACGCGCGTTGACAGAAATACAACTGGGTATAAAGTGCAGATGTCTATGAATAATAACAACAAAGCACCGCCGTAGGTTCTAGGTTGTCAGTGTTCAGGGACAGGTCGAAATTACAAGGTTTGTATAGAGAAAAGACGGATTATGACAAAAGATAACGGGCCGCCGAGCGATGGGAAGGAAGAGGAGGGGAAGGAAGAGGAAAAAGAAAGTGAGAAAGAAGAGTTGGGAGGCAGGGGGGATTAATCAACTAACAGCATCAGTATGGAACAAAGTAAGAATCATGGGCCGCCGGAAGGAGAAGCGTGAGGATGAATTATCAACATAACAAGAATCGATATGAAAGGAGGAAGAGGTAAGCCATCTGGTGACGGAAACGACTAATATGGACACCAGTGGGATACATGGGCCGCCGGACGCCCACGAAGAAAATCGTCCGACACCGAGGTAGCTCAACGGGCAGAGCATCAAGTTCGGAACTTGACCGCGGAGGTTCGATTCCTCCCCTCGGAACCAAAAACAGAAAACACCTCTTGGGAGGTGTTTTCTGTTTTTCCGCGAGGGAGCGAGACATCTGCATGTCTCGCGTGGGGATTCGAACGCCGGAGCGATGTGCGGCGAGCTCGCCGCACCGCGCGTCGGTGCCCAGACAAAGCTGCGCGTCGGCGCGGTTTTAGTCGAGGGAGAATCCTCGCCTGGCTATGCGAAGCACAGTATCCGTGACCGGATCCTCCCCTCGGAACAAAATGTGTTCAAGAAACTTTTTTAACTATCAAGAGACCAAGCTCCTTTCCGAATTTCGACGACATTGCGCGGTCAAGCATGGCGAGGTCGACAGTAAGACGCTGTTTTCTTGTAGGTTTTGGGTCTACGAGGACAGCCGTCCGGGATTGCAGGTCGACGGACTCAACAAGAGCGTCATGTATGCGTGCCACAGACTCCTTCCCTGCATGGATTTCGTGCGAATGATACTCGACCCAGACGTCCTCGTTATATTTGATATGTTCCGCGATGAGATTCGAGAGACCTCGTATCTCGGAGTGCATATGCGCCTCAAGCGTGAGGCCGATGTTTTTACTTTTGAGCAACGCGTTGATTGTGTCACAAGAATTGACCGTGGAAATTCCCTCGTCGAAGTTGAAACGCGTCATGATAGGCATGTCGACGCGGAATGCGTTTACGTCATCAAGACCAATCTTGGCGCCGAGTTGTATTGCCAAGTCCTCTTGGTCGTACAGGCCGAATCCGCCGCGATAGAGAACCATCTGCAAACATGCAGCCGCACAACATTTCGGTTTTTGTACCAGCGGAATATACCTGGGATTCAAAGTAATCGCGCTCATGAAATCGGTGCGCGAATCGTAGCATCCTTCAGAAGTGCAGCAATTCATTCCGTCAAAATCTCCTGACGTTTTGAGCAGCTAAAATGCGGCGCTCGTAAAGAGAGAGAATGTATAGTATTCTCTCCTTGTTTCTCGTTCGCTCCCGTAAGCATAGCTTTCGGAAGCGTCAGTCGGGAGAAATGAAAGCAAGCTTTCGTTTCGTCCCTCGTTCGCTCCCGTCGTTCAATGGATAGGACGCATCCTTGCGGAGGATGCAATGTAGGTTCGATTCCTACCGGGAGCAATGAAAAGAAAAGGACTTTGCTTTTCATCCGATTCTGCGAAGCAGAAAACGCCGATGTCGAGCGTAGCGAGACTGGCGTTAGGGTGACGCACAAGACCTGCCCTGCGGCAGGTTTTCTGCTTTTGTGCTGGGCGGAGCGATGCCGAGCCAACGGGCGAGGCCGCGAGCCGGGGCCTGCGACCGAGCTTTGCGACGGCAAAGCGAGAGTCGTGGGCCACTGTGTGCTGGGCGGAGCGTTGTGAGGCAAGCGTGCCGAACCGTGATCCGAGGTCGGGGAATTTTGATTGCGACGGCAATCAAAATATCCGTGACCACAAACAGCTACAGAGAAGAATACTTAATAACAAACTTGTCCGACCGGACGAGTTTGTTATGTTACGATGGGCCCATGGGCATTGAGAAGCGGGTGGCCGTGCGCGCTCGCAGGGGCGAGATCAAAAATGCCGTTCTTCAAGTTGCAGCTCTCGCTGGGTTACTTTCTATTGCTTTTGTCGCCCCCAATGTGCCAAAAGTTATTCCACGAAGCCTGCTTAATAAGGTGTTTGGTCGCTCGCGGAGTGCAAGAGACGTGACCGTGAGTCGTTTGCTGAAGGATGGATTGCTTGCGGTGGAAATGCGCGATGGTACGCGGATGTTACGCATAACCGAGAAAGGGAAGCGATATCTCGCAAAAACAAAGTTACGCGCCGCGAATGTGCCGCGGCGGTGGGACCGTCGATGGCGCGTTGTCATATTCGACATCAAGGAGCATAGGCGGCATGTTCGTAGGAATTTAAGAAGTGAGCTTCAGGCGTATGGATTCTACCGATTGCAGGACAGCGTATGGGTGTTCCCATATGCGTGTGAGGATTTTATCGCGCTTCTCAAGGCCGACCTACATGTCGGAAAGGATATTTTGTATCTTGTGGCCGAGGAGGTCGAAAACGAGCGTCATTTGAGAGATTATTTTGGCATAGGAACTGGCGGCCGCTCTGCATGAGGAAATAACAAACTTGTCCGACCGGACAAGTTTGTTATAAGGGTACGGGTGACGGTGAGAGATGGTTAGAGGTTGGGAATGTGTTCGGAGTTGGCGGCGCGGTGTGGCAGGGGTGGAAAGCGGGTAAGTTGGAATTGTCGAGGCTCAAAGAGTCCGTTTTTCCACATTTCGCGCAGTTATTCGCATTGCACAGATGGCCTGCGGGGCGCATCATGGCGATATGTACGCGTTTTTCAGCCGCGGCCTGCCTGTGCGTATGCAACGCACGCAGACAGGCTCTTCAGTCCTTGCCGCACTGGTGCTTGTCGGAGGCCTCGCCGTTGCCACACTCGCCGTGCAGGCCCTTTCGGGCCCGCAGAATTCTCAAGCACAAAGTGCTCAGGTGGCCGTACCTATCGTACCGCCGGTGGTTAGAGTCGCCGCTCCACGCATCACGTCACGCTCACCCGCTACGTGCAAAGATGCAATAGAGGCGGCTATGAAAGAGAAGCGTAGCGAAGACCCGGAGGCAGAAAGTTATACCAATGGAAAATCGGGAGTCCTCGACAAGTGCTACGGAGCGATAATAAAAACCGGCAAAGACCCCGCCAAGGCAACGGCGGCTGATTACAACTGCACAGGCAGATTCGGTTACGCAGATGTTACAAGAAGGTCAGTGTCTGTCGTTACCAAACCGGACCCCAAAAACATACTAAAGGCGGGAGCGAAGGGTAGCTGCAAAATCACCATTTGTGAATATTTAGCGGAAGATGACGCCCATAAGTGCGGGCCGGCAAAAGTATTCGAGGGGGGGATAACGCTCCCAACGGAGCTTACGCCGAGAAGCAGTGTCGACGAGGTTGCGAGCAGTTTGAAGAACGATGCAGGTAAGCTTCCAACGCTGACGGGAAATCCCACCGACGCGGCGGCGATAAGCAGAGTTTTTGGTGAGGCGACACCGGAAGAAATCAAGGCCATTGATGACGACCTGAAGAGACAGACAGCTAATTTGCAGGAGCTAGAGAAGTACGTAGGCGACTGCACTAAAGCGGGGGAAACGGATGGTTGTGGCCCAGGTAAGGACCAGACTCTCGAACAGCTCACTAGAGAGAGAGATGCGGCCGCCGCACTAGAGGCTGAATTGAAACAACAGTCCGATGCCCTCAAGCTGTCGCAAACACAGGATTTGACGTCGCTGTATAAGGACTGTAGTGGTTCCGACTGTATTGCAGTTGCCTATAAGCCGGAAGATGTCGCGGCGCTCAAAAAGGATGGTTATGAATGCGGAAGTCCGGAGTCGGATGGAAGTATTGCGTGCTACAAAGACAAGGCTTCCACACCTGACCCAAGCAAAGACTATTGGGTTCAACAGCGAGACGGTCAGTGGTGCAATCAGAAGGCGGAATGCAGGCCGGCGTCGACGTTTACTCCGCCGCCCAAACAGTCAACAGGATGCACGGGTCCGAACTGCGACAAGGGAGGTGGCGGTGGAGGAGGGGGTGGAGGCGGACAACAGCAGACACCCGAGAAGCCAGGCGGTGGTGGCGGTGGAGGATTCAACGACATCATGAAAGCGATTTTGGGCGGACTGGCAAAAGGTCTCGCGCAGGGGCTCGCACAACAGCCGGCGCAAGCGTGCCCGTCGGACCCCAATGCATATGCGCAACAACAACAGCAATACAATCAGCAGATGCAGCAATACAACTACCAGCTCCAGCAGTTCAACTACCAACAGCAGTTGAGCTACATGAACGGCATGCCCGCTCCGACTCCTCCGATTGCACCGCAGCCATGCACGCCGAACTCAAACTCCAATACATGCTCGGCCGCACCTGCGCAACCTAATCCGGCGGGATGCACCAATGGCACATGGAGACCGATAACAACTCAGCAGGGCAACGGTTATCAGTGCACCTCGGGTTGGCAGTGCGTGCCGGGGGGCGGCACCGTGCCCACGGCACAGATTTCCTGCAGTCCCAAAGTCGCCGACGTCGGCATGACGGTCACTATCGCGTACGGATGCGGCAACGCGACAGGCAGTACCGGTCAAGGATTCGACACGAATAATCAGTTGTCCGGTTCGACTACCACTGTCATCACGGCGCCGCCGGCGGGAGCGACCGGTGCAAACTTCGAACTGAATTGCACCAATCAGGGGGCATCGAAACGGGCACAGTGCACCGTGCAGATTGGGCGCCCGACCATCGTGCTAGTCGCCAATCCCAAGGTCGTTGACCCGGGCAAGGCATCGACCATCGGCTGGATAACGAGCGGTATGCAATCGTGTGTCGTCTCCAGTCCCGAGGATGGCGCGTTTACCGCCGAGAACGCGACCAACACAAGCGTCAACGGCATGGCGAGCACATCGCCGCTCACATCTCCGATTCATATACTTCTGCACTGCGTCACCATAGGCGGCGGCACGCGCGATGCGACGACCACGGTGAGTGTCGTCGGACAACCGGATATCGACGACCAGGATCCGAATAGCGGCACGGTGACGGTCCGGTCGACTGCCGACGGGGAGTCCACTTCCCGCGGTAGCACGGTCACCGTATCGTGGAATGCGACAAACCCGCCCTCGGGCGCGCACATCGCACTCTGGCTCTACGACGTGCGCCTCAACACGACGACCGCGCTCATCGCCGACGACCTCGCCGCAAGCAGTACCTATGCGTGGCACCTGCCGAACGCCAATAGCACATGTGACCCGGAGTCCATCGATGTCTGTGGCGCAGACCTTGTGCCGGGCAGGCAGTATGGCATCGAAGCCGACCTCTATACCGACACTTCCGACCCGAATAACCCCAACATCGTTGATTACGGGTTTACGCCCGAGCCGTTCACAATAAGCAGTTAACGGGTGCGTAAAAAACTCGGCTGCATCGTTGCGTCTCCTTACAGGAGCGGTACACCTTTTGGATATTTTCTTCGCAGGAGCTCGAAAATACCTCAAAAGGTCTTGCGGAAGCTCCGTGTATTCGCTTCCTCACCTCGCGTCGTTCATTCACCTAGAGCCCGAGGAACTCGAGGATTTTGTGCGGGAGCGGCTCTTTCATGTGCCGCTCTTCCGCATGCTCTTTGAGGTAGCTGCGAATCTCGCGCGGGTCGACGTGTTCAATCGGAATGATGAGATTGGGCGCGAGGATTTTTGTGGTGTCGACGAGCAGAAGCGGACGGTGGTGCGGATGTTCGTCCTCCACCCAGAAGGCGATAATCTCGCGATAGCGATGCAAGGTGCCGTTGATGCGGATGCCGCGGTCGGAAATCTCGAATTGCGTGATGTCCGGCGCCTGCCGCGACTGCAGTGCGATGGTAATCGCCGCGACGAGAATCAGAATCGCAAAAAGGACGTCGTGAAAGAGAATGCTCGTGACGGCGATGGACACAGCAACGATACCGAGTGCCAAATACCAGTCACTTCCGCGCTCGACATGTTCGTGCTCATACGCACTCCAATGCAAAACTACGTTCTGGTTGGGCATGTAGGATATTGTATCGCGTTTCCAGTGAATATCTTCCAGATATAGAGCAATTTGCTTGTGGTACACTGGATGGATGGCTGAGCGGTATAAAAGAAATCCGAACGTGAACTGTTTTGTCTGCCATAAACCCGTATACAGACGACCGTCTCTGCTCAGAGCCAGTAGTGGTCGAGCGTTTTGTGGGCAGCTTTGCTATGGCATTTCACAAAGAATAGAAACGCCGTGTATCGTTTGCGGTTCGCCAATTGTCGCCAGCAAGAACGCACAGACCTGTAGCAGGGCGTGCGCCAACAAACATAGAGCAGGTATTAAATATAAAATTGGTCGACCGCGGGACAAGGTCGTGAGAGAACGCTCTATGAAGATTCGACTTATTGAGCAGCGAGGTGCGAAATGTGAACGATGCGGCTATAGCAAGGTTGAAATATTGCATGTGCATCACAGAGACAGAAACCGGAAAAATAATACATTAGAGAATTTGGAGTTGGTTTGTCCGAATTGCCACTACGAGGAACATTATTTAGAAAAAAGCTGGCTTAGTGATACTGTAAACGATTGAACAGGGAGGGGTGGCTGAGCGGTCTAAAGCACCGGTCCTGAAAACCGGCGTGGGGAAACCCACCGTGAGTTCGAATCTCACCCCCTCCGCACGTGATGCAAAGATACCCCGCACGGGGTATTCTTTGTGTCACGAGGACGAGATTCGAAAGGCGGAGGCCGTAGGCCGAGCCAGGGCAGTGAGCACTTAGCGAGTGAAACAAGCTTAGTGACTCACGCCGAATCTCACCCCCTCCGCATATGCATTCTTTTACCGGTATTGTTCAACGGAGCTCAAAGCGGGCGACTGCACTTGGATATCCGACGGTGAACATTCCCTTGGGCGACGATTCTTCCGGCGTGTATGCGGCACGTGTTTTTGTCGACGACCGAGTCTACCGTGCGGCGGCATTTGCCGACCCGAAGCGCAAAATACTCGAAGCGCACATCGTGGATTTCGAGGGTGACTTGTACAACAAAGAGGTAACTATTGAGCTTGTAAGGAAACTCCGTGATACGCAGACATTTGATACAGACGCAAAATTGCGGACGGCAATAGCGGACGACATTGCAAAAGTCCGGGAATACTTTAAGAATTGAGCAATGTTTACCGGAATCGTTGAGCGACAGGGCCGAATACGCGCTGTTTCGGGCATCAAGAACAAGCGCTTTACGGTAGAGAAACCGGTTTCTTGGAAGTTGAAGACAGGTGCCAGCGTCGCCGTCGACGGCATCTGCGTGACGGTAACGTCTCATACAAAGAATTCGTTTTCGTGCGACCTGATGCCCGAAACGCTCTCACGTACAACTGCGAGACAATTCCGTGTCGGCGCTACGGTGAATCTCGAACGGCCGTTAAAACTCGGCGACGAGCTCGGCGGGCACATCGTGCTCGGGCATGTTGATGTGCGGGGAAAGATTATGCGAGTCTACAAACGCGGCACTGCGCGCGAAGCGACCGTTTCAGTTCCGGCACGTTTTATGCGACTCGTAGCTGAAAAAGGCTCAATCGTTCTCAACGGAGTCTCGCTCACCGTATCAAAGAAGCAACGGAACACGTTTGCGGTCGCGCTCATTCCGCACACACTCAAGGCGACGAACCTCGGTTCATTGCAGAAAGGTGACGGGGTAAATGTCGAATTTGACGCGACAATGCGATATCTGGCAGCACGCAAAAAAAAGTGATACCGTGCGCTCATGCAACGCAAAGAATTTCTGAAAAAAACAGCACCGCGCGATGCCTCGAAACTCAGCATCGGCATCGTTGTCGCGGAATTCAACCCTGATATCACGGGAAGTTTGTTCGAGGGTGCCTTGAAAGCGCTCAAAGAGTGGGGCGTAAAGGAACGCAATATCAATATATTTCGCGTGTACGGCTCGTTTGACCTCACGTACGGGTGTGACCTCATGTTTCGCAAGCATAAGCCGGATGCGGTAGTCGCACTCGGTTGCATCATCAAAGGGGAGACCAATCACGACCACTACATTGCTTCGGCCTTGTCGCACGGACTTACCGGCCTCGCCATCAAGTACGGCAAGCCCGTTTCGTTCGGCGTTATCACGACCAATAATCTCGCGCAGGCAAAAGCGCGTTCGCGCGGCAAGACAAATCACGGCGAGAAGGCCGCTGTCGCCGCGCTCCAGGCGGCACTTTTGAAGTAGACATGACCCGCCCCGTTAGAGGCCCGCAAAGAGGCAGTCGCCAACGGCGACTTGCCTCTAACGGGGCCCGTATCATGGTATTCGGTACCTTCGACATGCTCCACGAGGGGCATCTCGACTTTTTCCGGCAAGCCCGCAATCTCGCACCGGAGCCGCATCTCATCGTTTCCGTCGCGCGCGACGCGAGTGCCGCGCGCACCAAAGGTACGAAGCCGCGGCGCACAGAGACCGAGCGGCTCGCACTGGTGCAAGTCTGCGGATTAGTCGATGAAGCGGTACTTGGCGACGAGACGGGATACATCGAACACATTCATGCCGCGCGGCCGGATATCATCGCGCTCGGCTACGATCAGAGTGGAGAATATGTGGAGCATTTGGAAAACGATTTGATGCGCGCCGGCGTCAGCGCGAAGGTGATGAGACTCAAGGCTTTCAGACCGGAGACCTTCAAGACATCAAAACTGCAGATTGAATAATTCCCGTATTTGTTGCTATAGCAACAAATACGGGAATTAGAAATATTGCACCCAGCTTTGCTATACTCGCATCATGAATCCCGCCCTTTCAAATCTTCCGACTTGCGCAACTTCTCTTATGAGCGTAGAAATGGCGGGATGAAATACCTCGGCATCGATTATGGGGCGAAACGCGTCGGCATCGCGGTTTCCGACGCCGACGGCACCATAGCGTTTCCGCGCGGCACACTTGAGAATGGTCCCGACATCGTCGAGCGCATCGCCCGGCGCGCTACGGAAGAGAACGCGGAGATGATAGTCGTCGGGGATACACGTTCGTTCTCGGGCCTTGAAAATCCGGTCACGAAGGAATCGGACGAATTTGTCGAACGCCTCAAAAAAACGACCGGTCTTCCGGTCGTCCGGGCGTGGGAAGCGGGAAGCTCTATCGAAGCTTCGCGTTATGCGCCGGAAGGACAGGAGCACGATGACGCGTCGGCCGCCGCCGTCATCCTGCAGAGATTTCTGGATATGCGGACGGGGAAGTAGAATACTCCTATGCCGGATGAAATCTCATACAGCGATTTTGCGAAGCTCGATATCCGCATCGGTATGGTGCTCGCCGCCGAGCGCGTGCCGGAGACCGACAAGCTCATCAAGTGCACGGTGGATTTCGGCCTAAAACCGTCTGCGAAAACAGACGGTTCGGCCGATTATCCGCCGATGGTGGATGATTTAGGCAAACACGATATTCGCACCATTGTGTCAGGCATCGCCGAATGGAAAACTCCCGAAGCGTTGGTCGGTAAACGATTGCCGTACATCGTGAATCTCGCTCCACGCGTGCTGAAGGGGATAGAAAGTCAGGGAATGTTGCTTGCGGCAAGCGACGAGAACGGTGTCGCGCTCCTCTATCCGGAGCGGGATGTCGCACCGGGCAGCCGACTTCGCTAAAGCTTCGACGGCCACGGCAAAATTGCGCTGAGCGTGCCCCGCCGACGGCGGGGCGTGCAAACTTCTTGATATACTGTGCGCATGCGGCCGTCTCAACAGCGGTCCTCTGCGCACACGCAGATGGGCCGTTCACTCTTGCATTCGCTCGCGCGGGCGTTTCCCACCCCGCCGTTGCTTTTGCCGCGCGCGGCCGGAGTGGATATTTCGGACTCGTCCATCAAATGGCTCGCTTTTTCCGAGCGCGGCGGAGCGCGGCAGGTACAAACATACGGCGAGATTTCACTCGAGAGCGGAATCGTCGTGAGCGGTGCGGTGCAGGATGTCGCAGGCCTCACCGCGGCGTTGAAAGAGCTCAAGAAAGAGCTTGGCAGTGTTTCGTGCGCGCATGCGGCGCTTCCCGAAGAGTTGGCCTACGTGTTCAGCATGCATATGCCGTATGGCACATCGCGCGAGCAGGCGCTCAAAATGATTGAGTTTGAATTTGAAGACCGCGTCCCCATTCCGCCTTCCGCCGCGGTGTACGACTACAACGAGCTCTCGCAGAACGGAATCGTAAGCGACGAAGTCGCCGTGGTCGTTTTTCCGCGTGACGTCGCGGAAGCGTATGTAGAGGCATTCGAGGGCGCCGGCATCACACTACTCTCGCTCGAAATCGAGGCGCGTTCAATCGCGCGCGCGGTATCTTCGGGCGCGCCCGACGAACCCATCACACTACTTGTCGATTTCGGGCGCGCCCGGACGGGGTTCGCGGTGCTCAAATACGGACTCCCTATTTTCACCTCTACCGTGGCGGTGGGAGGTGAGGGGAT
This sequence comes from Patescibacteria group bacterium, assembly GCA_038064535.1. Lineage (GTDB taxonomy): Bacteria > Patescibacteriota > Minisyncoccia > Phycocordibacterales > UBA2100 > UBA10103. The sequence goes on from JBBTSX010000005.1 coordinate 77,077, forward strand.
GACGCAAGCACTGATACAGCGTCTCTCCATGACGCCGGAGGAGGCTGAAATTTTCAAAAACGAACAAGGGCTCCTTTCGGATGAGGGAGGGAAGTCGGGCGGACTCGAAATCGTCTCCGGCACGGCCTCGGCACTTTCAGACGAGATTCTGCGCCACTACCGCTATTGGGACACCCGCAGGAATGAGCACGGCGATCGTATGACACCCGTCGGGCGTGTGCTTCTCGTGGGCGGCAGTTCGAATCTCAAAGGTCTTCCCGATTACGTCGCTGGGCGCGTGCAGGCGCCGACCGAGCGCGGGGACGTGTGGCGGCATGTCGCTTCGTTTGACGAGTATATTCCGCCAATCGACCGCCAGCATTCGCTCCAATATGCGACAGCCTTGGGGCTTGCATTGCGCGGCCTGTCTGCGTAAACGGTTCATACCTATGGCAAACGTACTCCCACCTCCCGTACAAAAGAAACTCTGGCGCATGTACCGCGCGCGCTTCATCGTCGTGTTCTCCATACTCCTTGCTACGTTGGCGCTTCTCGCAGCACTCCTTATCATGCCGAGCTATCTCGCCCTGCGTATCGCAGCACCGCCACAGCAGAATACCCCCGCCGCGGCGAAAGGGGGCGCCACCAATGACGCCGTCGCGATAGCGCGTACTCAGGCAATCGTACTTGCGCTGACGCCGCTCCTTGCCGCTACGACCTCGCCCTCGTCATTGATTGCCGCTGCGCTTTCCGACCGGCCAGCGGGGGTTGTCATCGGGCATATCACCTACGAGGCGGACGCCGGACAACTCACTCTCACCGGAACAGCTCCGCGCGGCGCCATCAACGGATATCATGATGCGCTCTCGACAAATCCGCACTTTTCGTCCGTCTCTGTACCGGTCTCGGCGCTTGTCGGTACGGAGGGCGGGCGCTTCTCTATCACGCTTACCATCGCACAATGATATGAAAACCCGCAGTACATACATCGGATGGCTCTCGCTCTGCGTTGCATTCGGTTTGTGGGGAGCGGTGATCTATGCCGCGTTGTCCATCCAAACGCAAGCGCGGGTGAGTGCGACGAATGTCGCACAGTCCGAGCAGCAGATCGACCGGGCCGCCCGCATGTTACGACTCTCCGGCCTTGTCGCGGATACGAAAGATGAACGGGCGAGGCTCGACAGCCTCATCCAATCCGATGTCGTCTCGATCGTGGATACCATAGAAGCGGCGGGCGCCGCGGCGCGCGTGAAAGCGACCGTAAGCGACGCGCTACCGCAGGGCGTTTCCCGCGAACTTCCCGGAGGTGAGCCGTTGCAGACGGTGGCGTTCGTCGTACAGGCGCAGGGTTCCTTCTCAAGTCTTATGAAGCTTGTCGCGCTTTTTGAGCACCTACCGCTCGTGTCTTCCGTCGAGGAGATCGACCTTGAACAGAGCGCGGGGGCAAATCCAAAAACCGCGACGTGGCATCTTACCGCGCGCATTCGCGTGCTGACGACGGCAATTTCTTCATGAATCCCGCCCTTTCACGCATGACTTATACTCAACGATTTATCAGCATAAAAATGGCGGGATGAAAATCTTTTCCGACACATTCAATCGTTTGCGCGCCCTGCACCGAGCGCGCCATGAGCCGGAAAACCTGCGACCGCTCGCAGATGTGTATTGGCGCTCTATGCTCGCATTTATGCTGCTTTCGATTGTGGGGGTAATCGCGTTCGGATTGTGGCAGTTCGTCGTGGTCGTGGAAAATCTCTCCGCCGCTCAAAGCGGCAACAGCTCCGCATCTCCGGTCACATTCAACCGCACGAAGCTCGAGGGAGTGCTCCGCGCATATGATGCGCGGCAGGCGCAGTACGATGCATCGGCGTCGGGCGCCGCCACTGTCGCCGACCCGTCGAAGTAATTGACCGCGAGGCGTTGCGCGGCTACGATTGTGAGGTCCGCAAACGCCCTCGTAGTTTAATGGATAAAACAGGGCTCTTCTAAGGCCTTGATGGGGGTTCGATTCCCTCCGAGGGCAACGCACGCTTAGCTCAGTGGTAGAGCAACGCTTTTACACAGCGAAGGTCGGGGGTTCGAATCCCTCAGCGTGCACATGGAAACGGCAGAGATACACTGCATTGTCTCGGGCAAGGTGCAGGGCGTTACGTATCGCGATTTCGTCGCGAAGCACGCGAGGCATCTCGCGCTCGTTGGATATGTGTGCAACTTGCAGGATTTCAGGGTTGAAATTGTCGCACAGGGGCCTCGCGCTGATTTGGAGAAATTTCTTGAGTACGCCCGGCGCGGGCCGATTTTTGCGCAGGTTTCCAATATCGATATTGAGTGGCGTGAGCCGCAGACCGAGTACCTGTCGTTTCAAGTTGTTTTCTGAGGCACGCAGTGGTATATTCGCTACGCTCATATAACAGGCGCTCGCTCGGACGTGAAAGCAATACGCATTCACTTCTCTCGCTCGCTATGCTATAGTGCCGCAACAAATATGGCCATCAAAACCTCACCGGTGGATATGGAAGCGCGCAAAATCCTCGACCTCCGGGTGGGGGATACGGTGCGCGTGCACCAGAAAATCGAGGAAAAAGGCAAGACCCGCATTCAGATATTCGAGGGTTTGGTCCTCGCGCGCAAGCACGGCACGGAGGCCGGCGGTACCTTCACCGTGCGCCGCGTGGCGTCCGGCGTGGGCGTCGAAAAGATTTTCCCCCTCTACTCACCAATGATAGACAAGGTGGAAGTGGTGAAGCGCTCCCGCGTTCGCCGCGCCAAGCTCTACTACATCCGCGACAAGGTGTCGCGAGAGGCACGCCGCCAGCTGCGCCGCACCCGCATGATGGTGAGTGTCTCGGGCGTGACGAAGGTGGTTGCAGTAGAAGAAGCCACAATCGTTCCGGCAGATTTTTCCAAAGAAACTGAAGAGCAGAAAGAAAAGATTGTCGCTGAGATGACGGCCCCTACAACCGAGAAAAAGGAATAGGGCGTACTTCCTATTTCGGAAGCATTTGAAGATAGTGAAGATGTTAGCTATAGTGGGCGAGCAGTTGTGAAGCCCGGGTGTTGAAATTGGTAGACATTTATCCTTGAGGTGGATAAGCCCGCAAGGGCGTGCAGGTTCGAGTCCTGTCCCGGGCACAAAGTGTTTTTGTTGACGCATTGTTACTACGCGTGTATATAAAAGACAGTTGTAACAATTGCGTGAGGTGAGTCATGGGCATCACAATGTCTTTTGTTAGTCTCGGCTTTCTCTGCTGGCTCATCATTCGCCGGCGGTTGAAAGATAAGCTCGGCAGGTACGCCGAGATAGTTTGTCTTGTGTGCTTGGGAACTGGCTTCGCTGTTGGTCTCTGGGCCGATAGCGAGACAATACAAGCCATATTGAACGCTATGCAGCGCGGTCCCTCTCCCAAATATTGAGGAGAGGGCCGTCTCTTTTGATATAGTTGTCGCATGGCACTCTTTACAGGAAAGGGAGATGACGGCTCGACGAAACTGTTTGATTCGGGCCCCGGAAAACGCGCTTCAAAGGCGAGTCCGGTTTTTGAGTGTTTGGGAATGCTCGATGAATTAAACACGCTCGTCGGATGGTGCAAGGCGGAATGCGGCGACGACTTTGCCGTGCACGGGCGGAAAATGAAACTAATTTTGCATGACGTGCAGGACCATTTGTTTACCCTGCAAGCGGAGGTCGCGGGTGCTCCTAAATCCATTCCGCTCTCCTCGACCGAGGCGCTTGGCGTGTTCATCAACCGTATCGAAGCGGACATGCCGCCCATAAAGACGTTTCTCGTGCCGGGCGGCACCGAGCTCTCCGCGCGACTCGATATCGCCCGGGCTGTAAGCCGTAGGGCCGAGCGCCGGCTTGTGACACTGCATGAGAGCGGGGAGAGGGCGGTAAGCGACTCGAGCCGCGCGTATGCCAATAGACTTTCGTCGCTTCTCTATGCACTGACACGCCTCGTCAACCACCGCGCGGGCGTCCCCGAGACACCGCCTCACTACAGCGAATAGTATGGCGCGCCGTTATTTACCGCGGAATGTACAAGAGCTCGTGCATTGGTACGAGCGCTACATCTCGCCGCTCTCCCTCGTCGCCGGCTTTCTCGCCGACAACTACATTTTGCTGCGCCGCGTCGACCTATGGCAGACGAACGTACTTTTTTTCACGTACCTCACCATCGCGGCCATAGGTATCTTTCTCATCAACCTCATTGAGGCGGGGAGAATACGATGGAAGTGGATGGTAGCGGTTGCTCCACTCATTCCGGTCGTCGTGCAATTCAGCTTCGGCGGTCTCTTCAGCGGGTTCCTTTCGCTCTACAGCCGCTCGGCGGGATTTGCGGCGAGCTGGGTGTTCGTAATCGCCGTCGCCGCGCTTCTCATCGGGAACGAGCGCTTCACGCGTCTCTACGTACGGTTTGCGTTCCAAATGAGCTTGTACTTCTTTGTACTGTTTTCGTTCTTCATCTTTTTCCTGCCGGTTGTGTTCAGTGCCATAGGCCCGGCCATGTTTATCGTAAGCGGCTTCGCCAGTCTCGCCGTCCTCGCGCTTTTCATGCGTACGATGTGGCTATTTATCCCCGAGGTCGTGAAGCGCGAGCGGACGCGCGTGGCGCGCTCCGTCGCGATTATTTTTGCCGTATTCAACGTACTGTATTTTCTCAACCTCATTCCGCCGCTCCCGCTTTCTCTCAAGGAAGCAGGTGTCTACCATGCGGTTACCAAAGTCGGCACCGAGTACCGCCTATCTGCGGAGCAACAGTCATGGTTTGCCGAGCTCTTCTCATACAACACCGTCTTCCATACGACGGCGGGGCAGAACGCCTATGTATACAGTGCCGTGTTCGCACCCTCCGGTCTTTCGACCGTTATCTATCACGAGTGGCAGCAGTACGACGTGGCGTCCAACTCATGGCTGACTGTGACGACACAAAGTTTCCCCATCAATGGCGGCCGCGACGGCGGCTATCGTGGCTACTCGGTGAAGAGTAATCTAGCGCCGGGCAAATGGCGGGTGAATGTGAAGACGCAATACGGCCAATTCGTCGGCCGTGTCACCTTTACGGTCGACGATTCGGCGCAGGGCGTGCCACTCATTGATATCGTTCGCTAAAGTCCGTTTTTTTTGCTACAAATACTAAGTTTGATGGCGATCGTGGTGTAACGGTTAACACTGGAGCTTGTGGAGCTCTCAATCCGGGTTCAATTCCCGGCGATCGCCCTGAGATTGTAGTGATACACTTTTGGCATGAACTTATCGCCACTGGGTGTTTTGGCTGCGCGCTACGCCGAACTTCTTGCAAAACACTATGAGCCCGGATTCGGCATCTCACCGGCGGCAGAGCCGCATGAGAATTTCTACCGGCAGGTCTGGACGCGGGATTTCGCCCACGCCGCCGCGCATTACTTTATTCGGGAAAATCCGCAGGCGGTAGAGGATTCTCTCCTTACAGTGCTGCGTCATCAGCGTGCGGACGGCGCACTCCCGCTTCGGGTTGAAAAAGAATATCTGATACTAAAACTGATTCCGGGTTTGCGCGCGTTTGCGCGCCCCGCGTTCATTTTGTTTGAAGAAAAAATAAAAGGTCGCAAGGAACGGCCGGTCTACACTGGGCAGGATTTTTCTTATGCGGAGGACACGATACCCGGCGTGCTCATCACTGCCGGTATATATCGCGATGCGTCGGAGCGCGGCCGCAGATTCATAGAGACACAGAGGAATGCGTGCACGCGCGCTTACACACACTTCGCCAAGCGATGCGGGTCTGACGGGCTCATCTCTGTATCACCCGGAAATGTGGATTGGGCGGACAGTGTTACGCGGGGAGGCAAGCTCGGGCTTCTTAATGTCCTGTGGGTGCGCGCAGTTCAAAGTATGCGCAATGAGGGCGAACATGTCGCACACATAGAGCGCGCGCTTCTTGATGTGTTTTACGACCGCGATGGGGCGTTTTTCCGCGCCGCTGAAGGTGACAGGCGACTGGATACTGTCGCGACGATACTCGGCGCATTATTTTTTCTCGAGGCACACGAGTGCGTCCGCGTGGAGGAGACGTTGAAAGCGAGAATGGCCCGGCCGTCGGGTCTCGGCAATTTCGACCCTCCGTATCCGACTCGCTCCATACGCACACCGTTCAAGTTCATCGGCCACGGTGATTATCACAACGCGTACGTCTGGCCGTGGGTGACGCTCCAGAACATCCATGTGAAAATTAAAATCGCGCAAACACACACCGACGCGGCCGTACGGGAGCGATACAAAAAAGAAGCCGTGGACGATTTGCGCGACGCGGCGGCTCTCTTTACGGATGCAGGGGGACCGTATGAAATATTTTTTCCCGACACACGTATGCCCGCAGATACGCGCTGGTATCATCCGCCGCGAAATTTCATGGCGAGCATGGCAACTTTCGTGAGCGCGTACTCGAAGCTCAAAAGCCTCGGGTGGCTTGCCGCCTAAACAACCTCTTGCTGCACTTCGGCGTGACGCAATTTCCGTGCGGTCACGAGCCCTTCGTATATCACCGCGAGTTGTTCCGCCATGTTTATTTCGGTGAATTTCGCCGCTGTTGCAAGCGCGTTGGCCGATACGCGCCGGTATTCCGCCTTGTCCTCGAGGAGATGTTCAACTTGCGCGGCAAACGTCTCCGGCGCCGCTTTCACATCGAGCAGAAAACCGTTTTGCTTGTGATGGATGACGTCGATGAGCGCTCCGTCGCGCAGCGCGACCACCGGTAGGCCGCTCGCCATCGCTTCGAGTATGACGATGCCCTGTGTGTCGGTGAGCGATGCGAAGAGGAACGCGTCCGCGGCATTATAGTACGCCGGCATGTTCTCGTGCTGTACCGTGCCGGTGAATATTGCATGGCGGATTCCGTGTTCTTTTGCGGCCTCCTCATAGCGCTTGCGGGCTTTTCCTTCGCCCACGAACAACATGTGCGTATCGGAATGCTTTTTCTCGAGCTCGGCAAGCGCATCTATCAGATACAGCACGTTTTTCTCGTCACTCATCCGCCCCACGTAGAGTAATGTGTGCGCCCCCTCGGGAATGCCGTGGCGCTTGCGCACGGCACGGGCGGCGGCTTGCATCGTCTCTGATGTTGCAAACAGGGAGGGCTCGATACCCGTCTGTACGATATCAATGGGCCGTATGACGCCGTACCCCTGAAGAAGCTCCTTGAATTTTGACGAGGGGGCGATGACTCGGTCAGTCTGATTCGAGAACCATTTTATCCATTTTTCCGTAGTATACGGCAGCACGAGAGGTTCTTTGAAGTAAATCTTCGCATATTCGGTGTGATGACAATGATTCGTGAAAATGAGCGGGACATTCTGTGTCCGTGCAATATGCCTGCCCAAAAGACCCATGGTGAACGGGCTGTGTACGTGGACCACATCAAACGGGATTTCCCGGATTTTGCTCACGGAACTGTCGACGGAGCCCCACGGAAAGGCGAGACGCATTTCCGGTTTTCGTATCATGCGTACAGAACGGAATCGGTATACATTCTTGTTTTCGTCCTTGTATCCGTGCATCGTGGGAGTGAACACAAACAGTTCATGCCCCATGCTCTCGAGCGCAGAGCGGAAAGATTCGATGGAAATCTCCATGCCCGAGCGCGCGGGGAGGTAGGTATCCGTAAAAAAAGCTATTCGCATAGAATTGTATGTATCAGGTCTCGGGTATGTCCGCAAATCGTTTCCATAGATAATGCCCGAATCCGGCGATTACCGCAAAGACGGCCACGATGCTCGCGATGAAGAACACGCGCTCGATGGCGCCATTGACCTGGAGGTAGAAATGCCCGAGGTAGTAACCGATGGCGAGCATGGCGGATGTCCAGATTATCTGACCGAAGATATTGATGCCCATGTACCGTCCGAACGGTACGTGCGAGAGACCGGCGGTGAAGTAGATGGCGGGCGCGAATCCAAACCCTGCCGTCAGTTTGGATACGATGATTATTTTGTCATGGTACACGTGGTAGAGACGCTGTACCACTGCGACGCGTGCCTGAGTGATACCAATGAAGTGTCCGACTCTCTTTATGAAACCTTCACCCCACAGGTCGCCTACCCAGTACCAGAAAACGTCGCCGAGAAGCTCTGTCGCCATGAGCACAAACGCGGTTATCCAGAGGTCCAGTACATCGATGCGTATCAGGAAGCCGGCCGTCAGGCTCACAAGGGGGCCGATAAAGAGCGCACCGGGCACCAGAAAAGCATAGCGGTACTGTGATATCAGCTGAAAAACGATGCCAGCCTCCATATCCGTAGTATACCCCGTGAGATATTTTCAGTTGTTTTGGGTGCATGGAATCTTGATGGAGCGATACTATCTCACGGGGTATACTTCCGCTGAACGGCGTATGACAAGTACCGGCGACAATCTCCCGCTCCACAATCATCCTGCGCCTCACCGCGAGCTTGTGCGGCGCTATCGGCAATACACTGCACAGCAGAATTTCAGAGTTTCGGTCGTGGTGGGCGCACTTCTTCTTGCCGGCGCGTTCTACCTGAATTTTCTTGCGATTCACATTGCCACCAACAACGCGAGCAGTTCGGTAACAGACATCATTCTGTCGAATATTCCGGTTTTCGAAGTTGACGGCTTATTTGTATATGGGACTTTGGTTGTCGGACTCTGGAGCGCGCTCCTCGTGTTCGCTCATCCGAAACGTATTCCGTTCGTTTTTCATGCACTGGCGTTGTTTGTCGTCATTCGCTCGGTGTTTACGATGCTTACCCACTTGGGGCCGCCGGAAGTGCAATACATGACCGACTTCGGCGCGACCATCACGCGGTCGTTTTTTGGAGCAGACCAGTTTTTTTCCGCACACACGGGGATGCCGTTCCTCGGAGCGCTCGTGTTTTGGCATGAGAAATACATACGGTACAGCATGCTCGCGGCGTCGGCATTTTTCGCCGTCATAGTACTGCTCGGGCACATCCATTACACGATTGATGTGGTGGCGGCGTTCTTCATTACGTACGCCATTTACCATATTGCGCTGTGGCTGTTCCCCAAGGATTACGCGATGTTCCGTGGTGAAGACGAGTTTTCGCCCACCGACGAAAAGTAAACCCCGTTAGAAGCTTACGCGGGGCATCAGGTCTCGTGTTCGAGATTTTTCGGCGTTCATTCCTGCGGCAAGCCGCGAGGCGTCCTGCTTCTAACGGGGTAAATCGTGCTACCATCTGTTGATGGATGAAGAAACCCGTCAAAAGATGACGGCAATCGAGCAGAAAATCGACGCTATCTACCGGACGACGGAAAAGACGCGGAAATACTTCCTTTGGACGCTTATCGTGACGCTTGCGCTCGTCGTACTGCCGGCCGTCGGACTGCTTTTTGCCGTCCCGACGTTCATGGCGGCCTATGGTTCGTTGGGGGATATCACGAATATCCGGTAAGTAATTCTTCACACGAACGTCATATCGGGCGTACGTTATACTCGCTTCGCTCGTTTAGCCGGCGCTCTCTCGGGAGCGTAAACAAGTTCCCGTTCCGCTCACTTCGCTAGGCTATAATAGGCTTATTAATTCGTCTAATTATATATATGGAAGAACAATCAGTGCGTGAAATTATCAGCGCCACTCACCGCGTCCGCACGCTCGGTGCCTTTGCGCTGGGCATGCTCGGGCTCTTTCTCCTCGTCGCGACGTTGGGCGAGCTCAAGGGGCTGCGGTTTATAGGTTCGGGCGTTCCCGCTATCAACACCATCAACGTCACAGGAGAAGGCGAGGTGTTTGCCGTGCCGGATACGGCAACGTTCTCGGCGACCGTGCAGGAGACCGCAAAAGACGTGAAGACGGCGCAAGATGCGGCGGCCAAGAAGAACAACGCCGTCATCGCGTACCTCAAGGGCGCGGGTATCGACGAGAAGGATATCCAGACGACCGATTACAGCATCTATCCTCAATACGACTACCAGCAAATCACGTGCGTCGCATATCCGTGTCCGCCGGGCAAGCAAACGCTCTCCGGCTACCAGGTGTCGGAGACACTCACCGTGAAAGTGCGTGACGCGAAGAAGGCGGGGGATTTGTTGAGCGGTGTCGGTTCGCGCGGAGCGACCAATGTCTCGGGGCTCTCATTCACGATAGACGACCAGAAAGCGCTTGAAGCGCAGGCGCGCGGCAAGGCAATCGACGACGCAAGCGGTAAGGCAGAGGCGCTCGCAGAACAGCTCGGCGTGCGACTCGTGCGCATTGTCGGGTTCAGTGAAGACGGAGGTGGCCGTCCCATCTACTACGCCAAAACGGTGGCTCTGGGCATGGGTGGCGATGCCGCCGCCGCACCGTCACCCGAAATCGCGACGGGGCAGAACAAAATCGTTTCGAACGTGAGTATTACGTACGAGATTCAGTGATGGTCAGGCGAAGTATACTTCTTTGTACTGCAAACTTGCGAGCACTCTCGTAGCGAGTCTGAAGACGATAAATGTGCCGAGAATAGCAGGCGCCGCAAGTGTGTACTCCAAAAGCACGATAAGCATCGCTATCGTGTACACTATCTCCACAGCATTAAATGTGAGCCAAGAGTGCACGAATTTCCGTTCGCGCCCAGCGGGTTGATACTCACTCTTCACGCGCGCGAGCCACAGCGTATCTACGATCTTGAAGGCGATAAAGCTCGCGAGGAAGTTTACTATACTCAGCTGTGTCGTGTAGATGTACAGGAACATCATAAAGATAACGGCGACATCCAGCATGATGTCGAGTTCACGCTTGGGCGGGAATGCCTTGAGTGACGAAGAGTAGTCTATCCAGTAGTCGACGAGGTCGATGTATACGAATATAAATGCAACGTATTGCCAAGGTTCGTGGAGGTTGGGCCACCATTGAAATCCGAGCCCCAACACGACTCCAATCATGATGTCCATAAACTTCAGGCTTATATTGGCAAGTCGCCCCATGCGGGAAGTATATGTCATTTTGACGCCTTGACACACGGTGAAAGTGGACTACAATGCACGCACATAACCGCCGAGAGGCGGTTTTAAAATGAAAAAATAGCACCATGAGCTTCATACAATATCTCAAAGATACACAGGGAGAGCTTCGTCACGTCGCATGGCCGACGCGTACGCAAACGGTCGTCTACACCATTCTCGTGGCGCTCATCTCCGTCGGCGTCGCACTCTACCTCGGTCTTTTCGACTTCTTGTTCACGACCGGACTCGCACGCATTATCAGCGCACAGCCGGCCGCGAATCCGATTCAGATAACACAGCAACCGGCCACTACGCTGACCCCGACGTTCGAAATAGCAACCACCACTCAACAGTAATATGGCAAAACAAACATATGGCTCCGAGCGCAAGTGGTATGCGGTGCATACGTACTCCGGCTACGAAGACGCGGTCGCGCGCAATCTCAAACAGCGCATCGACTCGTTCGGCATGGGCGAGCAGATATTCAACGTCGTTGTGCCGATAGAAAAGAAGATAAAGATAAAGAACGGCCGCAAGACCGAGATGAAAGAAAAGATATTCCCCGGCTACGTCCTCGTGGATATGATTGCGACCGACGATGCATGGAGTGTGGTGCGCAACACGCCGCAGGTCACCGGGTTCGTCGGCACGGCCAATCAGGCGGTCCCGCTCTCGCAGGAGGAAGTGGACAAGATACTGAAGCGTTCCGAGGGCGACACCGTGCGTCACGCCATCGATCTCTCCGAGGGCGACGCGGTGATTATTATCGACGGGCCTTTCAAAGATCTCGAGGGCAAAGTGGGAGAGATTGACGAAGAGCGCGGAAAAGTTAAAGTGCTCGTACCCATGTTCGGTCGCGAAACTCCGGTGGAGCTCGAAGCGGATCAAGTACAGAGGGTATAGGGTCTAGGTGTTAGGGACTAGGTTTTAGAAAATTCATATACAAAAAATTATGGCTAAGGAGGTAACAAAAATAATCAAATTGCAGATTGAAGCGGGGAAGGCCACACCGGCTCCGCCGGTCGGCACCGTGCTCGGCCCTGCGGGAGTGAACATCGGCGAGTTCGTCAACCAGTTCAACACCCAGACACGCCCGCTTGCAGGCAACGTCCTGCCGGTTCTCCTCACGGTGTACAAAGATCGCACGTTCACGTTCATCGTGAAGAAGCCGCCGGCCTCGCGCGCTATTCTCAAGAAGCTCGGCCTCGAAAAGGGCTCACAGAAGCCGCAGAACAAAGTCGGTAAGCTCACCAAGGCACAGCTCGAAGAGCTCGCGACGGAGAAGATGGAAGATCTCAACACGTCCGATCTCGAACAGGCGAAGAAAATCATCGCTGGCACGGCTCGAAGCATGGGGATAGACACGGTTTAAGGAGTGTCTATCGACCTTTTGAGATATTTTGGAGTAGCTACGAACAAAATATCCAAAAGGTGTACTGTTCCTGTAAGGAATTGATTCGGACATTCGCTAAGAGTCACACAGATAAGCATTTCCATGCCCCCGATATCGGGGGCATAATGCTACCTATGAAGAAAGGAAGGCTTATTGTTTTCGAGGGAATCGACGGTGCGGGGAAGGCGACGCAGGTCAAAATGCTTGCCCGCACATTGCGTGCACGGGGCAGAAAAGTAACAACATTCAGTTTTCCCGATTACTCGAAGCCCGTTGGTATATTCATTCACGAAGCTCTGCACAACAAGCACGGAGATTTCAGGAGCCTCAATGCATATTTCACATCGTTGCCGTATGCGGTCGACCGCGCGCTCGCGCGCGATAAAATTTTGAGTGCACTCAAGAAAGGTGATGTCGTGTGCGACCGTTACACCACGAGCGGGCTTGCTTTCGGTGCCGCAAACTGCCCGAAGAGTGAACGCACGGAATTCCGGAAATTTTTCGAAGATTTGGAGTACAAAAGATTTAAACTCCCGCGACCCAGTATCGTTCTCTATCTTGAGCTACCCGTCGTGACCTCTCAGAAATGGCTTCGGTCCGAGCGGGGCAAGAAACTCGACGCGAACGAGAGTGATGTCCGATATCAAAAAGAAGTTGCCAAAGAATACAGTGTCCTGTCCAAGCGCCGTGAGTGGAAAAAGATTTCCTGTGCAGCAGGGGAGCCGCCCGCAGTCATCCATCAGCGGGTCTGGGACGCGGTGCGAAAGGCGTAATACAATACGCCTATGTCTATACGGGGAACGCTTACAGCACATCTCGCAAAAGCACTTACACAATGCGGTGTAGATGCCGCGGATGTCGTCATCGAGCATCCTGCACAACTTAGCAATGGGGACTATGCGACGGGCGCGGCTCTGCAGTACGCCAAGCAGGCGGGAATCGCACCACGTGCACTCGCCGAGAAAATAGTTGCGGCACTCGGCACAGTTGAGGGTGTTTCAAAGGTAGAAATTGCCGGTGCTGGATTCATAAATTTCCACCTCGCGCCCGCGACACTCGCGGTTTCCGTCGAGGAAGCGAGAAAAGAGGATATGCCTGCCCTCCGAAGCCTTGGCGGAGGAGGGTGGGGCGCAAACAAAAATCTTGCGGGTAAAAAAGTGATGGTGGAATACACCGACCCGAACCCGTTCAAAGAATTCCATATCGGCCACCTGATGAGCAATGCCATCGGCGAGTCCATTTCACGGCTTGTGCAATTTTCCGGCGCTGAGGTAAAACGGGCAAATTACCAAGGCGACGTGGGGCCGCATGTGGCGAAGGCGCTGTGGGGCCTCATAAAGCTCGGTCTCGATGCGGGCTCGGCGGCAATGCTCGGCAAGGCATATATGGCAGGCGCGAAGGCATACGAAGAAGACCCCAAGGCGAAGGAGGAAATAGATGCCATCAATGCAAAAGTGTACGAACACTCCGACGCGCAGCTTGATACTCTGTATGCCGAAGGGAGAGAGGCGTCACTGAAACATTTTGAAGAACTCTATGATGTTCTTGGCACAAAATTTGATTACTATTTCTTCGAAAGTGCGACCGCTCCGAAAGGGCTCGAAATTGTGCGTGCACACCCCGAAGTGTTTGAACAAAGCGACGGTGCTGTTGTCTACAAGGGCGAGAAAGCGGGACTGCACACGCGCGTATTCATTACGTCAAAAGGACTCCCCACGTATGAAACCAAAGAGCTCGGCCTTGCGGAGCTGAAGGCCGAAACGTGGGAGTGTGATACCTCTATCACCATTACTGCGCACGAACAGGCCGGATATTTCGCGGTCGTTGTAGCCGCCATGAAAGAAGTAATGCCCGAAATCGCCGCGAAAGTGCAGCACGTCACGCACGGCATGATGCGTTTCGCCGAGGGCAAGATGTCTTCGCGTACGGGGAATGTCATCACGGGCGAATCCCTGCTTACCGACCTGACCGAAGCCGCGCGCGAGCGGGCAAAAGAGAGTCGTGCGGATAATGTGGAAACATTGGCACAAAATGTCGCGGTCGCCGCAATCAAATATCAAATACTGAAACAGGGTTCCGGCAAGGACATTATTTTTGACCGTGAACGCGCACTTTCGCTCGAGGGCGACTCCGGTCCGTACTTGCAGTATGCACACGCACGGGCATGCGCTGTCGTTGGAAAAGCCAAAGAACAGAAAATTGCCAGTATGATATATCATACTGATTCGCCAACCGAGATTGAGCGTCTGCTGCATCGGTTTCCGGAGGTCGTCGCGAGCTCAGCGACACTATTGGAGCCGCATATACTCACGACGTATCTGGTTGCACTCGCGAGCGCATTCAACAGCTGGTATGGCCGCGAGCAAATTCTCGACGGCACGCCTGCGGCCGCGCACAAAGTCGCCCTCACCGACGCAGTGCGCCGCACCTTGAAGAACGGTTTGTGGATTCTCGGTATCCCAGCTCCCGAACGAATGTAGTCGGTATTCCCGTTTGTAAGCTATCGTCACCAATTGGGAATATTCTTTTTTATGGTAGAACGGTCGCTTTTGTGAGATATCATAGTCCGATGACGCAAAATGAGGCGCTGGCGATTTTGAAAACAGGACTCAATGTTTTCCTCACGGGTGAGCCGGGGAGCGGCAAAACGCACACCATCAATCAGTATGTCGCATGGTTGCGTGAGCGGGGAGTGGAGCCTGCGGTCACCGCGTCAACGGGGATTGCGGCGACGCACATCAACGGTATGACCATTCACTCGTGGAGTGGCATCGGCATAAAGCGCGACATGACCGACTATGATATTGAGCTTATTCACAGCCGCGAAAAGACCGCGAAACGCATCGTCAGTGCGAAAGTGCTCATCATCGACGAAATATCCATGCTGGATGCCGCGACACTCGGCAGTGTGGACAGGGTGTTGCGTACGCTTCGACGCAGGACACTGCAGGCGGAACAACCATTCGGCGGACTGCAGGTGATATTTGTCGGCGATTTCTTTCAGCTCCCGCCCGTGTCGAAAAACGAACAAGCAAAGTTTGCGTTTGAGTCGTCCGCATGGAAAGAAGCAAATCCGGTCATTTGTTATCTTTCCGAACAGCACCGGCAGGAGGATGGAGATTTTCTCGACCTGCTCACCGCGATGCGGCGGGGCACATTCGGCGCACCGCACCGCACGCGTCTCAATTCGCGAGTGGGCATACTCTCCAAACAAACCATCGCGACGCGTCTGTACACGCACAACGAAAATGTCGACCGCATCAACAAAGAGTCGCTGGGTAAAATCGAAGGTTCCACAAAAGTCTTTCACATGACGACGCGCGGTGCGCAGAGGCTCGTAGAATCGTTGAAAGCACAGTGCCTTTCACCCGAAGTGCTGGAGCTCAAAGAGGGCGCGTCGGTCATGTTTACGCGCAACAACTTCGACGAGGGATATGTGAACGGCACGCTCGGTACCGTCACGTCGTTCACGTCGCTAGGGGTGCCGGTGGTACAGACCCGCGGCGGCGACGTAATCACGGCGGAGCCGGCTGAATGGGCGATACAGGACGGCAACAAAATTCTTGCAAGGGTATCGCAGGTACCGTTGCGTCTCGCGTGGGCTATCACCGTGCACAAAAGTCAGGGCATGTCGCTCGACGCGGCTATTATCGATTTGTCACAGGCATTTGAGTTCGGGCAGGGATATGTCGCCATATCTCGCGTGCGTACCCTCAGTGGATTGTTTCTCGAAGGCTTCAACGAACGCGCGCTCGAACTACATCCAAAAGTGGCGGCCGCGGACCGGCATTTCCGTGCATACTCTGACGCGGCACGCAAAAAGTTCGCGGCTTTGGCAGAAAGCGAAAAAGAAAAACTCGGGAAGAATTTTCTGCGTGCTATCGGGGCAAAGGAACCGCGGCCGGCGGGTGCGGTTTTGCCTCCTGCGGGACTTTCGCACAAAGTCCTCGGCGTCAAAACCGCACCCG
>JBBTSX010000005.1:93360-139264 GCA_038064535.1 Patescibacteria group bacterium
CCCCCCCCCCCCCCCGGGCCGCCTTGCCGAGTTACGTGAAAAATATCCCAACATGGGCAAGTCGTGGAGCAAAGATGACGACGCGATTCTTACAGAAATGTTCGAAGAAAAGAAGCGGAATGTCGATATCGCCAAGCACTTCGGGCGCAAACCCTCAGCAATCCGCGCCCGCCTCGGCCACCTCGGACTCATCAAAACCTTTTGGCAACCGCAGAAAAAGTGAGTCTAAACATTCCCATTTGTAGACGATCGTCACCGATTGGGAATATTGCCGCACGTTCAAAAACAGCCCGTCGCGCCGGCCTTTGATTTTTGGTACGATAGGTGAAATATGGCTGAAAAACCGCAAAAACCCGCCTTCGCGCAAGGCTCCAGCGGGGCGAAGTCAGAAGTTGCTCTTCGGGAGGAGGAGATACTGAAATTCTGGCAGGAGCGGGGGATTTTCAAGAAATCGCTCGAAAAGCATGCCCCGAAGGGCGAGTTTGTATTCTACGAAGGTCCGCCGACGGCCAACGGCCGCCCCGGCATTCACCACCTCGAAAGCCGTGCGTTCAAGGACGCGGTTCCGCGCTATCGCACCATGCGCGGGTATCACGTGCGCCGCAAGGCGGGGTGGGACACGCATGGTCTTCCTGTCGAATTGGAGGTGGAGAAAGAAATCGGAAGCAAAAGCAAAAAGGATATTGAGGCGTACGGCATCGCGAAATTTAATGCGAAGTGCAAAGAGAGCGTCTTGCGCTACATCGGTGAGTGGAGGGAATTCAGCGACCGCATAGCTTTTTGGCAGGACTACGACAATACGTACTTCACGTTCGACAATGCATACATCGAATCGGTGTGGAATATTTTGAAAACGGCGCACGAGCGCAAACTGCTCTACAAAGATTACAAAGTCGTTCCATGGTGCCCGCGCTGCGGCACGGCGCTCTCCTCGCACGAGGTCGCGCAGGGATACGATGACGCAAAAGACCCGTCGGTGTATGTGAAATTTGAACTTATTGATGACAGCCCTTCGACAAGCTCAGGGCAGGCCAAAACATATGTTTTGGCCTGGACGACAACTCCGTGGACCTTGCCGGGCAATGTCGCGCTCGCAGTCGGCGAAGACGTCGATTATGTAAAAGTGAACACGGAAACGGGAGTGCTCTGGGTGGCAAAGGCACGTGCAGGGACGATTGCACCGGGCGCAGAAATTCTTGAGGAAGTGAAAGGGAGTGAGCTTGTAGGAAAAACATACAAACCACTGTTCCCGTTTCTCGCGCAGGCGAATCTTCCGCAAAAAGAGCGCGAGAAAATGCAAAACGCATACAAATTATATGCGGCCGATTTCGTTTCGACTGAAGACGGCACGGGCATCGTGCATACGGCGGTCATGTACGGCGCCGACGACTTCGAGCTCGGGACCAAAGTCGGACTTCCGAAATATCACTTGGTAGGACAGGACGGAAAATTCACGCAGGATGTCGGATTATTCGCGGGAAAGTTCGTGAAAGATGCCGACGCCGATATTATTGATGAGTTAAAACGGAGCGGTGCGCTTTTCAAACAGGAAGTCATCGAACACACCTATCCGTTCTGCTGGCGCTGCAAAACGCCGCTTCTCTACTACGCGGACAATTCGTGGTATCTCGCCATGTCGCACATCAAGGACACGCTCATCAAAGAAAATGAGGGTATTCACTGGGAGCCGGAACACATCCGCGAGGGCAGGTTCGGAGAATGGCTTAAAGACTTGAAGGATTGGGCTATCAGCCGCTCGCGCTACTGGGGTACGCCGCTTCCGATTTGGGAGTGCGCGGAGTGCAAAGAGGTGACGGTCATCGGCTCGGTCGCCGAGCTCAAGGAAAAAACCGGTATCGCGCCAGATGATTTGCACCGTCCGTTCATCGATGACTCCGCGTTCACGTGCTGGAATTGCGACGGCGAGATGCGCCGTGTGCCCGAGGTGCTCGATGTGTGGTTCGACTCGGGTGCAATGCCTTTTGCACAAGACCATCATCCCTTCGACTTCGCTCAGGGTAAACCGTTCTCGGGCGAAAAGCTGTTGTATCCGGCCGACTACATTTGCGAAGCCATCGACCAGACACGCGGCTGGTTCTATACGCTACATGCGGTGGGCAATATCATGGGTCGCGGCAAGTCATTCAAAAACGTGATTTGTCTCGGGCACATTCTCGACGCCAAGGGCAAAAAGATGTCGAAGTCGCAGGGCAACATCGTGGTGCCCGGCGCGGTCATCGACAAATACGGCGTCGATGCGTTGCGCTACTTCATGTTTACGGTGAATGCGCCGGGCGAGAGCAAGAATTTCGACGAACGGCTGGTGGATGAAATCGTCAAGAAGAATCTCGGCCGGCTCGGCAACGTGCTCTCGTTCTATCATTTGTATGCCGACAACACGCCGAGAGATTGGACCAGCGGGAATATTTTGGATAAGTGGATAATCGCACGGCTTGATGAGCTTATCGGCTCAGTGACAAGCGGCTTTGAGAAATATCAGCTCGATGTCGCCACACGCCCCATCGCGGGGTTCATTGATGATTTGTCGGTGTGGTATCTCCGCCGCTCACGCGACCGCTTCAAGGAAGACGGCACCGACAAAAAAGCCGCGCTCGCGACACTGCGCTTCGTGCTCCACCGGCTTTCTCTCGTAATCGCGCCGACAATGCCGTTTTTTGCCGAGTATCTTTTTCAATCAATTCGCGAGGAGGAAGACGAGGAAAGCGTGCATCTCGCCACATGGCCCGAGGTTTCGTATCAGCCGCCGTTCTGGAGGAAACTGTTCGGCAGGAATGACGCGCGTGCCACGCTCAAGGGGATGGAGGAGGCACGTGCGCTCGTGACACAAGCACTCGAAGCTCGCGACAAGGCGGGCATCAAAGTGCGCCAACCGCTCGGGAAGCTGTTTGTACCCGTTGCGTCCAAGTTGCCCAAAGCGCTTCTCGATGTCATTGCCGAGGAGGTGAACGTAAAAAGTATTGAGAAGAAAGGGGACACTGTGACTCTCGACACGACATTGACCGAAGAACTGCGCGAAGAGGGGTTCGTGCGCAACACCATTCGCGAAATACAGGCGTACCGCAAAGAACAGAAACTCCGGCCGGGGGAACCCACTACGTATCAAATGCAAGCATCGCCGGAAAACCGCGCAATCATTGAGAAATATCGTGGTCAGATAGAAAAGACGACGCACACGAGCGTCGAGTTTATCTAGAACCTAATCCCTAAAACCTAGCACCTGTTCTGCATGTACCAGAAATACAACACAGAGGCGCTCGTTTTGGGAAGCCGCGAAACGGGGGAAAGCGACCGCGTGTATGCGCTTTTTACAAAAGACTTCGGACTCGTACGCGCCCGCGCGAGCAGTGTGCGCTCGGAAAAGTCGCTGATGCGCTACGCACTTCAGAACTATTCCCGCGCCAATGTGTCGCTCGTGAGGGGGAGGCGCGGGTGGCGCGCCGCCGGAGCGGCGGCAATCAAAACGGCATCGGGTGATGTGCGCGGCGTTGGTGCGTTTGCGAGGATTTCTGAACTTGTGCTGCGGCTTATTCATGGAGAAGAGGCGAATGAGTACCTGTTTGCCGCACTTTCGGAAGCGCACGATGCGCTCACGCAGAAGAAGTGCGACGCATTTGGCACGATTGAGATTGTCTGCGTCGCACGCATTCTCTACACACTCGGCTACATTTCCAACGAAGCGCTCTCGACCGCACTTTTCACACACACTGCATATACCGGCGAGTCGTTGCTTGAGGCGGAGACCATGCGCGACAAACTACTCTCGTCTATCAACAAGGCGATTGCCGAAACGCAGCTCTAGCTGGTCGCTATAATCGAACTTTGGTGAGATTTTGGACGACGGTGTAATGGTGTTTTTTTGCAATCGGATAATACTTTGCTCTCTTTCGTTCCACTAATACGATGCGCATCATTGGAACTTTTTTGTAAATCATATCGGTCTCCGCGGGGTCGTCGTTGATGAACACAATCGCTCTTGGTTGTTTCGTCAATTTTTTCATTGCCGTGACCTTGTCCATTTTCTTGCTCGCATAGATTGTGGAGCGGAACGATGAGTTCATTTTTGTGGCATCAATAAAATGTTTCTGATTGGTTTTGTTGCCAAATGTAAGTAAGATTTTCCGCGCCCCCCTTTTTTTGATCATTGTGAGAAACTTTCGAGCGTCGGAGTAAATATACGCAGGGGCGGTCCGTAAGAATCGTGCGTACTCTTTCTGTATTGCCGGCAGTGGTATCTCGCTCTTACGGGCGACTTCCCGCAGATGTTCATTGATGTTATACAAATTTCCCGAAGACTCCTGCTCCAGTTTATTTTTTGCAGTCCGAAATATTCGCGGCGGTATCTTGAGTGTTCGGTATAGACAGCTTTCGAGACTGCTCTTGAACCGATACCAGTCAAATAGCGTATGGTCAAAATCAAGAACGTACGTTGGGCCGTACTTCCACGCGACGTATTGTACGAGAGCTTCCCGGAACGGTGCCGCATACCGCGTGGGGTGTTTTAATACGTCGATCCACAGCGTGTCCACTCTAGCGAGTTTGTATGAGACAACTTCCCAATTCGTCACAACTTTGATGTTTCTGCCGATGCGACCGACAAAGAGTCGATGAATTGCCGCCTCGGTTTTGTTTACTACGTCAAATCTTCCTGCATCTGTCAGAGGCACAGAAATCCCTAATTCTTCCTTGAGTTCCCGCTGTGCGGCTACTCGATATGACTCGCTGAGTTCTACGTGTCCACCGGCAGAAGACGTATATTGATCAGGGTAGGATTTTTTTTTGGGTGAGCGCTTGCAAATCAGCAGTCTGCCAGTCGGGTCCACGAGCAGAACGTGCACACTTCGAGTGTACTTACCGCGCGAATGACAATCGCGGGCTGACCCCCTGCCCACAACACGGTCGTGTTCGTCGACCCAGTCATACTGCTCCGTTCGCATTGCCTTCTGTTTCATGGATGGTACTTTAGCATACATGCTTTCCTTGCGGTCTCTTGAGAGACAATATAACCGGACTCTTCGAGAGGTCGCTCTTAAGCATGGACTTTCTCCTGACAGCACGCAAGCCGGGCTCATTTCTCAAATTGAGAATACGACAGGAGGTAATTTACACAGTTCGCCGACATGGGTGCTTTCGGGAATCTCCGGGTCCGGAAAATCTACAATAGTGAAGATATTGCAGCGCAAGGGGTTTGAACGGCTGCCAAACGTTGTAACGCGCCACCGCCGCCCCGAAGAATCCGAAACGGACAACAGATTCGTCGACGATAAAACATTTATCGAACTTCAGCGGAAAGGCGAATTGTTTCACCCGCATGTTACGAACGGTGTCCGGCATGCGATCTTGAAGCAAGACATTGAGAAACTGATCAGCGGAGAACATTTGCTCTATCTGGACAAAAGCGTTTCCTCCGTACTTTCATTGCTCGAAGAGTATCCGGCGCTTCGCTCAGCCACTTTCGTATATCTCTTGCCGCCTTCATTCGAAACGCTGCGCGAACGACTTCATGGCCGTGAGAGATCAGGCTACAGGCATCATGCTCTCACGTCAGAACAGATACTATCGCGCCTTGAGGAAGAAATCGGGCAGATGAAACAGTCAGGAAACGTTCCCTATGCGTACGTAGTCAACGACTCTATCGAGCGGGTAAAGAATATTATTGCGTCATATCTGTAAGACCCCTAATCCTTCCAAAGAAGTGTTAAAATGACCGGAATGGAGCCCTCCGACCACGAGAAGGAGAAAATAGAGCGTTTGCGGCGCGCGATGTACAGCCGGTCGCTCTCGGGTATGCTCGGCGAGCGTCCGCGGCATACGCTGGGGAAACCTCAACAGGTCGTCGGTGAAGACTGGGCGGAGAAAGAGACGGGCGCAGAAGCCTCGATGGTCGCGCCGCCCACGATGGGGCTCGTCCGCAAAATATTGTTGTGGTTTCTCGGCGCGTCGATTGTCTTTTTCATAGCGGCACTCGCGTTTTTCGGATACTACTTTACGCTCGGTGGCGGATCGTTCGCCGCGTCACCGTCGAATATCGATATTGCCATATCGGGTCCGCCGCAGATAGCCGGCGGCGAGCCCGCCAAGCTCCAGATAGTTGTCACCAACCGCAACAAGGTGCCGCTCCAGCTCGCAGACCTCGTCATCACCTATCCACGGGGGACGCGCTCGCCCACCGATTTCTCGACCGACTTTCCGACTCAGCGCATCTCACTCGGCACCATCGAAGCGGGCGGAAGCAGGCAGGGGACGGTCTCTGCAGTATTTGCAGGCAATGAAGGTGAACATGTGAACGTCAGGGTAGAGCTCGAGTATCGCGTGGCCGACTCGAGCGCGATATTCGTCGCGAAATCCGGATACGACGTCACATTCAGCTCGTCACCCATCACGCTCTCTGTTGCCGGCAATACCGAGACCATTTCCGGCCAGCCGGTACAGCTTGCGGTCACGCTCACTTCAAACGCGAGCGCGCCGATAAAGGATGCGCTCCTGCGCGCGGATTTTCCGTTCGGATTCACATTTACCGGCGCCGACCCGGCGGCGGCCTCCGGCGGCTTGTGGGAGGTAGGCGATATTCAGCCGGGGCAAAACAAAACAGTCACCATTCGCGGGTCGCTCTCCGGACAGAGCGGCGACAGCCGCGTCTTCCGCTTCTCGGCGGGCACGCGCTCCGATGCCGCATCGACCGCTATCACCACCTCGCTCGCCGATACCACGTATGCGATGCAAATATCACAGCCGTTCCTCGGGCTCTCGATAGGTGTGAATAACGGGAGCGGCAAGGGCGTCATCGTCGCACCGGGCGACACGGTCACGGTCTCCGTCACGTATCAAAATAATATTCCGACCGAGATTACCGACGCCATCATCGTCGCGCGTCTCAGTGGCGTCGAGATCGACGGCACAAGCGTAAAAACCGCCGACGGGTTCTTCCGTTCTACCGACAACACCGTTCTGTGGGACAAGAGCACGACCGACGGCGCGCTTGCCAGCTTGTCGCCGGGCGAGAAGGGTACCGTCAGCTTCTCGTTCCAGATGCCGGGCTCCGCCGCGCTAAAAGATATAAAAAGTCCGCATCTCGATATCAGCGTCAACGCCGCCGGGCAGCGGCTTTCGGA
The DNA here is from genome assembly GCA_038064535.1 of Patescibacteria group bacterium. Taxonomy (GTDB): domain Bacteria; phylum Patescibacteriota; class Minisyncoccia; order Phycocordibacterales; family UBA2100; genus UBA10103. The sequence goes on from JBBTSX010000005.1 coordinate 100,491, forward strand.
GGCCGGAGTGCCGCAGAACCTCCAGTCGGCCTCGCGGCAGACGATTAAGCTCGCGACCGACCTGCAACTCAACGCGCAGGCGCTCTACTATGCCAATCCGTTCGGCTCTTCGGGGCCGATGCCGCCGAAAGCCGGTACCGAGACGACCTACGGGCTCGTGTTCACGATTACCAACTCGACCAACAAAATCAGCGGTGCTCGCCTGACGGCGACACTGCCGAGCTACGTCCGCTGGATAGGTTCGCACGCGCCCGCCTCCGAGAAGCTCTCGTTCAATCAGACAGACGGCACCTTCACGTGGGACATCGGCGACATTCTCCCCGGAACGGGCATCGGTAGTACGACGCCGCGGCAACTCGCAATCGCCATCGGCGTCACACCCTCGACGAGTCAGATAGGTGACCAGCCGATTCTAGTGCAGAACGTGACCCTGAGAGGTGTCGATGTGGCGACCGGCGCAAGCATTTCGCGGACGACCGCACCGAACGTAACGACGAATCTCGCGACTCTTTCCAAGTCGTCCGCGGAGGCAATTGTGGGTACGGACCCGGGCTTTACCCCGGCCAATGCGACCGTGGTTAAATAGATGCATTATGTCGCAAGCTTCGGACAAAATAACTTTAGAGCAACTTTCAAAGCTTGTCATGGAACAGGCCAAGGAAAAGGGATTCGGAACAACACCGGAGGAGGTAAACGTAGCTGAAAAGATTGCTCTCATACAGTCGGAAGTGTCCGAAGCCTACGAGGCGTACCGACATAAGAACATGAACGGAAAAGATGGTTTTGCTGAAGAGATGGGTGATGCCATTCAGCGCATCCTCCACCTCTGTGGCGCGCTCGGTATCAACGTCGAAGAAGCGATTCTTGAGAAGCTCGATTTCAATAAAGCGCGTGAGTGGGACTGGAAAAAGATGAACGAACAGCACTCGTAAGTCTCTCGGCGTTACGCTATGTCGGTTGCAGGCGGTGTTTCTTTTGTCCCGTCCACCCATTTCACCCCAACGCTTTCAAATTGTTTTTGTAAATCACTTTTCACTGCGTCGAGCAAATCTTTGAGTTCAGGAAAATGGTGTGTTGCCTCATCGAACGCTTCGACGGCTTTGTTGGCATAGTCGGCATGAAATTCTTTCGGAATGTACATTTCGACTCCACCCTCCGAGATATGCAGGAAGCCCTCAATTCTGTCGAGTGCTTTAATGAATTTTGCTTCAAGGGTAACTTGGTCCTCGTATTCACGCCACAGGCTATAAATCCAATCCCCGAACGGCAGGTCGTCGGTCATCTCACGCATGGCGGATTCTTCCATCACGGATTTATCTTCAACTAACTGTTTCCCGGCTAGTATCTGCTCGTACGCATCAATGTCACCGGTTTTCGCCTCAGCGATGTCGTGAAGAAGCGCCAAGGCAAGTGCCCGATTTGTGTCCACCCGCACTTTGCATTCGGTACCGATGACAAGCGCCATGAGCCCCAAACGCCATGAATGCTCAGCCACCGTATTCTTTTTATCGCGAAGGGAAGAGCCATATCGCTCCACTGATTCCAAACTTTTGCTGCGGTGCAGGAACGTAAGGATGTCAGTAATTTTTTGTTGTCGCATATGTGCAATGTTACCACTAAAGAAATCGCCCCCGGCAAGTACTCTGCCGGGGGGAAGGTGTCATCGGACGACTCGGTTCTTCGTCACACGAAACCACGAGGTGACCAGCCCTTGGTAGAACTTGCTCTGTTCGACCCAGGTCATGCCCCCACGAGTTTCAGGGTTATTCCTGGTCGCGTCTTCGGTTTCTTCGATCAAAGCACTGAGGGCAACCAAAGTTTCCTTGCTAGCTTCGCGCGGTGGCTCTGCGAACATGTCTGCGTTGAGGATTTCGTAAATCTCATCCTCTCGCCGCCCACGTTCCATCGACCACCCGCAGTCGCCTACATACAGCGGAGGTGGATTACTGTCATCCCACCCATACTTTTTGTACATCGCATCAAGTGATTGCCTGCTCATTGGGTTGTTCCTTTACGCGTTTGTAAAGAGTTCCACCATCGTTCAAGTTGCTCACCGTACTTCCAGCAAAGCGAGAGCGCGGCAACAGCATCCTTGGCTACGTCGCGAGCATCTCGATTCATACAAGCCTCTACGAGGGTCGCCTTAGCTACTTCTTCGAGCTTTTCCCCGTTTGCGATCTTGAGTTGCAGAAGACGCGCCCAAAGCCCCGCGATCGCCAATAGTTCCTTATCGTTAGCGTCTGTAGCCATACTGTCGAGCTCATCCCACCAAGCCGGGTCTACCAACTCAATCGGAACGCCTGCCAATTTGGCCTCGAACGCATCGCGCCTTGCCCTGTTCTCCGCTTCTCGCGCCACCTCTCTCTCGCGCCAATCTTTGAGGTTTGCGGCTTTAATCCGCGTATCGTTCTTCCGTTCCTGTATCGAGAGATTGCGAGCCGGGTAAGGACCCACGTCCTTCCCAATTTGGCCCCTGATTGCACGCCACAAGTCGCGGTGGATGAGTTCGGGGTTAGAATCTCGATGCACTGTTACAACGGCGTCAGAACCTGAATGATATGTGACCGCGGCGCCTCGTTCTGTGGCGAGTGAGATAGCTTCTTTGATGCTGTCAATGTCTTCGCATCCGGGTTTTGCACGTAAGATGCCATCCGGGTAGTCCCATAGATACTTCATATTCTTTCTCCTTGCTGTATCTGCTCGTCAATTGGATTGCGAGAGGATGCCCGTCTTCGTGGAGTCCATCCTGCCTTTATCGCGTTCGGTTTTGTCCAACTGGTCGGCATTTATCTTGTGCCACTCGTATCGCGTAATCGGGAGAAGTTCGAGCTGAGCGATGGACCGACCGCGTTCAACGACCACATCTTTCGACGAGGTATTCCACGGGTAAAGGATTACTTCGCCGCGATAGGTCGGGTCGATGATTTCAAGTGCGAAAAACAGCCCGACAAACGCAGAACTTCCTTTCCCGACGACTCGAAAGTAGTAGCCTGGAGGTGGAACTAGTCGCAATCCAGTTCGTACGTCAGCTCCGTTGAATGCCGGAATGACGGCTCTTGCGGCCGTAGGAATGTCTCTGCAGGCATCCCCTGGGTAGCCGTAGCCCGGTAGGGGTAATCCGTGCGCAATTTCGTCTTGCACGATCAGGGCTTGAAGCGTCGACTCTGTCATGACGTGCTCCTATTTGTCAAAGATATCTGGACATCTTGCCCAGGCGTTTTCCGATTGACAACATATAACCCTTATGATTCAATGTCTAACGAGAACCCACAGTCTGTAAATATAATATTTACAACATACTCGATATACCCGAAATATGGCCAGACAGAGACCTCAAACGGATACAACAACGCGAACGCTTCAAGGCCTCGGTCTCGGTGAGGACACGGCGCTCCTCTATACACAGATGTTGAATCATCCGCGCAGTACGGTGCAGGAGCTAGGTACGCGCGCACCATTCCCTCGCACAATGCTTTACTACCTACTGAAACAGCTCGTTCAGCGAGGTCTCGTGACTGCACGGAAAGAAGGGTGGCGTACGGTCTACGTAGCCGAAGACCCCGAGCGGTTATACGATATTTTGACCAGTAAAGAGAAGGAGTTTGAACGGGAGACGCACAGTGTGCGCGAACTAATTCCTCGGCTAAAGCATCGCTACCGCCTCGCTGGCAAACGACCAAGTGTACGGATGTTTGAGGGGGTAGAAGAATATCAAAAGGCACTTGAGGACATTATCGTCTCACGGCCGAAAGAAATTTCTGCATATGAAATGCTGGGTGCCAAGAAGCCGGCATTGGAAATCCGAGAAACCCACGAACGAAGGCGCATCGCTCGGAAGATACAGAAGAAGGTATTATTTTTTGAAGATTCGGACGCTCTGCAATTTCTCAAGACTCGCGGGTACGATGACTATACGCAGTTCCGCACGATAAGGGAGGAGTTAATCGCACCATTTGGTAGTGACGTTACACTCTACGATGGGAAACTACTCTACACGAGTTATTATGATGAGCGTGAGCCGACAGCAATCCTCGTGGAAGACCAAGCGCTCTATGGCATGCAGAAGAATATTTTCGAGGCATTGTGGAAACAAGGGAAAGACCGTACACTCGCGTTTACAAAAAGCCTATGAATATCTTCTTTACCGCCGCTATCAGGGGAGGTCGCGCGCAGCAACCGGAGTACGCTTCGATTGTAAAGGCACTCGAGCAGTACGGGACGGTATTCTCAAAGCATGTCGCTGACGACGCCCTCTCGCAAGTTGGCGAAACGGATATTTCCAATAAAGAAATTCTTGAGCGCGAAGTCAGCGCGTTAGAGAAAAGCGACGTCGTCATTGCGGAAGTAACAACGCCGGCACATGGTGTCGGGTACTTGATAGGACGTGCGACTTCTCTTGGGAAAAGAGTTATTGCGCTGCATCAAGGAGAATTTGTTTTAAAGCTCACAGGAATCATTCAAGGAGACCCGGGCGTTGAAGTGTATGCGTATAAAACTGACGAAGACATCGAGAAAATATTGAAGAAAACGCTCGGGGAAGTTTAGACGCTGCTCAAATCCAGTGGGTTTCCACCCCGGATTATGGCCATTCTATTTGCCTACAATGTGCGGTAAACTTCTGACTATGTCGGAAGTAACGATGGAAAAGATAGTCTCGCTCTGCAAGCGCCGCGGCTTCATCTATCCGGGCTCTGAAATATACGGCGGGCTCTCCGGTACGTGGGATTATGGCCCGCTCGGAGTCGAGCTCAAGAACAGCATCAAGCAGTTGTGGTGGAGAATGTTCGTGCAAGAGCGCGACGACATGTGCGGCGTGGACGCTGCAATCTTGATGAATCCGGAGGTGTGGAAAGCGAGCGGTCACGTGGACGGATTTCAGGATCCGCTCGTCGAGTGTGCGAAATGCAAACGCCGTTTCCGTGCGGATCAGGTGGACGACCCCGCGACTGGGCTCGGGGCAAGCAAGTGTCCCGAGTGCGGGGGCAAGTTCGGCGAGGTCCGTCAGTTCAATATGATGTTCAAGACGCAGGTAGGAGCGGCGGAAGGTGAGGGCTCCATATCGTATCTGCGGCCTGAGACTGCGGGAGGGATATTTGTGAATTTCAAAAATATCATCGACTCGTTCCACCCCAAGCTACCGTTCGGCATCGCGCAGATAGGGAAGGCGTTTCGCAATGAGATTGCCCCGCGCGATTTCGTGTTCCGTTCGCGAGAGTTCGAGCAGATGGAGATAGAATATTTTGTACGAGCGACTGAATGGGAGCGCGCATTTGAAGAGTGGAGGAGCAGTGTGCATGCGTTCAACGAAGCCGTCGGCATTTCACGCAGTTCCGTTCATGAGCTCGAGGTCGCGCCTGAGGACAGGGCTCACTATTCAAAGCGGACGATAGATTTCGAATTCGATTTTCCATTTGGTCGCAAAGAATTGTGCGGCCTCGCATACCGCACGGATTTCGACCTCTCTGCTCATGCAAAAGCCTCCGGCGCGGATCTCACGTATCTCGACGAGGGATCGGGCGAGCCCCGCCCTGGGCGGGGCGAGCGCTTCACGCCGCATGTCATCGAACCCAGCTTCGGAGTGGACCGCACGGTGCTTGCGATACTTGCGAGCGCGTACACCGAGGATGAACTCGGCGGTGAGCCGCGTACGTACCTCAAATTTAACTCCGCGGTCGCACCGGTCAAAGCGGCGGTGTTTCCGCTTCTCAAAAATAAGCCCGAGTTGGTCGCGAAAGCGCGAGAGGTGTATCTCATGCTCAAGAAACAAATTCCGCAGGTCATGTGGGACGACAACGGCAATATCGGCAAGCGCTACCGCCGTCAGGACGAAATCGGCACCCCATATTGCATCACTATAGATTTCGATACGCTCGGCGAAACGGCGAGCCTCAAAGACACGGTAACAATCCGCAATCGCGATACGGGAGAGCAAGAGCGAGTCTCGGTTGACAGTTTGGTCTCGCGCATAGCATAGTGCGGCAAGAATTATCGTTGAACAGCGGGGGTTCGCATGCCGTACTCCGAAGCCGTCAGCCCGCGCGGGACCATACCGGTCTGCGGATGCGCACGATTCTCGCCGCTCGAGTTCATCACACGGTGTCAAACTACGCGCCAACCCGGTAGTGTCGTCCATATCGGCACTGAGCTGAGGCGGATTCTCGACATTCCGGCGCTGAGCAGTGTACGTGACGTGCACCCGACGACCGTACGTACCGGCTCACTCAATAGGCGCTTGTCGGAGGACACCTTCTCGTCGCTCTATCGGCCGGGGGTCCGTATCGGCGACCTGCTGTTGGCGTTCTGCACGTTCATCGACGGAAAGCCTCACAGCGCGTTTCCCTGCACGAATCGTTGGGGCGTCGGCGCGGTATTGGCCGAACTCCCCGAATACGCACTCATCGCGCGCTGGTGGGACCCGGCGCAGGCACGCGCGGACCCCGGGCTTGTGGCCCACGACTACGGGCACTCGTGCGGGTTGACGCTCGGCGCAGTGCAGAGCATGAGCCTCGACTGGCGACTGCTTGGAATGTCGATTGCGTTCTACTAGTAGTTGATTGACTCCGGTTGTACATGGTTCCCGCGCGGTTTCGCACCGCGCGGGGGCGTCTTTTTAAAACCCGCCTCTATGCTACGATGCCATTCATGGAGGGGCGCAACTTCAATATTTCCATTACGTCGGGAACGGTGGTCAAAACTGTCTTCATTCTCGGTCTCGCGTGGCTTGTCCTCAAGCTCTACAGCGTCGTTCTCATTGTCCTCACCGCCATTGTCATCGCTTCGGCAATAGAGCCGGGTGTGCATTCACTCGTGCGTCGCAGGATACCGCGGGTTTTCGCGGTCCTCTTGATTTACCTGCTCATGATGGGGAGCTTTTTCGTACTCTTCTATTTCTTCCTCCCGTCGGTCTTGGCTGACTTCGCAACCTTCCTCTCATCACTCCCTTCGTACCTTGAAGCGTTCAACCGGACGGGTGCGTTCGACCAGTACGCAAATATTCTTGGTATCCCTGCGCCTTCGAGTATTTCGGCTGGAGACATTATGACGAATATACGAGAAGTGTTTAACCTCGGCGGCGTCTTCGGCAATGCGGTGACGGCGGCGAGCCAAATATTCGGCGGCGTCTTTTCTTTTGTACTCATCGTGGTTTTTTCTTTCTACTTTGCCGTTATCGAGACCGGCGTCGACGACTTCCTCCGTATAGTGACTCCGCGTTCGCATCAGGAGTATGTTCAGGGCCTGTGGCGTCGCTCTCAGCACAAAATAGGTCTCTGGATGCAGGGCCAGCTGATGCTCGCGCTCATTGTGGGCGTGCTCGTATACCTCGGCCTCACTATTCTCGGCGTGCCGCACGCGCTCGTGCTTGCGGTCATCGCAGGGGCCTTCGAAATAATTCCGGTTTTCGGACCAATGCTCGCCGCCGTGCCAGCCGTTACTGTCGCATTCGTCGCGGGAGGTGCGCCGTTCGGCCTGCTTACCGTCGCGCTTTATATCATTGTGCAGCAATTCGAGAACCATCTCATCTATCCGCTCGTCGTGACGCGGGTCGTCGGGGTGCCGCCGCTTCTCGTCATCCTCGCGCTCATTGTCGGAGCGGAGCTCGCGGGCTTCCTCGGTATTATTCTCTCGGTTCCGGTCGCGGCGGCGCTGCAGGAGTTCGTACATGACATCGAGCACGGCCACCTACCAAAACAAAGCTGACCTATGCGCAACGTGCTGTACCTCACGACGACGCTACCGTACGTGAATGCGGAGCCGCACATCGGTTTCGCGCTGGAGATGGTGCAGGCCGATATCATCGCGCGTTATCGGCGTCTGGTGGGTGACGACGTTTTTTTCAATACGGGAACCGATGAACACGGCCAAAAAATATTTCAGAAGGCGAAAGAGAAGGGGCGCGATGTGCAGGAATACGTCGACCACTTCGCGGGAGAATTCAAGAAATTGAAGAACGCCCTGAACCTTTCGTATGACGCGTTCATCCGTACGACCGACGAGCGCCATGTGGCCGCCGCGCAAGAGCTTTGGCGGCGCTGTGAAAAAGCCGGAGACATCTACAAAAAGAAATACAAAGGCCTCTACTGTGTCGGCGATGAAGCCTTTATCAAAGAGGGCGATTTGGTGGACGGGAAATGCCCGAATCATCCGACCATGGACGTTGTGGAGATAGAAGAAGAAAACTACTTTTTCAAACTCAGCAAATATCAGGACAGTCTGTTGCAGTACCTCGGCAAGGAAGGTGCTGTCGTGCCCGAGTGGCGCCGGCAGGAAGCCATTAATTTCGTGAAGCAGGGACTGGAAGACTTCAGTATTTCGCGCGTCAAAGAGAAAATGTCGTGGGGCATTCCGGTCCCCGGCGACGACTCGCAAGTCATGTACGTGTGGTTCGATGCGCTTACCAATTACATCTCGACACTCGGGTGGCCCTTCGACTCCGCTCAGGGTAAACCCGATTTGTTTGAGAAGTTTTGGGTGAAGGGGGAGACGCTTCAACTCGCTGGCAAAGACCAAGTGCGCTTTCAGAGCATCGTGTGGCAGGCGATGCTACTCTCCGCTGGACTTCCGACCACCAAGCAGGTGATTTATCACGGCTTCATCACGAGCGGCGGGCAAAAAATGTCCAAGAGCATCGGCAATGTTATCGACCCGCTGGAGATTGTGGCTGAATACGGCACCGATGCGCTACGCTACTTCCTCGCGCGTCACGTGCATCCGTTCGAGGATTCCGATGTAACCATGGAGCGCTTCAAGGAGGCGTATAATGCCGACCTCGCCAACGGCGTCGGCAATTTGGCTGCCCGTATTATGACGCTCGCGGCGGCGCACCTTTCCGAACCCGTGGAGCGCCCCGCACCGGCTGGTTTCCATGGAGAATATACGGACGCGCTTGAGCACTTCGAATATAACCGTGCACTGGAATTTGTGCGGTCTCAGGTGCAAATTCTCGACCACAAAATCGTAAAAGAAGAGCCGTTCAAACTGGTGAAAACCAATCCCGAAATGGGGAAGCAGATGATACGCGAACTTACCCTCGACCTCTACGGCATCGCCCGCATGCTCAATCCTTTCATGCCGCACACAAGCGCCGCGATAAAAGAAGCGGTGCTTCAGAACAAAAAACCGGCCAACCTGTTCCCGCGCAGAGAATAGGAATGCTCATGGGCAAGCTTGCAATAATTGCCGAGGGCGGCGGACTACAAGCGGGTTTTGCCACAGGAGCTCTTGCGGCGCTTAACGACAAAATTCCCGGATTCAGTCTCAGGAACGTAGACACTCTTGTCGCTTCCTCTGCGAGCGTAGGTAATATGTTTTGGTATTTTTCAGGGCGCGAGAATCACATCGGCCGAAAGATGTGGACAGAAGAGCTGACGAGCGAAAAGTTTATTCTTCGGAACCCCATGTGGCGATTGCTTTGCGGCAAGCCCGTCCTCGACGTAGATTATCTTGTCGATGTGATTTTCAAGCAGAATAACCCTCTGCATATTGAGCGGATACAGCAGGCCACCGAAAAATTGTATTTTCCCGTTTTTAATTGCGACAGCGGTGAAATTGAATTTTTTTCAAACCATGCTGTTCCGGGCGAATATTTTATCCGTGGCAATAAAAAGATTCTTATACGCCAGATTCCAAACGACAAGAGTGTCTATGAGGTGATACGCGCCGCCAAAGCCATACCGTTTTTATATGATAAGAAAGTACATATCGACGGCATACGGTACATAGACGGGGGTATACGGGAGCCGTTTACTTTGGATATACCTGCAATAAAAAATGCGCGAAAGATACTCATTGTGTCTCAGAGGCATGGTACGCTCGCGGAGGTTTTCTCATTCATCGCGATTGGAACCCTCTTTTTTCTCGACTGTGTCATACGAAGAAAAGATACTTTTGAGCGAAGCGTTGCCAAGGATATTTTCAAAAAAGCGTTTTTGAACCGCCGTTTGATGAAAGAGGTCCGGATGCTCCAGCGCAAAGGAGAGTTGCTGCTTATAGAGCCGGAGGTAACGCTCGGCGGAACTTTTGACAACTCTTCGCAGACGATGAGGAGCAATTACGAAATCGGTGAGGAGCACGTGTTGAAAAGACGGGACGAGATTTTATCTTTCGTAGGGGCTACAATACGATGACTATGAAATATTTTGATGCGCACACGCACGTGAATTTTGTCGCGTACAACGACGATCGCGAGCAGACGATTCTGCGTGCTCGCGAGCAGCAGGTGGGGATGAACATTGTCGGGACGCAATTCGATACGTCAAAAAGCGCCGTCGAGCTTGCGGCGAAATACGACAATGTGTACGCGACTATCGGCTTGCACCCAATCCACACCAGCAAGTCGTATCACGATGAGAAAGAGCTCGGTGAGGGCGGCAAGGAATTCACGTCGCGCGGCGAGAAGTTTGATATGTCTGCATACGTCGAGCTCGGCAAGTCGCCGCGAGTCATTGCGGTCGGGGAGTGCGGACTCGACTATTTTCGTGCGGACAAAGACACCAAGGCCGTGCAAGTAAAGGCATTCGTCGAGCAGATAGAGCTCGCCAACACACTGGGGAAGCCGCTCATGCTCCACATCCGCAATGCGTACGAGGATGCGCTGGAAGTCATCAAGTCACACGCAAAGGTACGGGGCGATGTGCACTTTTTCGCGGGAGACTGGAATATCGCCAAGAAATTCCTCGACCTCGGTTTTACGCTCTCGTTCACGGGCGTCATCACCTTCACCCATGATTACGACGAAGTCGTGAAAAACACGCCGCTCGACCTGCTTTTGTCCGAAACGGACGCACCGTACGTGACTCCTGCGCCGCATCGCGGCAAGCGCAACGAGCCCGCCTACGTCGAATACGTCGTCCGCAAGATTGCCGAAATTCGGGGAGAGGACCCGGAAAAGGTCGCGATACAGCTTCTCGCAAACGCATCGCGCGTTTTCAACATCAGTTAGACGCAGGAGTCTCGCTCGAAGCGGCCCACATCGTCGCGAACACGGCGCGGAATGAGTCGGCGATCTCCTTGCTCTCAATGCGCACGCTGAAGAATTCTTTTTTGCCGCTCGTGATGATGACGTTGTTGCCGAAGATACCGACGTCGGTCGCGAAAGGGGGAAGAGTCTTCGGCATGAACCGTATTTTGCGATAAGGACCACTGACCTTTTTTGCGTATTTTCTCGACGTCTCACTGTCGTCCACGAGCTCTTTCACGTTGAATTCGGGAGACAGCGTCGAGTACTCCACTTTTTGCAACGTGCGGGCAAAGACATCGTGCACGATATCCATGTTGCTCATAAAGAACTGGTCTCCCTTCACGATGAAGATATCGTCGAACGCGCGGTCGAGCGCATCTTTTCCCTCGTAGATTTTCACCCGGGGCTTTTCATCTGAGCAGTGCATCATCGCTTCGAATTGCGGGATGACGTCTTTGAGTTGTTTCATACGCAGCTCGGCTTCGGTCAGCATCGTCTTCGGATGTTGTGCCGCAAAGAGGAGCTTCTTGCCCTTTAGTATCCGGGAGACGAGACCCCGCTTCTCTAGGGCATTGAGTATCAGGTACGCGGTGGGGCGTTTGACGCCGGTTTTCCGGGAAATAGCAAGGACCGATGCTTCGCCCAACTCGAGGAGGCCAATATAGAGGCGTATCTCTTTATCTTCAAGGCCGAACTGCTTAAGGGTGTCTTGCGGTGTCATGTCGCACAGTATAGCCGTATACAGATATTTGTCAACTATTCTGACAACAGCCTTTAAAAAAGCGACGAAATATTACTAATATAAGGCGTTTTTCGGTCTAAAAGTATTGACATTAGTTGACTGATGCAATAAAATCTGTCGCAGTAAAGATGGATTCGTAGGAAAACAAGCAGGAGATACAAATGTATGGACCGATTCGCATCGTCGAAACCGACGAGGAAAAGGAACACATCCTGCGTACCGAGTTGGTGCATGGGAGGGTGTTCACGCGTAAAGAGTGGGATTGCTACGTTCGCTATGTTGTCGGCCCTTGCAGCATCTTGCTGCTGGCCGTCGTGGTGGGTGCGATCGCTATGTTGCTCGAGCCGCACTTCCCGAAAGGGCGGTGCGACGTCATGACCTTAGACCAAATGGTTAAGGACGCTGAATGTGCGCCCAAAATTCTATGGGAGCTCCTGCCGTGGCGGTAATCCGCTCGGAATAGTTACCCTGCCGGTAATACCGCCCGTAGGGAAACGTAATGCCAAACCGACCTCAGAGGAGGGAAAAATGGCAAAATTCGAACCGATCAGCTTCAGTCCAAATCTCGCGCATGTGCTGGGATTCCGTCACGGGCCACGGGCGGCGAATCCGCCTGCCGGCAACGTCTGGGACTATGATACCGGCCTTAGTCAAAAGGCATGGGGAATCGCGCGTCGAACAATCGACACATATCTGCCGGGCATCGAGCCCGTCGGGATGAGCTGTTCGCAGATCGAAGCTCGGTCTCGTCCAACGCTCATCTTTCTTTGGCCGCATCTTGCGGCCAGGATACAGATGGACCGTCGATTGGGAATCGAGCGTCACGACGTTCCGAAATGGGCGCCGTGCGATGCTCACCCGAATCCCTACAGCATGACTCCTCAGGAGATGCATGCTCTTCAGCCGGACCTCGTCGATGAATGTGGCCGCAACTTCTTGAACGCCGCGTACGATCTTGCGGTCAACGTAGGTCTTGGCAAGATCGGCGCTATGTGCAGCCATGTTCCCTTTGCAGACGCAGGTGCTCGTCGTGCGCGTCTGAAACTTGGTATCAAGGAAAGCGACGGGTGGCTCCCGGGAAAGGGATTCGAAACGGGTGCATTCGTGCATCTGGCGTTCGGTGAACGGACGCCGCACTGGACGGATGAAATTCCGTTTCCGCCCGGTAGCAAGTTCTTGTTCTCATGCGAATACTATCCTGTTCCTGCCGAGTGAAAGCGGCGAGGGTCCCGGTTCCTGAATGGACCCTGTGAGCCCCGGCGCTTTGCCGGGGCTCGTTTCTTTTTACAAACCTAGTACGCTTATTGTTATGAATGAAAAGCCGATTCTTACAGGTTTCGCAGCGAGTCAGGGCGTTGCAGAGGGGAGAGTGAAAGTAGTTCTCGATCCCCACAAGATACCCACCTTCAAAGAAGGCGATATCCTCGTGGCGAAAGTTACCGAGCCATCAATGATCGTCATTATGAACAAGGCAGCCGCGTTCGTCACCGATATCGGCGGTATTACATCTCATGCCGCGATTATTGCGCGCGAGATTGGACTTCCGTGTGTCACTGATACAAAAAATGCGACGCGGCTGCTGAAAGACAGGATGCGTGTCCGTGTGGACGGTACAAAAGGTGAGGTATACCGGCTATGAAAAGGCTGACATATCCAAAGTGGATAGACGCATATACAAAATCAATGCATCAGGCGTTCGTCGGTATGACGCCGGCGGATTGGGGACCACTCGATTTCAACCAGTGTTTTCGGGCATTAAATGGTGCGTTCATCGAGAAATTGCATGAGGCCATAGTACAAATAAAAAGGAAGAAAATTCCTGCCGGAGAAGTTGCAAGACATTTTCTTTCACCCTCGGGATTCAGGGCGGTATTTTACTTTGCCGTCACTGAGTACGCATTCAGCGACCATACAAAACGTGCGCAGGCGCGCGAGGTGTTCGATTTCTTCAACGGAGTTCTCGGGCGCATGTTCAAAAAAGATATATGGGCCTATGAGAGCAACGTCATTCACAGCGAGAACGAGGTTGCGGCATTAATAAGACGTACACCGTGGACGAAGGGAAGCTCCGACAGCGCGCGTCTCGTTGCCCGTCTCGGCAACAGCGCGTCGGCATTATCATATGCGCTGTATCGCGACTACTATGTCGCTGAGTCTCAGGAGGTGTATGGGCCGTACGATGCTTCGTCACATTTCGGACCGCATCACATACTGGTTATTAAACATTATCCGAAAATGCGCCCTATTGCGTTGTGGCCCCAAGCTCGCACATTCAGACACGCGGATAAGAAGCTGTATCTGATTTACGAAGGAGTGAAAATGAAATGCGAGTTCATCGGGATGCATACCCGATACGAAGGCGACCTCATGAGTGGTTTGCGTAAATACGCAGTGGAGATAGACGGCGTGTTTTATAACGACCCGAAAGCCATCAAGAAAAAGACGGAGTACATCGGAGGTCTCGCTGTAAAACAGTGGGGGCTGTACCGGAGCATGTCTAAACAAGACTTGAAAATGAAATTTTTGGAGTGGATGTGTTGGTCATGCAGGCCGCTTTTTGAGCTGGCAGGTACCGATACTGGCCCGAGCGACACGATGATGCGTAATCTCAAACGGGCACGCATCGCCGACCGTATCAAAATGCCGGCAATGATGTCGTACCGAAAGTACCTTAAGAGCCGGGACTGGGAGGCGTATTGGCTAAAGGACCTGTATACCAAGTAGGATTCAGGCTCGATTGTTGCTAGGGCTATAGCCCTGTGATAGAGTGCCTCGACATATGGTAGATGAGACAGTTGCTATTCCCTCCGGCACCTCCGAGAACGAGGTCATTTCGCGTATCTACGAGGTCGGATACCACATCATTCCGACGGTCGCCGAGGAAAATCTTGAGAAAGTCGTCGGCGGCATCCGCGCCGTCATCGAGAAGGCCGGCGGCTCGTTCATCGCCGAGGGCGCTCCGACACTCACCAAGCTCGCATACCCGATGGAAGCTCGCGAAGGCGATAAGCGCGTGAGTCACGACCGCGGCTATTTCGGATGGGTAAAGTTCGAAGCACCGGTCGTCGTTGCGGATATGCTCGAGGAAATGCTCAAGGCTGATGCCAATATCCTGCGCTCCATAGTGTTCCGTACCGTCCGCGAGGAGACACGCGCCCGCATGAAGGCCCCGACTCTGCGCGAGGTGAAGCGTACCGACACTATCCGCAGTTCGCCGCGCCGCGAGGAGGAAGTATCCGCGCCGATTTCCGAGGTGGACCTCGACAAGGCTCTTTCCGACATCACCACCGACTAATCGATTGCTTTTTTTATTTTGCATTCTACTATTACCTAATCCCTAGAACCTAGTCCCTACTTCCAATATGTACATCAACAAGGCGATTCTCTTTGGCAATCTCACCCGCGACCCGGAGCTCCGCGCGCTTCCGAGCGGTATGAACGTCTGCAATTTTTCTCTCGCGACCAATCGCGTCTATAAAGACCGCGACGGCAAGAAGCAGGAGCAGACCGATTTCCACAACGTCGTCGTCTTCGGCCGTCAGGCCGACACGGTGAATCAATACCTCAAGAAGGGAAGCTCGGCGTATGTGGAGGGTCGCATCCAGACGCGCAGCTGGGACGACAAGACAAGCGGCGAGAAAAAATACCGCACGGAGGTCGTCGCCGAGACGGTGCAGTTCGGTCCTCGCAGTTCGGGCTCCGCCGGCGGAGGCGGCCGAAAACAGGACGACGGTGGCGCCGATGAGACCCCTATCTCGGGTGGTGCGGGCATCGAGTACCCGAAAGACGACATTAATCCTGACGATATACCATTCTAGGTGATAGGTTCTAGGGACTAGAAAATTCAAATACAAAACATAAAACTATGAGCGCAAATATACTTACACAAAATGATATCCGGCACGTCGACTACAAAGACGTGGACCTCTTGAAGCAATTCGTGAATCCGCACGGCCGTGTGATGGGCAAGAAGCGCACGGGCCTCACGGCCAAGCAACAGCGCGCCGTCGAGGCGGCGGTGAAGCGCGCCCGCTTTATGGGACTCCTGCCTTTCATTCAGAAGTAAAAGATAAAGGCCCGGGATACTCCCGGGCCTCTTGATCAGTGAGGACGCTCGCTATCACGCGCCGCGTAAGAATTCCTCGGCTCGACGCGCCGAGTTTACGGCTTCTTTGATGGAACCAACGTCCTCGACGATTTGTGCTTTGCCCGTTGCCATCATGATTTCAAGCGGCGATGGAACACGGGCAACACGACCCTTGCCGTCGTCACCCGGCATCCAGAAACCGAATCGGTCGGCACCGCTATCCGCACATGACATCAACATGCATCCGACCACGGTGACCGGGTTATCGCCGTAACGAACCGCATATTCCGGCAGGTCTTCAAGTTTCTTCGGGACGTAGAGCGTGATGGGGTCTGCGATGAAAATCGGATTCCCGCACCATGCGCAACGGATCGTCATCTTGCCGATGCAGTCGAGGCACCAGTCGACCGTTTTGTTCTTGTTGAGCGGCATTTGCTTCGACCGATACGTATCGAACGCGTGAATGCGCCCACTTCGTCGGGTTTCGTGGCTGCATTTCTCGGCGGTGTAACGCTTGCCGAACAGAAGACGAAAGTCGATGAAGGCGTGACGCCAGTTAGTCATGAAATCCTCCCGTTGTCCTAGGGCGAATCTATCCCTTATACGGGCTCAAGTCAAACTCGCTCAACGTATTCACCCGTTTCAGTGTTGACGCGGATGACGTCGCCTTGTTTGACGAACATCGGTACGTCAAGTGTGGCGCCTGTTTCAAGTTCCACGATTTTGCTCCCGCCCTGTGCGGTGTTGCCGCGGACATCCGGCGGCGCTTCGGTGACTTTGAGCTCGACTTTCACGGGGAGCTTCACGCGGAAGAGCCGTTCGTCGAACCAAAGCGTCTCCACTTCGGTGTTGCCCTTGAGGAATTTGCCGTTGCCGCCCATTTGCTCCTCGGTGACAGAGAAGCGCGTGGACTTGTCTTTGGCATCATGGAAGAACCATTCGCCGCCGCGCTCGTAGATGAAAACAGCCGGACGCGATTCGATTTCAGCCTCCTGCAGCTTGTCGGATTGCTGGAATGAGTATTCAGTGACGGTGCCTTTGATGATGTGGCGCAGCTTGGTCTGATTGACCGGGCGGCGCTGCTGCTTCTGCATGATGTTGTTCCACGTGCAGACGTACGGCTCGCCGTCGACGAGTACCGCAACCCCCGGCTTGATATCGTTGTATGCCAACATTGCTGGGTATTCTATTCAAAAAACACCGTTTGTCCACCTACTGTGCGGACACATGCTATCGTTTGGTGATGGAGAGCGATAACCTTGAGCCGCTGCGAAAACAAATGTCGAGAAGGGAACTTCTTCGCAAGGCAGGCGACGTCGCTATGGCGGTGGCAACACCCACAGTACTATCCGCAGTGTTGGGGCCGCTTGCGTGGGAATGGGGTCAGAACAAATGGAACACAGAGGAGTTACAGCAACGCATCGAATCCGGGAAAAAGGACATCAGAGACCGTTATGGAGTGACGGTCAGCATTACTCCGGGGGAATTCCCTTTAGAAGACAAGGTCCAGCGTAGTACCCTGTTCACGAAAGAAGTGGCCTCGCTCTACATTCGTTTTAAAGCGCTCGAAGGGGTGCGACATGTACTGTCGCAATATCCGCCGCCGTTAATTCGAAAGCACGTGCGGGAAATACGTATAGTGAAGGATTTAGAGATGGTAAATTCGTTGGGAATTGTGGACACGGCTTCGGGAACAATCGATTACGCAAAGAAATTAATAGTAGCGAACGTGATACCGCTTCTCGACACATACTTTGCACTGCTCGGCGACGTGCCGTCGAAAAAGACGCTACATCATGAGATCGCGCATCTGATCTGTCGCGACATCCGCGACAGTGACTGGAAGGCGTTGCATCCTGGTGTCGAGTACCTAAGTTTTTTTGCGAAAGGGGTGCGGGACGAAGCAGCGGCAGAGGGGTTCGTTCGTGCGCATAGCATGACGTCACCAGGTGAGGATATCGCGACGGTAGCGGAAGTACTGCTTAGGCCGGGTTCTCAGTATTCCGATAAATTGCAGAAGGACACCATATTGAATCGGAAAGCCGAATATTTAAAAAATTGGTTCGGAAAGGAGTCTGACGGTCTGATGGACGACACGTTCTGGAATGACCTAAAAGCCGGCCGTGTGGACGAGCAGTACTGGCAGCACCGGCAAGAAGCGAGGTAGTTTTGCTAATCTTCGCTCCCTCCGGAACTCTTTGTGGTACGAGGTGACACCTCGGTGTTCAGATTTGTTGACTTGTCCAATAAGAAAACGGGCGGGCCTCTCAGCCCACCCGTCGCGTCGTCACTCCACTTTGAGAGGGCGAGCTTTGCCCTTAGCTACCAGACGCAACACCATTCACCACCACAGCAAGACACCGTCCGTATTGAGCTGTGTGTTCTGTATGTGCGTTGTAGGGAACTGCAGGCAGGACCTCCTTTGCGTAAAACCAGTCTTGCAAAAGAAGCGACTCGTACTCCTCGGCAGTCGGCGGATAGACCGGCCAAGCGGCCCATGGCTGACTATGTGCGTTGAACTGCTCCGTTGGGTCGGTTTCTTTCGCAAGGAACCAAGCCAGCAGAAGCAACTCTTCGCGTTGCGCCACTACGGCGGGATCTTTAATGGTGACACTGCACCCTCCATATAGGGGTTTGAACAAAACCTTCGGCGTAACCCCGTGAAAGCCGAAGGCAGTCAAATGCTAACACTCGTGGAGCAAAAATCTACTCCTCGGCACTACCCGAACTCTTGGCCGTCATGCCGCCTTCGGCGAGACTCTTTTTGATATCTTTGAACAGCTGATTCAGGACAGGCTTGTTTTCCTTGAGGAACGTGCGCGCGGCGTCGTAGCCGCGGCCAAGTTTGAGCTCGCCGATGGCGTACGAGCCGGCGGACGATTTCTGCACGAAGCCGAGTTTTTCACCTAGCGCGAGCGCCTCGCCCTCTTTGGAAATACCTTCACCGTAGAGCATGTCGAATTCAGTCTGGCGGAACGGTGCGGCGATTTTGTTTTTCACAATTTTCACGCGATGCCGGCCGCCCATGACTTCGTCGCCTTTCTTTATCTGCGCGATGCGGCGGATATCGATGCGCACTGATGTATAGAATTTGAGTGCCTTGCCGCCCGGCGTCGTCTCTGGGTTACCGAACATCACGCCGATTTGCATGCGGATTTGATTGATGAAGATGACGATGGTTTTCGTTTTGCTCACGATTGCAGTGAGTTTACGCAGAGCCTGCGACATGAGGCGCGCCTGCTTGCCGACGTGCTGTGCGCCCATGTCACCTTCAATTTCGTCTTTGGGCGTGAGTGCGGCGACGGAGTCGATGACGATGACGTCAATCTTTCCGCTGCGCACCAGCGACTCGACTATCTCAAGCGCTTGTTCGCCGGTGTCGGGCTGGGAGACGAGGAGGTGTTCGATTTGCACGCCAAGCTTCTTCGCGTATTCCGGGTCAAGCGCATGTTCCGCATCTATGAATGCGCAGATGCCACCCTTCTTCTGCGCTTCGGCGATGATGTGGAGCGAGAGCGTCGTTTTGCCCGACGACTCGGGGCCGAATATTTCTATGATGCGTCCGCGGGGGATACCGCCGATGCCGAGCGCCCAATCAATGCCGATTGAGCCGGTCGGAATCGCGTTCACGTCCACCTTCGGCTGAGCGCCGAGCATCATGATGCTGTCGTCACCGAATTTCGTCTTGATGTCGGAAAGCGCGCGCTCAATGTCCTTGTCGGGCTTGCCGGCCGATTTGTCCGCCGCGTCAGTTGCGGAGCGGGTACCTATCGTCTTCGGCGGTGCTTTTTCCTTTTTTCCAAATTTTGCCATGGGAATAGTTGTTAGTTAGTAGTTGTTAGTTGATAGCGAATATACAACGTGCAGTATATCGGAGCATATTTATTGCGCTACGGGGGGTGTGGATGTGGAAGTGGTTGCTTGCGGTGAGCTTGCCTGCCCTGAGCTTGTCGAAGGGGTCGAATCCGTCGAAAGGGGGGTGTAGACAATTTGTACCACCTGACTGCGGCGTCGGCCGTATTTGTCGGTTGCGTCAAGAACGATGCGGTTCAATCCGGGGGAGAGGAGATATGGCTCGTCGAATACGCCGCCCTCGGTTACGTTGATTTGTTTGCCGTTCATCGAGAGCGAGGAAATACGGTCGGCGGTGCCTTTGATTTGGATGAACGGGTCGTGTACCTCGGTCGTCCCGGAGGAGACGGTGATGCGCGGACCGTAGAGCAATCCGCGCGCTTCGAAATACGCGTAGCCCAATACGAGCACGAAAAATACGACGATGGCTATTGTGGTGATGCGGCTGTCTCGATAGGGAAGCATAAAGTATATTAAAATCCAAGCTCCAAACCCCAAGCTCCAAACAAGTTCCAGTTTTTAGTTTTTAATATTTTAAACATTTGGATTTTGTTTGGATCTTGGAACTTGAGATTTGAAGCTTATATGCGTTCGGTGTTTTCCTCTTCCGGTTCTTGCGCCAGTTCGTCGGCGTTACCTTCACCGATGATGTCGCGCGGCTTCGCTCCGTCGGCCGGTCCGACAACGCCTCGCTCTTCGAGCATGTCGATGAGTTTTGCGGCGCGCGCATACCCGACACCGAGCTTGCGCTGGAGGTAGCTTGTCGATGCTTTGCCCGCCTCGATGACGGTCCTTTTTGCTTCCGGATACAGCTCGTCATCGTCGTCGCGTTCACTCTCCATGGAAGCGAATATCGCGTCGGTGCCGCCGTTCTGTTTGTCAGCCTGCCCGGCCAGGGTGAAATCTATCTCCATCGGAAGCGTGCCCTCGTTTTGCTTCGCTATCCAGGAAACCACGCGCTTCACTTCGGTCTCGGTGATGAACGGCGCCTGGATACGGCGCGGTTTGCTCATCTCACCCGAAAGGAAGAGCATGTCGCCTGAGCCGAGCAATTTCTCCGCGCCGCCCATGTCGAGAATAGTACGTGAATCGATCTGAGATGATACCTGCATGGCGACGCGCGCTGGAATGTTGGCCTTGATTAGTCCGGTGATGACCTTCACCGACGGCCGTTGCGTAGAGAGAATGAGGTGAATACCGACCGCGCGGCTCATCTGTGCGAGGCGCACGATGCCGCTCTCGAGCTCGCGCGGGTACGCGGTCATGATGTCGGCGAGTTCGTCTATGATGAGGACGATATAGGGCATTGCTTCGGGGAGAGGCTCTTCCGAGCCCGCGGCGGCCTTTTCGAGCGCGGGCGCGAGCACGTTGGTGTGGTACGACGCGATGTCGCGCACACGCTCGGCTTCGAGAATGTTGTAGCGGCGCTCCATTTCTTTGGCGAGCCATTTGAGTGCGAGGATGGCTTTCTTTGCGTCGGTGATAACGGGAGTGAGAAGATGGGGGATTGAATTGTACATTGTAAGCTCGACGCGTTTCGGGTCTACCATGATGAGGCGCAAGCGCTCCGGCCCGCACCGGTAGAGGAGGCTGACGATGAAGTCGTGGATAATCACCGACTTGCCTGCACCGGTAGTACCGGCGACGAGAATATGCGGCATACGCGCCAAGTCGGCGAAGTGTGCAATTCCCGTGATGGAACGGCCGAGCGCGACGAGCAGCGCTTTGTCCGAGCTCACAAATTGCTCGTCGGAGACCAGCGGTGCCATACCGAGTGTCGTGCGGGCAATGTTCGGCACTTCGATGCCGACGAGTGATTTCCCCGGGATAGGTGCCTCGATGCGGACAGGGGAGGCGGCGAGCGCTAGCTCGAGGTTGCTGAGAAGCGCGACGATTTTCGAAAGTCGCACGCCCTCTGCAGGCTTCATCGCGTAGCGCGTCACGGTGGGACCGATGGACGCTTCGTCCATTTCGACGGAGATGCCGAAATTCTGGAGCGTGCGCTTGATGATGTTCATGTTCGCCTTTACATCACCGACCTCCGGCTTGCCTTTGTTTTTTTGCAGCAGTGATGCCGGCGGTGGAGTGTACGCGCTGCCGGTTGCGGCGATGATGGGGAAACCGTCGGGCGGAGCCTCGATGCGCCTTTCAAATGTTGTTACCGCAGGTTCCCCTTTCTTCTCATCCGTCTCGGGCTCAGCGTCGCTCTCTTCGGGCTCCGTCCCGGGTTCATCGGGAAGTCCCGTTACCAGAACGTCTTCAATAGGAATCTCCTCCGGCTCGCCGCTCGGGACAAACCATTCTCGGATGCCGGCAAAAAGCGCGCCAAGGTGGATGTTGAAAGCGATGACGAGCGCGGCGACGATGAACGCTACAAGAAAAATGACGGTGGCGGTCGTGTCGACTGCCGAGACTATCGATTGCGATATACCCTGTCCGAGAACACCGCCGTGGCCCGGGAAGGCAAGGTTGACGAGACCGAGCGCGGAGAGCAGGAACACGAACATGCTTGCGAGCTGTACCCAGCCGAACTGCCGCTCGAACGAGCGGAAAATGAGAGTGGCGAGGAGGATGAGCGAAAGGGGGAGTAGGAGATAGCCGACTCCCAAAAGCCACGTGAACCATTCATAGAGAAGCCCCCCGACTTTTCCGCCCCCTCCCGCCTCGGCAAGGACGAGAAATCCCGCGAGGGCGACAAAAAATATCGCGGTTACGCCCCGCAGTGCCTCGCTACTCACCTTTGGCTCTGATGCCTCGGTCTCTTCCGCATCTTTTCGCTTGCCGTTTTTGCGCTCCCGCTTTGATTTCATCCCGTTAGAAATAGGACGCGGACGATCAGTTCGCCCCCTACTCGATTATCGTTGTAAACCTCGTACCTCATATCAAACCCCGCCTTCGCGCGTCCCGTTAGAGGCCACATAAGCCCCACTTGAGAATTATAGACACACCCTTTGAGGTTTTTTCTCGAAGCCTCTAACGGGACGCGTCCGCGATTTCTAACGGGATTCATGCGGACATCATACCACGCATCGTTTCGGTTTTTTTCCGGCAATTTGCGATATTATTCCATATTTAGAGCGCCAAGAGAGGAATCCCGACAGGTCGTCCTGAATGCGTAAGACATCTCGAAGTGTTGGCCGGGTGAGCGGCAACGCAGGCAGCTACATGTCGCACAATCACGATATCGGACACGCTTGTATTGTGAAATATTCCTCTATATAATCCACCTACCTGCGTCCTTACGGACATTTCACGGACATCTCGCAGGAGACCAAAATGGACGACACAAAGGACATCCAAAAGACCAGCGCTCTATCGGTTTTTCTTGATGGCCAGACCAGAACCAATCCGTTTGGTCTCAATCGTGCAGCTGAGCGGGCGTATCGCCGCGCAGAGCGCATTTGCGCTGCTGCCTACCTACTCACGAGTCACATACCGGATACGGAGAATATACGAGGCGAGATTCGGGTCTCCGGCACAGGCCTCCTCTCTGACGCGCTGGCACTGCGTGACGACATGCGCTCGCTCCAGTCAAAAAGGGTACTCAACCTGCAGTTACGGGTGCGCCACATGATATCGCTCATTAGAGTACTCTCAGCCGCCGGATTCATATCGGAGGCGAATGCGAACACTATGACCGAGGCGCTCGATGAGCTGGGGAATTTTACGTCGGTGGCCCAGAGGTCTGCCCTCTCAGAGAGTGTTTCTATATCACGTGAGGACCTCATGGACATTGGTTCCATACAACAGGGTCAAAGTCCAAGAAGGGTCGTAAAGGACACGCGCAGTGCGTCCGATACCATAAAGGACACCGCACATATATCGGACAATGCCAAAGTGTCCAATACGAAGTCCAATTCAAATCGGACAAGCGGCTCCCGTGTCCAAAACATCCTCGAGGTATTGAGGGTAGGTGGTTCACTCGGCATCAGAGACATTGCGGCAAATTTGCCGGAATATAGTGAGAAAATGATACAGCGCGAGCTTCTTGGTATGGTCGCGCGTGGCCAAATCCGCAAAATAGGGCTCAAAAGATGGAGTAAATACTCCCTTACACAGTAAATCCTCGTGTTTTTGACTGCCGGACTTCATTGTCCCTACACGGAATTCTTTGGCATCCGGGGAATACCGGAAATATATGGCTTTGTGGAACGTCATAGTGCATGCCCCCTCTCGCATTGACTCGCCTTCGGGGCTGGAGTATTCTGCGGCGGTAACTCGTGAAGCGGAATATGCCCAATAAATGGGCGTTTTTCATCACAAGTTATCCACAAAACAGGGGTGGGCAAATCCAACCACTCTTTGCCTCCTAGTATATAATTGCGCTGATGTGCCAATGTGGTGCATTGCGCAGGGAGGTGGCGGAAGTCGCCCTCTGTGCGGTTCTTTGACATTTGGATAAGGAAACAATATTCAGGGTGTCGCACACCCTATGCCGCATAACAATGCGGCCGGGCGATTATTTCTCAAAAATGATTTAGCTCGCGTTCATGATGAACATGAACACCCGCTCCCTTTCTCAGGGAGGCGGTTCTGTACGTCTGTTAATTCCGACACGTCCGCATGTCCGCACGAATTATTCCCTATTGCTGCTAATCCCTCGCTCCGCACTACAATTATTAGAAGGAGTAGGGGCTAGCATAATTATTAGTTGTCTCCGGTTTCCGGGGACACACAACAGTACGCGCTCCTCGTCGAAAGGGTGCGCGTGCGACTCGTCCGCTTTTTAGAGCGGACGGGAAAGGTCAAAAACAAACTATGAGTAAAGCATTAGCAACAAAAAATGTTGCGGCAATTGCTTTGGCTCTCGCTATGGTTTTTGGTTTCACGTTCGCATTTGCCAAGCCGGTTCATGCTGACGCGCTCTCCGATCTCCAAGCGCAGGTCCAGGCATTGCTCGCACAGATTGCATCGCTCCAGGGTGGCTCGTCCACTTCCGGTGGCGCGTGCTTCACGTTCACGCAGACCCTTCAACAGGGTTCGACGGGAGCTGAAGTCATGCAAGTTCAGAAATTCCTTAACAATCACGGCTTCACGGTCGCCGCTACTGGCGCAGGTTCTCCGGGTAACGAGTCTTCGTACTTCGGTGGCCTCACCAAAGCAGCGGTCATGAAATTCCAGGCTGGTAACGGCATCTCGCCGGTAGCCGGTTACTGGGGTCCGATCACTCGCGCAAAGGCCAACAGCATGTGCTCAGGCACAGGCACTGGCACGGGTACAGGCACGGGTACAGGCACGACAGCCGGGGGCAACCTCATCGTCGCTGCCGGTGCTCAGCCGGCCAACTCGCTCGCTCCGCAAGGCGCGGCACGCGTTCCGTTCACGACATTCACTCTCACCAACACGTCCAACGCGGCGGTGACGGTCAATGGCGTGTCGATACAGCGCACGGGCCTCGCACAGGACGCTGTCTTCTCGGGTGTTGTATTGGTTGACTCCAACAACATCCAAGTCGGCACGTCCAAGACTTTCAACTCTCTTCATCAGACCACTGTCGGCGACACGTTCGTCGTTCAGCCCGGTCAGACGATGACGTTGACGGTCGCGGGCAACATGGCTGCTTCTCTCGCCGCTTACGCGGGTCAGGTGGCAGGCATCACCGTCACGGGCGTCAATGTGGCCAGCGGTACGGTAGGCGGCTCGCTCCCGATTACGGGCGCGATGCAGACTATCAACGCGACACTTTCGCTCGGTTCCGTTTCGACGACCACATCGGCCTTCGATCCGGGCACGGCAACCACCAAGAACATCGGCGACACGGGAATCAAATTCTCGGGCGTCAAGTTCACGGCCGGTTCGACGGAAGACCTCAAGCTCTACAGCATCCGCTGGAGGCAGGTCGGTTCGGTCAGCTCGTCTGACCTGACCAACGTCGTGACCATCGTCAACGGTACTTCGTACCCGACGACGGTTGATTCGACAGGCAAGTACTACTCGACTGTGTTCCCGGGCGGTCTCTTGATTGCCAAGGGTAACTCCATCGATGTGTACGTACAGGGCGATGTCGTGGGTAGCAATGCCTCGTCTCGTACTGTTGACTTCGACCTCGACAAGGTCACTGATGTCTACTTCGTCGGCCAGCTCTACGGCTACGGTATCGCTCCGAGCGGCACCTACACGCCGTGGTACAACGGCAACGTCGTGACCCTCTCCGGTGCGTCGGTAACGACCATCGGTAAGGACTCGAGCGCCGCCAATGCCGCGCAGAACATCGCGATTAACGTCGCGAATCAGCCGTTGGGCGGCTTCGTGATCGACCTCAAGGGCGAGGCCATCTCGGTCCAGTCCCAGGTCTTCACAATCGCCACTTCATCGGCATCCACGGGTCTTCTCACCAACGTATCACTCGTTGACGAGAACGGCGTCGTGGTCGCCGGTCCGGTTGACGCTACGTGGTCTTCCGGCAGCATGATCGTAACTTTCACTGACACGGTGACGTACCAATTGGGTCGCCACGTGTACAGTCTGAAGGGCAAGATTCCGTCCGGTGCCTCCAATGGCGCGACGATTGCTGTCTCTACGACTCCGTCCAGCAACTGGACGAACATCACCGGTCAGACGACCGGCAACTCGGTGACCATCACCAACGGTGCGTTCACCATGAATTCCATGACGGTGAAGGCGGGCGCGCTCGCAGTCACCATCTCGGGTACTCCGGTCGCACAGAACATCATCGCCGGTGCGCAAACCTTCACCTTCGCGAACGTCCAATTGGATGCCTCGCAGTCCGGTGAAGACGTCCGCATCAACTCGATTGCGCTGACCGAAAACGGCAGCGTGAACGCGACCGCAGGTGCGTACAACTTACTGTCGACATGTCAGCTTTACGACGGCGCGACTGCCCTCAACGGCGGAAGCAACGTGGTAAACCCGACGGCGTCGGCTACGTCGACGGCGAAGGCCTCGACGTACACGCTCGACAACTCCCTCACTATCGCGAAGGGAACGGTCAAGAAGCTTGCTGTCAAGTGTAACGTCGCGACTACGGCCGCGGCGGGAGACACCTTCCAGTGGGGCATCGCGACTGCTCAGATTACAGCGCTCTCGGTTACGGGTGTAACCTCGGGTAGCACGATCACCGCAACAGGTACAGCGGCCAACGGCTCGCTCATGACCATCTCTTCAGCGGGTACACTCACGGCCACGGCCGCGAGCACGGCTGTCTCACAGCCTGCGCTCGCGCTTGTCCCGGCCGGCACATCGGGTGTCACCATGGGTAGCGTCAAGTTCCACGCGACGAACGAGGATATCCAGGTCCAAAAGATCGGATTCACGCTCGCCAACGGAACGTACGGCTCACTCTCGACGGGTTCGGGCGGTAGCTCAAACTCTGGCGTGGACAATGTTGCCACGGCGTACATCTTCAACGGCGCGACGCAGGTCGGTCAGGTCACCTTCACGGGTACGACCGCGACTTCGACGCTCTCGACTCCGGTCACTGTGCCGTCCAACGGCGACCTTGTTCTCACAATCAAGGTTGACCTCGCCAACATCGGGACCAGTCTCCCGGGTGGCATCGGCGACACGGTCAAGGTTGATCCGCTCAACGCTCAGGGCATCGGTAGCTCCTCTGGTACGCAGGTCAACATCACTGCGACCGCAGGCGTGAACGGTGTCAAGATGCACAGGACAGTTCCGGTCGTAGCATTGGGCACGGGCGCTTGCTCGGGCACCGCTTGCAACGGCGCGAACGCGGTCATCAAGGTCTTCACCGTCACGGCGAACAGCGCCAATCCGGTGAGTGTTGAACAGCTGAAGTTCGACCTCGCAACTTCATCGGCAAGCCTGACGTCTATCTCGGTCAGCGTGACTGACTCGGGTGGAAACGTGGCCACGTCAACCTTCGGTGCACAACAGTGTGCCTCCGGTTGTACGGCAGCGCAGAGCGCTGGCACATCGCCGGTAATCTTCACAGGCGGTCCGGTCATCATTCCGGCCTCCGAGAAGTACACCTTCAAGGTCATCGGTACGATTACTCCGGGTAGCACGGCTACCAACTGGAGCGTAATCTCGACCCTGCAGGGCGACAGTGCGGCAATCGCCGGCATCGGCTCTTCGCCAACGTACATCGGTACGACGACAGGAGTTGCCAACGGCGATGCTCAGTCCGGATTCATCTGGTCTGACAACGCGACGACTACGGCCGCCTTGGGTGACGTTGACTGGTTCAACGGTTTCCAGGTCAATGGCCTCCCGGCAATCGGCCTCTAAGCTGATTGACCCGCTCATGGCCTGTCTGCGTGCGACCCACGCACAGGCAGACGACAACATGAGCAAGCCCATGGCGACAACATGGGAAACGCAAAACCCCCTCCGAAAGGAGGGGGTTTTTGCGTGCCCATTTCTCCTTTTTCTCCCATTCAACCC
Source organism: Patescibacteria group bacterium (assembly GCA_038064535.1). Lineage (GTDB taxonomy): Bacteria > Patescibacteriota > Minisyncoccia > Phycocordibacterales > UBA2100 > UBA10103. The sequence goes on from JBBTSX010000005.1 coordinate 128,496, forward strand.
CTTTCTTACTTCGCCCCTTTGCACACTGTTTAGAATTCACGTACAATCGGCGAATGCAAAATAAGCACAACATGATAATGGGCATTCTCGCCGCACTGGCTATCTTTGCAATCGGAGCGTATCTCTTGGCGCGCCCGTCGGCAACGAGTACTGCAACGACAGGTACCTCGACACCCATTACGACTACCATTGATGGTGTCACTATTAAGGGCGATGCCACTGTCACCGAAGTGCCGACCCAGACGGTGAAAGCACCGGATTTCCGTATCCCGCTTACATTCAGCGATTCCACTTCCGCCGACGTGCGCGCCGCGCTCATCGGGCAATTCGATGCAACGGTAAAAGTGCTGGAGGGGAACAAAAAGAGTTTCGACGCGTGGATTAATCTTGGCACACTGCGCAAAATGACGGGCGACTACACCGGCGCCGAAACGGATTGGAAGTATGTCGCAAGCTTGTACCCCAAGAGCACGGTTCCTTCCGACAATCTCGGCGGTCTGTATCTGGACTTTCTGAAGAATTATCCCAAGGCGGAAACATACTTCAAGCTGTCTATTGCAAACGATTCGCACGACATCAACGCGTACCAACAGCTCATTTCGCTCTACACCGTGTACGGCTACCCGTCCGCGCAGGCGGGCAAGGATAAAGCGCTCGCGCTCGTGGAGAGGGGAATTGCGGCGAATCCAAATAACCAGACGCTCCTCGACCTGCGCACGCAACTGCAGGCTAAATAGCAATATGCCGACATTCCGTCAGACGGGCGTCGCGGCGGTGTCAATACTTCTCCTGCTTCCGCTGAGCGTAGCGGCGGCGAACTCGGAGCTCCACTTCACTCCCGATGGCACATTCACCGCGAAAAACGTTGTGATATACCAGAAAGCCGGCACCAATTTCTTCTCCCGCGCCGTATGGGGAACGACGTTCTTGCGCTTCGTGATAGTTACCTCCACATCGACGGTCATTACAAAGAAATACGGCGAAAGTGCGACCGCCGCGGACATCAAGGAGCAGGACATCATCGACATTACCGGCACTCTTGCAAACGGCGGCGACAGCATGGTTATCAACGCGAAGACCATTCGCGACACGGCGCTCCAGACCGCGGGAAAGACATTCTCAGGCGTCGTTGTGAGCGTGGATAGCGGAGGGCAGATGTTTGTACTCAACGACAAAACGATGGGTAAAACGAATGTCGCGATAGGCGGCGCGCCTATTACCAAAGGTGCGCGGACGATTACCATGGATGAACTGAAAGCGGGGGACAAGGTACTCTCAGTCCCCGGCACGTACAGCTACTCCACCAACACGCTCAATGCCGATTCCATCGTGGTGTATCAAGACGACAAGATGTTCAAGCCCCGCAATTTTGAAGGGACACTCAAAAGCATTTCGGGAACGGCACTACCTGTCACGGCGGTTGTCACTGTCGGCGCTACCGATTACACGGTCTACGTGCCGGTCGGGGCTCCCATCCTCAAAAATTCCAAAGCGGCGACCGTGCTCTCACGCTATGTAGTAGGGGACAAGGTGCGTTTCTACGGCGCCATCCGCCCGACAAATTTCACCGAAGTCGACGCCGAAATACTCCGCGACCTCAACTTCTAGTTATCCATAGAGTTATCCAAGGGCTCCCCTTGGATGGCCTTGTTTTAAGTCATAAAATGCAGTCATGCAGAGGAAATTCTCTTTTGTTCCCGGGGAGTTCTATCACGTATACAACAGGGGGGTAGAAAAGCGCGACGTATTTTTAGAAACTCCTGATTGGCGGAGATTCCAATCTCTTTTGTATCTTTGCAATAGCGATAAAACCCTTGTTTATAAGCTCATCCAAGGGGAGCCCTTGGAATATGATCGAGGAGAGGAGATTGTAAGCATTTTTGCATACACGCTGATGGCAAATCATTTCCACATTGTCGCCAAGGAAAACAGACTCGGCGGGCTCAGCAAGTTCATGGGCAGACTCCTGACCTCGTATTCAATGTACTTCAATATTAAATACGAGCGGTCCGGTGCTTTGATGTGTAGGCCGTTCCGGGCTAAGCATATATCTGACGATGCTTATTTGCGTTGGGTGTTGTCGTACGTGCATCTGAATCCGCTTGGTATAAAAAATAGTGGACTGGAAGAGGCGTACTCCACCGGAAAATCACGCGCAGAGGATACTCTTTCTTCGTTTCGCTATTCCAGTTATCAGGATTACTTTCTCGGTACACGACCTGAAACAAGAATTCTTAACAAAATAGAATTGCCAATCGACATCGCGGATCTCGAGTCCGTCGACGAGATGCTGAGGGAAGTCAGAGCGTTCCAAGGGGATTCCTTGGAGTAAGTGGGGATAAGTTGGCGGAAATTAGTGCGAGCGTGGGATACTGTTTCGCATATGCACGATGCCGGGGGGTCGGGCGCCGCTCACTATCTCGTCAAAATATGGCGTCGCGTCCGCTGGCCGCTCGGTATCATCGTGCTTTTATATGTTGCCCTCGTTATCTATCGCATTCCTGCGGTGCTGGAGCAGAGGCGTACGGCAGAAACAATCGACAGGATTCAGGCGCAACGACTCACACCGGAGAATGTCGATGGCAAGCATCTCCCTCCGCCTCCGGACCCTGCGCAGGTAGACGCGACAATTGAGGGCGTGGATGCAAATGGGAACGGCATCCGTGATGACGTGGAACTCGCGATTTTCGAAAAGTACCCGAACTCTCCGTATACCCGCGCGGCCGAACTGCAGTATGCGATGGCGCTACAGATGTATTTGACCGAGGTTTTCAACTCGGAGACGTGGAAAATTGCTGCGGAGCAAAAGTCGCGTGGTTCTACTTGTTTGTCGCTAACATATCCGCGCGACGATCTTGAGCAATTTTTCAAGGTTGTTGATGCCCGCGTTGGAGAAGTTGATGACCTTATGTTGAATACTGCAGAAAGAAGAGATCATTACGATTTTCTTGATAAGTACACGACAAGTTTTGGCCTAAACGATACGAACGTGTGTGATTTAGATAATTAGCAATTACTTTATGAGGTACAGTGCAACCCTGCTAATCACGGGAATCATTGTTCTCACCCCGTTTTCTGTGCTCGCGGCTCAGTGCTCGGACCAAGGGTTCACGGTGGTATTTGTGAACGGCGTATTGAATGACCTCGATAAGGCAGGGAAGAACTCTGAGGATTTGCAGAAAAAAGTTGGAGTCATTTTCAAAGGTGAGCCACTGGTAGTTAGATTGGGACACAACCAATCCCACATTGCGGGGCTAGGCGATTTTGCTCAGTCTATCGGACAGATTTTCGATAATCCGATTTCATATTACGACCGCGATACCATCCTCCGGCAAATGCATTCAGAAGTAACAACAAGAAAGATACTTTTGGTCGGGCATTCGCAGGGCACGTTTTATACCAACGAAATATATAATTACTTAATCGGGCACGGAGTACCGCGAGAATCAATCGCCGTCTACAACCTCGCTACACCGGCGAGCCGCGTCGCGGGAGAGGGTGGCTACCTCACGTCCGCGAACGACCAACTCGTACTGCGAGTCCGGCAATATGCCGCGGCGGCAGGAGCCCCGGAGCCTTTGCAATCGAACATCCTTATTCCGATACGTGCGGAAGAATCAACCAAATTGTTCGGCGGCCATTCATTTAGCGGCGCTTACCTAACGGGAGCCGCTGCACGAATCGTAAGAGATATCGAAAAAGCACTCTCTGAGCTCAGAGCGTCAGATTTATCTGAGTCCGACGATTGCTTCGCTCCACCTCCGGAAACATTGTCCTACAAGGCACAGAAGATTGGGTTCGTCGTCGCGGATCCGCTTGCCAACACGACCGTCAATGTCACCGCGGGGACAGGGAAGGCGATTGCCGCCGCTACGCAAAAAGCATATGCCGCCGCCGCGGCTCTTGCCCGGACCATCAAGAGCGCGGTCGCCAACTGGACCGGAAATACGCAAACGAGCGCGTCAACACAAGGCGCCGCGGCGGCATCGGCACTGCCGGCGAGTCCGTCTCCAGCGCCCCGGGCGGCGGTCTCCACCAATACCGTCCCGCCCTCCGCTTTGGTAGTCGCTCCGGCTCCGCCTGTTCCCAATCCGCCAACGCCTACGCAGACTGAACCCCAGCCAATCCCGCCACCGCCGGCACCTGTCTCTGTGGTCGCGCCTGCTCCCGCGGCAATACCCGCGCCTGCGCTTTTTCCAATATCTCCCGGCTTTGGCGGCGACGGCGGAGCCTCGGCACCGAGTGCGGTACGAGCGGTCGAAGATCCAGAACCTGCACCGGTCGTTTTCGTGCCATTGGCGGTCACCGCGCCGGCCGATGCTTCGCTCTTCGTCACCTCGTCGGTCATGATTGCCGGCACCACGACTCCGGATATTATCGTTGTCTTTTCGTACGGGGCGGAGACTGCCAGCACGACTGCCGACATCAACGGAGATTGGTCGGCAACCCTTGTACTTTCGGAAGGAGTGACGGCTTTGGGAATCGTCGCTGCGGACGCCGACGGCAATACCTCCGATGCGCTGACACGTAGCATCACAGTCGACACGACGGCACCTGCTACGCCTGTACCGGCCATTACCGAATGCGCGGCGTTCGGTTCCGGCTACTGCGAGGTGGCGACCACTACGGTGAACGTGTCATGGAGCCCCATCGCAGATGCTATCTATTACGCGCTCACGAAAGACGCGACGCTCACAGCGACCACCACGGCGACAACCTTACAATTTATTATTGATGCAAACGCGACAAGCACTTTCTCCGTTGCGGCATATGACATTGCGGGCAACGGAGCCGCATCGACCGACGTAAGCGTGTACGTGCACATTCCTGCGCCACCACTGCCACGGGTTCCTCCTCCGCCCATGCAGTTGTAAATCAAAAGGGTGGCTCTGAAATGATAGACGCAGTTACGCGAGGGGATATAATACAGACATGAATCCGACACCGGTCGGCTCGTTTACGCGATTCCTCGTGGGGTTCCTCACGTTCATTTCCGTTTCCCTCGGCGTCACCGTTGGCGTGAATGCCTATGCGAGTGGGCAGGATGCGGAGCATCAGGCTGCGGCCGCGCTTTCGGCGATGCTATCCAAATAGTAAGCGCCGGGCGGACACGTGTCCTCTCCCGGCGTTAGCATTTCCTTATGCCCTCAACTATTATCAGTTCGATTTTGAACCCGTAGATGCTCAGCGCGAAATCTAGGAGAAATTTACTTGCAGGCTTCAATTCCCGAATGAGAGCGACCGCATCCGGACCCTGCAAAAGGTAAATATCGACAATAATCCGCAGCAGTCTCCCGAGGTTCTCGTCGTCTGGGTGATAGCACTGCTTGAGCAGCTTGCTCACGTCTTCGAGCGCCCTCCGGATTGGCTTCCGGGAATGTTTTCGGCAAAGCTCCTCATGCGGGAGCAGCCGTCTCACGTAGCAACTCAGCCACATGCAGCGTCTCCCTAAGTGTTGACGCCGGAAACCCTTCTGGGTCGCCGGCGCGTTTTTTCGGATTTTTCCGCCACTTTATGCGAGGCGGAGCAGTTCGAGGAACCAATCCCGTAACCTGGTCCATCGGGTGGGCTGCACCCGGACTGGGTCACTGCCGTCATAACCAGGCGGTGGTGCGTTGAATCGCCGCACTATGCCCGACCAGCCGATAGGCCCGACCCGTCGGCCATCGAAATAACCATCCCGACGGCGTCCTTGGGTCCAGGCATCCTGTTTCGCTAACATGTGCACTCCTAAGAGTTTGGCGGGGAAACAATCCGCCGCGAGTTCCATTCTAGCACATTTGGACGAAAAGTCAATTAACGGTTGACCCGCGCCATATTTCCTGTAGTATCTCTCGCACAAGGCTAGAGACAGCGAGCAGGAATAGGTGATAGGGAGTAGGTGATAGGGAACAGTAGAAATACTAAAACCTAAAACCTAATCCCTACAACCTGTCCCGTCAGGCTTGCCGAGGCTAGCCCCGTGAGATGCGCTTGCGCTATCTCATGGGGTCGCACCCTCAAACCTTGTTGGTCGAACTACCCCAGAGAGATAGGCTTCGCCATCTCACGGGGTCTAAGGTTTACTAACTCGCCATTTGAAAATGGTTCGTAAGAAAATCTAAGACATGGCAAAAACGAAAGCAGAAAAAGCAGCGATTATAGAGAAACTCGAGAAGGGAATCAAAGGCGCCTCGTCGGCGGTTTTCGTGCACTTCTCCAAGCTCTCGGTTGCGGACGAAACGGCAATGCGCCGCTCGCTTCGCGCCGAAGGTGTTTCCTATACAGTTGCAAAAAAGACGCTCATCCGTCGCGCGCTCGATACTCTCGGGCACAAACACGATGAGCTCCCGCTCGAGGGGGAAGTTGCGGTTGCTCTTGGCGTCGGCGACGACGTCACGGCGGCGGCACGCTTCGTCCACGAAGCGGCAAAGAAACTTGCCGACAAGGTCTCCATCATCGGTGGAATCTTCGAGGGCAAAATCATGGACGCGGTGCACATGAAGGAAATCGCAATGATTCCTTCCATGCAAACGCTTCGTGGCATGTTTGCGCAGGTGATTAATTCACCGCGCCAGCGCTTCGCGGTCGTGCTCAGCGAGGTGGCAAAGAAGAAACAGTAAATGTATTCGCATTTACTACAAACTACGTACTACTAACTATAAACTATTCGTTATGGATCAGAATCAAATCATTGAAGCAGTCGAAAAGATGAGCGTGCTCGAGCTCAATACGCTCGTGAAGGCAATCGAAGAGAAGTGGGGAGTCTCTGCGACAGCAGTCGCAGCGGCAGGTCCTGCGGTAGCGGCAGCAGAAGAGAAGTCAGAATTCGATGTCGAGCTCACGGCTGTGGGCGAGCAGAAAATCGCCGTCATCAAGGTGGTGAAGGAGGTTCTCGCGCTCGGTCTCTCGGAGTCCAAGACTCTCGTCGAGTCCGCTCCGGCCATGCTCAAGACTGGCGTGAAGAAGGAAGACGCCGAAGCGTGGAAAACGAAGATTGAGGCGGCAGGCGGCAAAGTTACGCTCAAGTAATTTTTCCTAGCCGAAAAACAAAATGGCCCGCCGTGTGCGGGCCATTTGCCGTCTGATATCTTGCCGTCACTTGAACGGACACGGAACCGCTTGTTCGGCTGCCGATGCGGGAGTACTGCAGGCGATGAAGGCGACCTCGCGCTTGCCGGTAAAACGCACGTCGCCGATCAAGAACGCGAACGCAATCACCCCAGCAAACGCTATGGCACCCGTGATAGGACGCTGCCGCCAAGGATATAAAGTCATCAGTATAAGCACAATCGCCAAGATGGCGGCACTGCAATATGCAAGCGTCATTGATTACCTCCCTTGCCCCATTTAGGTGGGGCGACCAAAATTACCCTAGCACAGAGGGAAATCGCACGCTAGGATACGAGCGTGGAAACCATATTCATCGCGCTTGGCTCCAATCTCGGGAATCGCGGGGAGAATCTTCGCAAGGCGATAGATGCGCTCGCGCCGCATGTGGCTGTGCAAAAGAAGTCTTCGATATACGAGAGCCGTCCGCAGGGAGTCGGGCCTCAGCCGCTCTATCTCAATATGGTCATTATGGGCGAGACCACACTCTTGCCGCTCCTGCTTCTGGGGCAACTCAAGAAAATCGAGGCGAGTCTAGGTCGTGTCGAAAACACACACAATCTACCGCGGCCGATAGACCTCGATATTATCTTCTACGGCGACACCGTGATGGATTTGCCGGAGCTCACCATACCGCATCCGCGCATGCACGAACGCGCATTTGTGCTCGCGCCTTTGGACGAAATCAATTCATTCCACATGCATCCGAAATTGCAAAAACCCGTCATTGATATGCTCGATGAGCTTGGTGACTACTCGCGCGACGTGTGGTCGCTCGCAGACGAACGGCTATGAACCCCATGAGAAAACAAAATCAGAGGTCTGCATTCTTTCGAATTTCTCAGACTTCCCGAAATAACAGCTATGTCTAAACGCCTTTCTCACGGGGTGAATTTCGAATGGGGAAAGAAAACCTACGTGATGGGCATTGTGAATGTGACGCCGGACTCTTTTTCTGGTGATGGTGTTTTGGATATTGAGGAGGCGGTGAAGCAGGGTGTCCAAATGGAGAAAGACGGGGCGGGCATGCTCGACATAGGCGGGGAGAGTACGCGACCGGGCTCGACGCCGGTATCACAGAACGAAGAGCTTGCGCGCGTCGTTCCAATCATTACGAGGCTGGCGAGGGAGGTTCATGTTCCGATATCAATAGACACATACAAAGCCGAGGTGGCGCGGCAGGCGGTAGCGGCGGGGGCTTCGATAATCAACGATGTGTGGGGTGGCCGGATGGAGCCTGAAATATTGCGCGTCGCCGCAGAGGCAGGCGTTCCCATCGTCCTGATGCATAACCGCAGTCAGACTGCGTTAGTTGATGGCAGTCTGACTGCCACGGGAGGTAGGTATGTTGGGGTGGAATACAAAGATTTGATGGGGGATATTAAAGCTGAATTGCGGGAACAAATCGATGCGGCGCTTGCGGCGGGAGTCGCAAAAGAACATGTCATCATCGACCCCGGAATCGGATTCGGGAAGACGGTGGAGCAAAATCTCGAGCTCGTGAATCGGCTCGGTGAATTAAAAAAATTGGGATATCCGATACTCGTCGGTCCATCGCGTAAATCATTTGTCGGCTACACGCTCGATTTGCCGGCAAGCGAGCGACTCGAAGGGACGCTCGCGGCGGTGGCACTTTGTATACAAAAAGGCGCGGACATCGTGCGGGTGCATGATGTAAAAGAAGCCGACCGCACCCGAAAGTTCGTGGATGCGGTCGTTCGCGGTTAAGCGTTTTGAATATTTCGACGTGGCGACGTGCTGTTTCTACGCGGCCTTTTGTCGGGCAAACAGCTGTACGTTGAAGTCGGCGAGAGTCATGCCGTCCTTGAACGTGAACTGTTTCGGCTGAGTGAGCCACTCGCGGTTGACGTGATTTTCCAGACCGGTGAACGCGACGTAGGTCAGGATAGTCGTTTCGCTGTTCTGCGCGAAGGTCGAGCAGTAGCGCTCCAAAAAGCGCAGTTCCTCGGACACCAGCATGTCAGCGCGGGGAAACAAGCTAGTCTTGTTATCCATGGCGGGTTCTCCCAAGTTCGGCCTTTACTCTACTATCCACACACCCCTCGTCAACAAGTGGGAGGGTGGTAGTATCGAGGTATGGCCAAGGACGACTTTCTCGGCGAGTTCATGGGCAATCCGGCCCGCGCCCGGATACTACGGGTTTTTATGTTCAATCCAAACGAATCATTCACCCTCCCTGTTCTCGGGAAGCGCGCCGGTGTCTCGCTGAAGGCGGCAACCCGCGAAGCGAAAAAGCTGGTGGATTGGGGTGTGGTGAAAAAGGGGAAAACAGTGAGTATAACCATCGGAAATACAAAGCGTGTTGTCAGAGGGAAACAAAGGATAGATACATGGGCGGTCAACACGGAATGGAAACATGCCCGAGCGCTTTCTTCGTTCGTTCATGAAGTCTCGCCGGTACGCTATGCGGCAATCATCGGCGCACTCAAGCGAAGCGGCAGAGTTTCAGCGGTGGTCCTTTCCGGCAGTTTCATGGGCGACGATTCGCGGCCGGCCGACCTGCTTGTGGCGCTCGATTCACTCAATGAGCGGCGGGTGGAAGCGGCCATCAAGACTCTTGAGCCCGCATTCGGACGCGAAATCCGCTATGCGGCCTTTTCGACACCTGAATTCAGGTACCGCATGACCGTCCAAGACAAGCTCATCAGAGATACTCTCGATTTTCCGCACCTGGTGCTTTTGGATAGAACGCGCCTTCTCTAAGAGAATGGCTCAATGGAGCCATGTCACCGCATTTTTCCTATCCACACGCTTTTGATGCGGCTCTATAGCGCCGTTCGTGGGTGCTATCATGAAGCCATACGGGGTCGAACCGTTATCAAACTTATTAACATTATATATAAAACATCATGATTGTTTCTCAATCAGCGGGTGCGGTGCAGGGGTCGTTTAACGACCTTTGGTACACCGTCTCCCAGTACCTTCCGGCGATTTTGGCGGCGGTAATCGTCTTCGTCATCGGTTGGATCATTGCGGTCATCCTCTACCGCGTCGTCGTTGAGGTCGTGCGGGTCTTGCGTATCGATGATGCGCTCAAGTCCGCCGGCATGAACGATGCCGCCAAGAGCGCGGGGTTCGGGCTCGATATCGGGCGCTTCCTCGGAACGCTTGTGGAGTGGTTTGTTATCTTGGTCTTCCTCGTGGCATCGCTTGAGATCCTCGGTCTCACGCGCGTGACCGTGTTCCTCCAGACGGTGGTACTTTTGTACTTGCCGCAGGTCATCGTCGCGGCCCTCATCCTCATCCTCACGGCAATCGTGGCGGAAGTGGTGCGTGGGCTCGTCTCGGGTTCGGCCCGCGCGGCTGGTGCCCATGGCGCCAATCTCGCAGGATCGGTCGCCAAGTGGGCAATCTGGATCACCGGCATCTTGGCTGCGCTCAACCAGCTCGGCGTTGCGACTGAATTTGTCCAGACGCTCTTCACTGGCTTCGTGGTAGCGGCATCGCTTGCCTTCGGTCTTGCCTTCGGTTTGGGCGGGAAAGAAGCGGCGGCTCGTACCATCGAGCGCATTCGCGGGGAAATCTCGCACAACAAGTAAACCGGTTGCCGGTTTTCGAACTCCTCGACTCGGAAGCGCGCGAGCTAGGCTCGCGCGCTTCGCTCGCAACGCTCGTCCGTAACGGTTCGGCTTTGTTTTTGGAAGAGGGGGGGCCCCCGG
>JBBTSX010000005.1:139274-143166 GCA_038064535.1 Patescibacteria group bacterium
GACGGGCGCGCCTCTTCGTTGTGCATGAACGTCGGGGCACGCATTTGCCCGTCGTCGAGACTTTCGCACAAATCTCCTTCGTCCAAATGCGTGCCCCGACGTTTACAGCGTTTGATACAATGCACGTATGCAAGCCGTCATTCTCGCCGCCGGACGCGGCACGCGCATGGGCGCGCTCACCGATTCGACCCCCAAGCCGATGCTCCAAGTTGCGGGTAAGACACTGCTGGAGCACAAGTTCGACGCACTGCCTGCGGACGTCGACGAGATTATTATGGTCGTCGGCCATATGGGAGGGGTCATCCAAAGCCATTTCGGCGGCTCATATGGCAACAAGAGAATTCTCTATGTGGAACAGGAGAATCCTCAAGGCGGGACCGCCGAGGCGCTCTGGCTTGCCCGCGACTTCTTGCACGACAAATTTTTCGTGATGAACGGTGACAATATTTATGGAGCAGAGGATATGGCGGAATGCGCGAAATACGAGTGGGCGGTGCTCGTGCAGAAGAAACAACACATGGGACGCGCCGCGAACGTCGTCATCGACAACCAGAGTCGGATTGTTGCTGTGGTCGAAAATATCACAGATTCCAAGTCACCGGGTTTAACCAATACCGCCCTCTATGTCCTTGATATGAGAATCTTCGATTATCCGGCTATACCGAAAGCGGAAGGCTCGACCGAGTTGGGTTTGCCGCAGACCATGATGCAGGCCGCAAAAGATGTTCCGATACAGGCCGTCGAAGCCTCGCTTTGGATAGAAATCAAAGAGCCCGACGACCTCCAAAAAGCCGAAGATATTCTCGGCGGTCAGTGACCTTTTTCGTCGTGCCGGCTGGGTGCGCGCAACTTAACGAATCCTTCATGTGCGCCGTGTTCAACTGATTTGTTACCAGATGTAACGGGTAATTAATTATTTACTAAACATTTTGTATGACAGATGACAACATGAACAAGGATAAGGGCCAGCGCGACAATAGCCAGAGCGACAAGCAGGGCACCCCGGCTCCTGTCGCAACCGAGCCGGCAAAAACTCCTGAGGCGGACAAGAAAGAGTCTCAGCAAAGCCACGGTACCGAAGAGAAGCAGTCGTAGGTCCGCTTCTGCCCGGCGCATGAACAGCCCCGAAGAGGGCTGTTTTGCGTGATAAAAGCCCTGGAAGGGCAGAAAGTTGACACTATATAGGCTTTCGCATATACTCCCCGTTACATCTATGTGTTCGGAAAGACACGAAAAAGAGCGGCAAATCTAAGCAGAAGAAATTCTGCGTAGGCGGCCGCTTCCAAGCGGTCTTTTTCGTTCCCGAAAAGGGAAAACACACCGATGTCGCTCATTGACATACGAAAAGCGATCCGTGCGTCATTGCAAGATGACGTAGTGGATACACATCAAAGAATTAACGTGACATGCAAAGGCATGTCACATACATCTCATTTTCGGTTCTCCTCTTGAGCAATCAAGGGAGGTCTTTCCGAAATGAGATGCAGGAATCCTGCACACGAATCTCGTGTGTGGGACAAAAAACACAAAGCAAGAAAAACAAAAAAGTCCTGTCCGAACTAGACAGCGGATAGGCAAAAAAGTCGTCGAACGTTTGTAGCGTTCGATGCAGAAGATACGCGGTTCTCAGAGTTCCTGACAGGAGTTCTGAGTAAGGGCGTGTGGTGGATGCCTTGACTGAAGAAGGCGATGAAGGACGCGGCATAGCGGCGATATGCTTCGGGGAGGTGCTTAGCAACCTACGATCCGGAGATTTCCGAATGGGGAAACCCCATCGAGCGAACCTCGATGACTCTGTAGTTAAACGCCACAGAGGGCAGACCTCGGGAAGTAAAACATTTCAGTACCGAGAGGAAAAGAGAACAATTGTTATTCCCTTAGTAGCGGCGAGCGAAACGGGATCAGCCCAAACTCAGCCACAAAATCGGTACGCCAATGTGTCGAAAGATGCATTGCGTCACGATTTTGGGGATGGGGGTTATAAGGCTACAGCGCTGGAAACAGGTGGAGTTACAAAATGCTTAGTTAGTGGAACGAGCTGGGAAGCTCGACTCCAAAGGGTAATAGTCCCGTACACGAAAACGAAGCATCTCTATGGCTGTAGTTCTTGAGTATCTCGAGACACGAATAGCTCGAGTGAATTTGCCGGAACTAACCGGTAAGGCTACATACCTCTTCAGATCGATAGTGAACAAGTACCGTGAGGGAAAGGTGAAAAGAACCCCGGTGAGGGGAGTGAAATAGAACTGAAACCACATGTCTACAAGGAGTCAGAGCGGCCGTCATTTATTTGGCGTTGCCGCGATGGCGTGCCTATTGAAGAATGAGCCAACGAGTTGATGCGTACGGCGCGGCTAAGCCCTTTCGGGTGGAGCCATAGCGAAAGCGAGTGTGAATAGCGCGTTTGTCGTACGTATCAGACCCGAAGCCGGGTGAGCTACCCTTGAGCAGGATGAACTTCATAGAAATATGGAGGGAGGTCCGAACCCATAGATTGTTCAACATCTCGGGATGACTTGAGGGTTGGAGTGAAAAGCTTATCGAACTCGGTAATAGCTGGTTTTCTCCGAAAGAGCTTTCGGGCTTGCGTCGTGTGTTTCTCTGGGGGGTAGAGCACTGGAAGAAGCGGACAGTCCGAAAGGACGCTGCCTCTATCAAACTCCGAATACCCAGAGCGCAGCACGGCAGTTAGGCGATGGGGGCGAAGCTCCATACGCCAAAAGGGAAACAGCCCAGACCGCCGTCTAAGGTCCCTAAATTGATGCTAAGTGCAAATAAGGAGGTGGAATTTCATTGACAGTCAGGATGTTGGCTTAGAAGCAGCCACCATTCAAAGAAAGCGTAACAGCTCACTGACTTAGAGATTCTGCGCCACAAATGATCGGGGCTAAGCATCGTACCGAAGACGCGGATTCGTGAACTTCATTGAGGAAAATGAGAGAAGCGGCCCAGTAAGCAGGGATCAGTAGGCCCAGCTGAATAGCCGGCCACAAACAAAGTGGTGTTCTCGTTTCCCTCTCTCATTGAGAGGAAAATAATTGAATTTGTTTTAACGGGGTGCAGCACGAAGAAGGTGCACTCGGGTTAAGCCCGAGCGGTTGGTGGTTCAAATCCATCCATCCCGACCAAAACAATGGTCTTTCGTTTGTTTGGAAGCCCCCGTAGCTTAGAGGCTAGAGCACGCTCTTGCCAAGAGCGGTACGTCGGTTCGAATCCGGCCGGAGGCGCCAAACAAAATTAAGCCCGAACGGTGTTCGGGTCCTCAATGAAGTTCACGAGTGGTAGGAGAACGTTCCGCCTGCAATGAAGGCAAAGGGGTGACCCATGCTGGAGCGCGCGGAAGTGAAAATGTTGGCACGAGTAACCGCAATGCGAGTGAGAGTCTCGCACGCCGAAAGAACAAGGTTTCCTTCGCAATGGAGATCATCGAAGGGTTAGTCGAGCCTAAGCCGATGGCGAACGCCGTAGGCGATGGACACATGGTTAATATTCCATGACTTCCGCATTGAATGATGGAGGGACGGAGTGCTGTAGTGCAGGCCCCTTATTGGATTGGGGTCCATGCTGTGATTGTGCCAGGATAGGTAAATCCGCCTGGTTAATGAAAGCAGAGTGGAGAATTGGAGATTCGTCGAAGAGAATCTGCACGAGCGCGCTTCCAAGAAAAACTTCTACGTTTATCAATGTGGGAACCGTACCGCAAACCGACACAGGTGTTCAGGGCGAGTAGCCCAAGGCGAACGAGTGAGAGATCCTCAAGGAACTCGGCAAAAAAGCGACCGTAAGTTAGCGATAAGGTCTACCTCTCGCAAGAGAGGTTGCAAAGAATTATTCCCAGGCGACTGTTTACCAAAAACACAGCTCCCTGCAAACTCGTAAGAGGAAGTATAGG
>JBBTSX010000006.1:0-46520 GCA_038064535.1 Patescibacteria group bacterium
GCGCTATTATACACAACATTTCTCATATGGCCAGAGGGGGCGGTGCCGCGGTTTTCACGCGCGGCACCGCCAAGATTCACCCGTTCAGCGGTAGCTCGGGTAGCCCATTTCCCGGCATTTGTCGTTGCCGTAGAGACAGGCTTCCACTTCGCGCGAGTATTTCGGTTTCTCGGCGAGTGTCTCGATCATGCCCGGCTGGGCGTAGTCGAAGTGAGCTATCTTTTCGTCGCAGATGAACGACTCGCGGGTCATATTGCGGACCCACTGCCGTCCCACGCAGATGCGATCATGTATCTTCGCGTTCTTCCGCGAATACGGGCGCATCGTGCCGTCGCGCTGATAGAGCTTGAGCAGCACGTTCTGCACCCGCGGCTGGACGAACCAGAAGCAGACGAAATCGTCGGTCGGAATGACCTGACGATGGACGCCACGCTTCACGAGTTTGCAGTCCTCGCACTCGAGCGCGCCCGCGAATACGGGAGAACTGAATGCGAAGAGTGCGACTAGGACGTAAATGAACTTTCGCACCATGATGTCCTCCCTGGTTGCGAACGACCGAGTACGAGATTGTACAGGTCTGTCAGGCTGTGACGCATCACACACTGACAGTCATGAACAATCGATGAAGTAACTTCGGCGGAAGGGACAATTGTCACCTTCCGCCGTATTGCGCGTGCCGCGTAGCTATTTGCCGGCCGGCCTGCGGATGTAGTCGCAGGTCAGAATCCGGAAGCCCTTCGGATTCGACGGGTCATCGATACGACGGGTCTGACCCGGCGTGCAGGGGGCTTTCTCGACCACGTCCACGAGCGCGTGCGTCTCGATGCATTCACCCTTGCTCGGATACCATTGGTGTCCTTCGGTGCAGGGGTTTTTCTTTTCGAACCGCGAGGACTCGCGGACCGAGACGGAGGTCGTGCGAGACACGGCGTAGTATTCGCGCTCAGTGCGAACAACACGGCCGCGCACGACGCACGGATAGCTGATGGCGTAGCCGCCGCCACGGCATTCGACCACACGCGAGTGGGCGTCGGTCGGATAGCCCGAGATGAGTGCGGCGAAAGCGGCGGCCGCAGCGAAAAGAGCGAAGGTTTTCGTCATGTGCTTCCTCCTCAGGAAGGTTGCGGCCGGATTGGCCTAGATAAATTCCTGAAGCCCTTTTGAGGCTTCGTTTTTGCATTATATCAGCTGTAAACTGTTTGTCAATAGAAGAAAAAATCTTATTTTGAAGCCCAAATGCGGTATATGAAAAGTAAGCGACCCCCGACGATAATCACGCCGAGGGCCAACGACACAGATGCAGTCGTCAAATGCATTCGTCTTTCTTCTGATTCCAGATGTAACCGTCGAGGCATGGACCTTGAGCATACACTAGGTCCTCGCCCCTTCCGCCCACGCACGGGTTGCAGGGGTCAACCAGCCACACCCATGCGAGGAAGGTTATCGCGGCGGCGAGCAGAATGCCCACCACCAGTTTTGCAACGTCCATGATCGCCTCCTTCAGGGTGCCGGAGTGCGGGTGGCTGCTTCAGCCCGGAGATGCGCGCGGCGCTTAGCGAGCCGCGCAATCCAGTCGAAGATGATGCCCAGCACGATCAGAGCGCCGAACATCCAGGCGGTGAATTCCATGAGCACGTTCATCGCGCCCCAGTTCTTCACCACCCCGAACGCGACAACGATGCCCAGAACGATGAGGAACATCGCGTCGATCCATTCGTATTTGTCGGTGACCGGCGTCCAGTTGGTGCCGTAGGTCGAGACGTAGGCCGTCACGACCGTCGCAACACCGATGATGATGAAGGCCTTCGTGCCTCCAATCAGCGCTTCCACGCCGCAGGCGGCGGGGGCAGATAGGTGGTGCCGAAGAAGATGTAGGCGGCCGCGACCGCACAAAGCGTGCGAGCGGCAATCGACAGTGCGAAAAACAGTTGTTCGTCGAACGTCGTGTGCAGATGGTCAGGGCTGGTTGCAGCCATGATGTCTCTCCCTGGTGTGAACGTCCTAGTTCGGTTGTGGAATTAGTCTGGCGAGATGATAACACCTCCAAGGTGACTTGTCAAGCGCCCGTCGGGAGACCCCTATTTGTCCTCTTTCAGATTCTTTTTGAGTTCCTCCAGCTTTTCAGCGGCCGCAAGACCGGCTTCTTGGATGCCGTGAATAGTTTCGAGCTCACGCGCCTCGTCGATGAGTGATTGATTGAGCATGAGCGCGATGATTTTGTTTCGCAGGTCTTCGGGCAGATTGGGCAACTGCTCGCCGATATACTTCCCCGCCTCGTCTTCTTTGCCCTCGGCAAGAAGGCGAGCATATTTCTCGTACACGGCGGCGGATTGTTCGACGGATAGGGTCATAAGTGATTAAGCTACGGATAATTTCTTCTTTTGGTCGTTGAATAGCCAATTCTTGAATGCGGAAAAGATTTGCGCCCACATGCCGACGCGTCGTTCTTCACCTTCGTGATGAAGCTCGGGCGGGTCCCATGAGTTGTCGCGCCAATCTTCGCGCTGTGCCGTGCTCCATGTATTCCACGCCGCCGGTTTTGCGGCGCGGTTGAACGTCTGCTGAAGTTGCGCCTGCGAAAGCTCTCCTCTCGCGGCGGTAGCATATTCCGCATTAGTCCCCGCCCGTGTTCGCGGCCCCGCATCCCGCTCAATCTGCATTTCTTCATTGCGCATCGCCGCTTTGGTGAGCGCACGCAGTTTCTCGGGCTCGCCGATAGTGAGCGCCATCACCCGTGCCAGCGTACCCTCGTGTTTGTTGACATCTCGCAGGGTCCAAGAGGTCGGACTTAGCCAGCGTTCCTGCTTTTTGCGCTCGAGCCTATTGGCCTCTTTCATCGTGCGGTGCACCTTGAATCTGGTGAGGCCGAGTGCGCCGGTGATTTTCGCGAACCCTGTGAGGTCTTTCTGTAAATTTAGCTTGAGCCACTTGCTTGTCTCCCCCCTCCCCCTCATTGTCTTCATGTTGAATACGGCGTCGTAATCACGCGAATCCACATGCGCGCGTTTGCAGAGTGCGGACACGTCGCCATCCCAGTTCTTGAACCGGCGGGTTTCGTGAAGCTTGGCGAGCTTCATCTGCGACTCGTACACTTCATTGAAATCTCCGGCATCCTTCCGCATGGCGATATGCATCAACTCCTCTTTCCACACCTTGGTGGTAATAGCGAAATTGTTGCCCGTACTGTCGTTGAGACGTACAGCGGCTTCCAGACCGGGATAGCGTTTCATTGCCTGTTCGACGTGTTTACCCGTGATGTTTGCGCTCATCTTCTCCCACTGCGACAGGCGCTTCGTGTATTCGTACTGCGCATAGAGAACGATTTTGCGCTCTCTTTCTGTGAGGTCGCCATCTTGCATGGCGCGCGCGAACAAATCGGCGCTCTCGCCGGGAATCAGATTCGCCATGAATTCGCCAAAGAATTTCTGGTCGCGCTCGTTTGCCGCTATCTCGCGGAGTGATTTCGGGCGGATGCCGATGTATTCCCTTTTGTTTATTTCAAACGGATCGCGCGGAGCTTCGCCGCGATGTAGTCGGCCCACAGTCGGTTCGTCGGGCGAGCTCTCTCCCGCCTGCCGTATGAGTTCCTGATACTCTTCTTCTGTAAACCGTCGTTGTGAGCCGTCGGGATTGCGCGGCGCGTCGGGATGTACGTAGAAAAAACGGCGCGGCGTGCCGAATCCGCCCGCCCACCTACCACCCGGTCCTATGTCGCGCACGCGTTTGAATTTTTTGATGTCGAGCCGTGACTCCCATGACGGTGGCGGTGGCGGAATTGCATCCGATGCATCAGGACGTGGCGGTCTCGGCGGAGGCGGCAACGGTTCCGGCACGTCATCGGGACGCGGCGGCCCGGGCGGCGGCTCTTCCCCACGCCTTCGACGGCGAGGCTCGTAGAACTCAAGCGTTTGATGCATGCTACGTGTCTGGTCGTCATTTTCAGCTTCATCAATGAATCTCGCGAGCTTGTTGAAGTGTGCTTCGCCCATTTTGCCCTTCACTGCATTCAGCCGCGCACGTAGCCGCTCCTTCCTCTCGTCGAGGGTGAGCGGTGCCCGCGGTGTCACTTCAGCACCTGCCCCGCCGGCGGGAGTGCCTTCCAGTTCTGCCAACGCTTCATCATCAAGTCGCCTCGCCAGCATCTTCGGTCGACCCGGTTTTGGTTCTTTGCCCAATGCATACTGTTCGATAATGTCCTCTTCCTCTGCTACCGATGGTTTTCGTTTTGTTCCAGCTTCTTCGACTATCAAAAACCCTTCAGGGCCTTGCTCGAATTCAAGTTCGCCAGCTGTCGGCAACGTTTCGACATCTGCCGGCGGCGTTTCGTCTGTTTCAGCTGCGGATGGCACTGTTTCGGCAGTAGTTCGAGGCTCGTGCAATCTTCCGGTGCTTCCCTCCAGCCGATTCAGCTCATCAGCCACAGCCTTCAGCTCTTCCGGAGTGGCGCCAGCTGATATGCGCTCGTTATAACTTTCGAACCTCTCATCATCCAAACCATGGTGTCGTACTCTGCCGAGGACGTCATACAGCTCGATTTTTGCACGTCTTAATTCGACAGGAGATGTGGGGTGCTCAGGATTTATCCCTCCGTCGAGCGTTGTCATACGAGGATTTTAGCACGCGTGTCTTCGTACTATGGCAAAACAAAACCGGGGCTGTGTATGCCCCGGGTTTGCCATTTTTCAGGCGAAGAACGTAAATTGCACAGGTCTTAGCCGGCGGCGGCGGTACCGAGCTTCAGTCCGACACCGTCGTACTGAGGGCTGGCGGCTGTAGCGAGCTTGGCCCGCATTTCGACGTCCTCTGCGAGGAGACTGTCGAAGAACTTGCCGTAACCCGTCGCGTCTTGCTCGAGCAACTGCACTTTGCCGCCAATGAGACGCAGCGTCTTGCCGTTGACATCGCGGACAATGACGACGGCGCCTTCCGGAATCCGCCAGAAGTCGTAGTTGACCGGCGAGTAGCCGAGCGCCTTGATCTTCCGGCCCGAGACGCTGCCGATTTTCTCGGCCGCGACCTGTCCGAAGTCCGACTTCTCTTCACGACCTTCGGCGATCTTGAACGCGCCGCTGGTCTTGTCGAAGTTGAACGAGCCGTGCGACGTGAGGACGCCTTTGGACGCGAGGTCCATATAGTCGCCCATCATGCCTTGCGGCCCGAACTGGAAACCCGTGCGGATGAGCACGATCCAGTCGTTGCCGACCTTGTGCGAGGCCAAGACCTTGCGGACATTGCCACCACCGATGTCTTGATCGATGACCGATGCGCGAATCATCTTATTGCGCTGATCGAACATCGGACGGTCGGTGATGAGCGCCGGAACGACGGATGCGCCCTTGCGGAGCTTACCGTCGCGCGAGATGCCACCGACCACGACGGACGGCAGTGCAATCTTCGCGATGGAATCCGGCAACAGGTTTGACCTGACACCGGCCGTGAGCCCCTCGCCACGGGGCATCAGAAAGAAAAGGTTGGCGTCGTTTGCGGTTCCGGTGGTCGCTTGGGTTTGCTTGCGCATTGTGTGCTCCTTCAGCTGCGCGTCTAATGAGATCTCGGAATGAGACCAGAGTCCTATGCTCCACTCGGGAGAGTAGCACATCTGACCGAAATGTCAATATGGTGCGTATATACGTATGAAAAGGGAGTGCGCCGCGGCAAGTGCTGCCGCGGCGCGATTGTGCAAGGAGCTTGAACCGGTGGCGCCTAGCGCGAGAGGTTGACGCGCTCGCCCATCGGGGCGGCCTTCGAGAAGATGTTGCCGACATCATACGTGTCGCGGTTAATGAGCTTCTTCGTCACGAACCACGCATGCACGAGGGCGAGCCACTCGACGATGCCGTACGAAATCCAACTGTCCCACCACGAATGGTAGATCTGGACCGGGATCGTCACCGTGATGAATTTCCACTCGGGCAGGGTGCCGTAAATGGGAAACACCTTGATGACGACATGGACCACGTAGGCCAGCAGCCAGATAAAGATCGCGTATCGGACCGCGTATCGCGGCTCCTGAGCCGAGTCTTGCTGCTGAGAGAGCTGCTCAGCCTTTATCGCGCCGCGACCCGTCATCTGGCCGATGAGTTCGCGCAGTTCGAAGTGATAGAAGAACGTCGACCACGCGGCGAACCAGAGCATGCCGATAAACAGCTTTGTGCTCCATGCGAATCCGCTGGCGCCGAGAAGCGGCACACCAATCGTGATAAACGTGGCGACGATGAACGCGTCCCACCGTTCGAGCCAGATGAATGAGGGCCGGCCGTCGGGCTCGGGTTCACGTCCGAACAGGATCCTGAGTTCCTTTCTGCGCTTCGCCCAACGCGCTGTCACGGCAGCCGGTTGCGGCGCCGACGCGGATGCGACAGGTTCCGGTGCCTGTGGAGCAGGTTGCTGCGCGGGCTCGGCAGACTGCGGCGCAGGTGCTGCGCCGGGAGATAGGTCGGTCATGACACTAATCCTTGTTGGCGTCCCGATGCAGCTCGGGAACTGAGCAAGTTGTGCCTCTAAAATGAGTTCGCGTCAAGCTAGTACACTATAAGAGGCCGACCGGCCTGTTATAATGTACCTACGTACTGGTGGATTTTCTGACTCATGTGAGAGACCTGATTCTTACAGTGAGAGGTTAGCGGCCCCAGCGGTCAATGCTGATGGCGTGTCCTACATCCACCGCATAGCCGATATCGACGGGATGCGCGACTGCGACGGGGGTTCCGACGGAGACCGCGCGGCCGACACTGACGGCGTGAGCGATGTTCACCGCATGGGCGATATCGACCGCGTGTGCGATATCAACGGCACGGCCTACCGGAGCAAGTTTGCCCCCGTAAGACTCGATGCCGACGGCGTGTGCGATGTCTACGACGTGTGCGATATTCACCGGATGAGCGACATTGACGATGCGTCCAACAATGACCGGATACCCGATATTGACAGGGTGCGCGACTTGGACCGGATAGCCCGGCGTCACCGGACGGCCGACCGAAACAGGATGCGACGCCAATGCAGGCCTGCCAGAGGAAGCGGGGTATCCGACAATCGCAGAATCAGTGATGACTATTGTCTCGTACTCGTCGTACACGACACAGCCGCAACCGCCGGGAGTACCGTCGGAGGGGCCGGCGGCGTAGACAGGAACGGCAAGGCCGAGTACGGCTACGACTGAAAACAGTGTAAGTATGTATCGCATAGTTAGATGTTGTACGTCCCGACAAAGCTCGCTTCGAGCACAAAGCGTGCACTTTTGCCGGTGAGCGTGTCGCACGTCACGAGTGTAAGGCGCGTGCCCTTTGAGGGCGACATGTCGATGTTGGTGTTGGTCGCATCTGCCGTAATAATCGATACGACGCTATACATGTAGGCCTTGCCCTCAGCCGTGAGCGTAATAGTGTCTCCCGCCTTAAGCTCGGGGATTTTGTTGAACGCCTGATACATTTTGTTGCGGACAATCGGCAGATTCGAGGAATGTGCGAAGATAATCATGTTGCCCTGCTCGTCGAGCTTTGCAGAATCCACATAGCGCGCGGGGCCGTTTTGCAAAAGCGCATCGAGCGTATTGATGTCGCGCGTCGCCGGATTTTGAATTGCGAGGTCGAGGTCGATGGCGGGAATGATGAGACGCTCCGGCGCGACTCCGCTCACCGCAAGCGTCTCTTCGCCAAGCTCCGGCAATGACGCGAGCGCGATGTTCTGAGAGTCCGAACCGCCTGTGGCGAGCGACCCGTCCTGAGCAGAGTCGAAGGAAGTCGAGCCATCGATGTAATCCGGTACGAAGCCGATGGAATCGGCCGTCGAGAGCGAGAGAAAGAAAATCATAACCGTTGCGGCCAAAAAGACCGTAAACGGCGGTTTGTTACCGGATTTGCGGGAA
This sequence comes from Patescibacteria group bacterium, assembly GCA_038064535.1. Lineage (GTDB taxonomy): Bacteria > Patescibacteriota > Minisyncoccia > Phycocordibacterales > UBA2100 > UBA10103. Next base: position 7,865 of record JBBTSX010000006.1, read on the forward strand.
GAGTTATTCACGGGGATATAGTACACTATAAATAGCATCTTGTCAATCTTTGACAGATGGCTCTAATCATGGAATTATCGGGGCTATGGCTGATGCACAGCACCCGCCGCAAGGTAGCGCCTCCCCCGCCGGGCAGAGCCCTCTGGGCGGCGCCCCCGCCCGAGCTGAGCCCATTTCGGTATTTGCGAACGTCTTGGCGATTGCCGGACTCATCATTCTCGTCATCATCGTGCTCTGGGGCATCATTCACATCTTCTCGCTTTCGGGCGGATGGTTCTCTTCCCTTTTCTCCGGCTCACGCAATACCGCTATCCAGGTGACTGTGCCGCCCCAGGCAAACTCCGGCGAACCGGTTGCTGTGAACTGGAAATACTCTCCAAGCGTGAAAGGTAATTACGCCCTTCTCTATCCGTGTACTGCCGGCCTGTCGTTCTCTCTACCGGCCGGCGGCACCCTCGCCCAAATCCCCTGCGGAGGCGCGTACACCCTCGGCGGCGCGACAAGCTCGGTCACGATTCTTCCGCTCTTAACTGCGACCACGAGCCCCGCCAACGGCGGGGCGAGCGTACGGATTCCGCTTACCATCCTGTACATTCAGTCAGCCACGAGCACCGCCAACGGCGGCGCGAGCACATCGGGTACCGTGCCTGCGCAAGGCTCGGCAAGCACACTCATCAATCCCGCGAGACTCGTCGTTACACCAGTTGTTGAGCCGGCCAAGCCGGCGACTCCTGTCTACACCACCCCTCCCGTCGCGACGGGTCCCGCCGACCTCGCCGTCACCATTCTCTCGCTCAGCGCAGATTCGTGGGGGAACGCGACGGTGACATTTGATATCGGAAATACCGGCGGCTCACCGTCCGGCACGTACTACTTCTCTGCACAGCTCCCCACGACACAGTCGTACTCGTATTCGTCGCCCGCGCAGGCCCCGCTCGCGGCCGGTTCGCATGTCGTCAACACGCTGAACTTTACGATGGCCAGCCCCGGCACATTCACCGTGAGCGTGACAAGCGGCAATGACTCGAATGCTACGAACAATTACGCGTCGCAGTATCTGAGCTCGCCGTACAATGTGCAGTATCAAAATCAGTACTACACGCCAAGCACGTACCAAACCAATATCGGGAATCAGCAGTGCTATTGGAACGGTGCCGCGTACGTCTGCGGTCAGCAACCGTACAATCCCGGCAACGGTCTGCCCTACTACCAAAACAGCGGTCAGTATCCGTACGTGATTCCGAACGGATACTGATTCTTACGACGGATACTAATTCGGACGAACGAATATTCCACCGCAGTGAGATTAAACCTCGTTGTGGTGGAACTTTTGCAGAGCAGCGCCGCAGCGGCATGGAGTACATTATAACGAGCCGACCGGCCTGTTATAATGTCCCCGTAAAAAAGACAAAATGACAAAACTAAAGGGCGGCCGGAGGCCGCCCTTTTTATTTTGCGCCTTTCCTTGCGTCAGGCCGGCACGCGGGCCGGCCGCACCCACAGGTGAATCGTCCAGAAGAACTGCACCATCAGGACGACAATGAGTGCGAAGCCTGCAAACGCCCAGTTGCCCGTGTACTGCCAGACACCAAAGCCGGCGAGAAGCGCGAGCGGCAATAGTGCCTTTCGCCATCCCCACGTCCAATCGGTGTATTCCTCACGGACTTGAAGCCCGAAGTAGGCATAGACGCCGAGGATGAAAAGCAGCGTCGCGCAAACTGTTGCGAGAACGGGCGGCGCGACCAGCCAAATACCGGCGAGCGCCGTCGCACACGCGGCATAAAGGCATGCCACGCCGGACACCATGCACACGTCGTCCACCAATTCCGAGGAATTGTCGTCCATAATCATATAGGCGATGAAGGCGACAACGGCCGCGACGACACCCGCGATCAATGCGGTGGAACCAAGTGCGTTGGGTGCCGTCCAACCACTGACGTGATTGGTGAACGCAAACATGCCCACATGCATGAGCGCGATGACAGGGGACGAAACCACATCGTACGCGCGGCTCATAGGCCCGTCTGTGATAGCAGTCATGTTTTTATCAGCGCTGCGCGCTGCTCCCTCAAGCCGCGTCTGCGGCACTGTTTGGAACAGTACTATTCCTGCTTTAGATATCAAGCGTTGCTTCTTTTGCGTGAGACTGAATGAATGACTTCCTTGCGGGAACATCGGTGCCCATGAGCATGTCGAAGACCATGTCCGCTTCGACGGCGTCATCGATGGCGACCTGCTTGAGAATGCGGCGGGCCGGGTCCATCGTGGTCTCCCACAGTTCTTCGGAATTCATTTCACCCAAACCCTTGTAGCGCTGCACCGAGGTTTTTGTGTTTTTAGTTTTGAGTTTTGAGTTTTGAGTTTCTTCGCCCGCTCCCTCTTCACTATCAACTACCAACTCTTCACTATCAACTGTTTCAAGCGGCATATCTTTGCCCACGAGCTTGATGCGCTCCTCGTCGGTGTACGCGTAGAAAATCTCTTTGCCCTTCTTCACCTTGAACAGCGGCGGTTGGGCGATGTAGAGGAACCCGCCGTCGATGACCGGACGGAAATGGCGGTACATGAGCGTGAGCAGAAGTGTGCGGATGTGTGCGCCGTCCACGTCGGCATCGGTTGCGATGATGATTTTGTGATATCGTAGTTTCGCGACATCGAATATATCCCCTATCGCGGTGCCGAGCGCCACGACGAGATTCCGTATCTGTTCGGAGGCGAGCATTTTGTCGAGGCGCGCGCGCTCGATGTTGAGGATTTTGCCACGCAACGGAAGCACCGCCTGAATACGGCGGTCGCGGCCCATCTTGGCCGTACCGCCTGCCGAATCTCCCTCCACGATGAAGAGTTCGGATTCCTCGGCGCTCTTGCTCTGACAGTCCGCGAGCTTCCCCGGCAATGTCATGCCGTCGAGTGCTCCCTTGCGGAGAATCGAGTCCTTGGCGGCCTTGGCGGCCTTGCGCGCCTTCATCGCGAGCGTGATTTTGCCGAATATCGCACGCGCCTCTTCAGGATGCTCTTCGAGGAATGTGTTGAACGCTTCGCCGAAGACCGTCTCGACCGCACCGCGCGCCTCCACGCTTCCGAGCTTGCCTTTGGTCTGGCCTTCGAATTGGATCTCGCGCAATTTCACCGACACGACGGCGGTGAGGCCTTCGAGCACATCATCGCCGGTGAAGCTATCGCTTTCTTTTCCTCCGGAGGAGGATCCGCCTTTGGCGGAGCCGTTTCCGTTCTTCGCATTCATCGTGCGCGTGAGCGCGGTCTTGAATCCGGTGATGTGCGTGCCGCCCTCGGCGTTGTAGATGTTGTTGGCGAATGCGGAGATGCGCGAGGTAATGTCGTCGACATACTGGAGGGCAACCTCTACATGTACGCCGTCCTGTTCCTTCTCGACATAAAAGACAGTTTTGTGCACAGTCTCGAGGTGATGATTCTGAAATGAGACGAGGCTACGCAGACCACCCTCGAAATAAAACGTAACGGACGGTGCATCGAGCCCCAGCTCGCGCACATAAAATACATCTTCGTCTTTTACATTCTCCACTTTGCGGAGGTCGAGTATCGAGACGCGGAGTCCTTTGACCAAATACGCCTGCTGGCGCATGTGGGAGACGATGGTATCCCAGTTCAATTCCCTGTCGGGGAATATTGAACCGTCTGACTGGAAGGTGATGATGGTACCGTGCAGTTTCGAAGTGCCGATTTTTTTGGTCTTCCCCGCCGGCTTACCGCCGTTCTTGTATTCCTGCAGATACTGCCCGCCGTCGCGATGCACTTCCGCGCGCAAGTGCGTCGAGAGCGCGTTGACCACAGAGACGCCGACGCCGTGCAAGCCGCCGGAGACCTTGTACCCCTCGCCGCCGAATTTGCCTCCCGCATGGAGCATGGTCATGACCGTCTCGAGGGTGGATACTTTTGTCTTGGGATGGATTTCTACCGGAATCCCGCGGCCGTTGTCGGCGACGCGCACGCGGTTGTCCGGCAATAGTGCGATTTCGACGTCATTGGCGAAATCACCCATCGCCTCGTCGCGCGAGTTGTCGAAAACTTCCCAGATGAGGTGGTGCAATCCTGACGTGCCGGTCGTACCGATGTACATGCCCGGACGGCGGCGCACCGCCTCCAAGCCTTCGAGCACCGTGATATCACTGGCACCGTACGAGCCCTTTGTATGACTTTGCCCCGTTTTGGGGGCAGTTTTCTTAGCCTTTTCCGCCTTATTTGTAGCCATGTTTTGTGCATTCAGTATAGCAAAAAACAAGTCGTTTGCCTAGTCTGAAAAGGCACGTATAGTGGACATAGTGACGGCTCGAAAAGCCGGCCGTTTTTTGGAGGAATCCGCGATGCGAACGGGTACGAAGGTGGTGTTGGCAATAGCCGTCGTCGCCGGAATTACTGCATTGACCATGAGAACCGGTACGACGTGGGGGCAGTGCGATATCGTCATGAAAAATCTCGCCCTGCACTGTGGTTGGTGGCAGCTGTGGAAGCCGGTACCAATAGGCCTGATTCGGCACGGCGCGAATCTCGACACGTTACAAGACCGCGACAAGCTGCTTTGTCGCTGGGAGACGACATTCGTATTCGGCCTGCCACTTCCACGATCGGTTATTGTTCGGCCGATATGTAGCCGTCCACCGAATAAAGTATTGTTCAAACAACTGTCCCGGGCCTCACCGCCCGGGTAATCTTTTTGGAATTATCTTACCTCCCAACCTTTCGCCTTGACGGCATCGTAGATACTTTCCATTCTCTCGTTGGCATCGCCGTCGGTAAGCGTCTTGTCGAATGATTGGAAGACGAGACGGAACGCATACGATGTCTTATCGCCCTTGGTGAACTCGTCAAATTTCTCACTTCGGACAAGAAGCTCTCCCGCGTGCGTACGGATAACCTCAAGTACGTCTTCCGCCGTCGGCACCACTCGACCATGCTCGGGGTAAACCCACAGCGCAATGTCGCGAACGATGAACGGGTATTTTGAAAACGGCTGATATCGCTCCGTTCCCGAAATGGGTAAGTTTTCATATGTGTCGGCAACAACGGGTTCTAGAATTGTATCTGTACCCTTCCACGCGAAAGAGGTTGTACTGGGAGACATCTTTTCGGCTTCAAACTCAGCAACTTCTGTTAACTCTTTTTTACCTTGCCATACAGTCCCAATTTCAAAGATTCTTATTTGTTTAAGTCCCAATAAATCCTTGTTGGGCATATTCTTTATCAATGCCATTCTTAATCCATCACTCAAGTTTGTGCGCAGATATGGACGCAGGCCGTCAACCTTGTTGGCGATGACGCGCTCGCCTTCGTCGGCGAATACCGACGTGAAGACTTCCGAATATCCTTGTGAGATCAATTCTTCGCGCTTCTTCTCTGCCGCATAGAAATGCGCATTCACTTCCGGCTTCTTCGGCGATGGCGAAAGTTCGGTCGAAGGGACTTTGTCGTAGCCGACGATGCGCGCGACTTCTTCTATCAAGTCCTCAGGAATGACAAGGTCGAGGCGCTCAAACGGCGGTGTGACGGTGAATGTGTCATTTTCAGTATGATATATCATACTGAGCCTCTGCCAGACACCCTCAACTTCTTGCACCGAGAGCATCGTACCGAGTGCCGCGTTTATCTTCCCGAGAGCAACCACGACCGTCTGGTTTTCGCTCGGTCGCGCACGCTCTACCGCGATGTCCACAATTTCTCCGCCTGCAACTTCGCGCACGAGATTCGCGACTGCATGCACCCCGTATACGGCGAGGTCATCAGCCATTTCGTTTTCGAAGCGTTTCGCCGCTTCGGTGCGTTGATTGAACCGCTGGGCGGCCTTTCGCGTGTGAATGGGGTGAAATTTACTCGCCGAAAGCACCAGCTCCGTAGTTGAGTCGTTGAGTTCAGCAAGCATGCCGCCCTTTACGCCCCCGATATCCACCGCCTCACCGGAAGCGTTCATAATGACTGCCTCCTCACCGCTCAACTCGATTGACGCACCCCCCAAGAGACGAAGCTGCCCACCTTTCTTCGAAGTACGAATGCCGTACTGAACACCTTTGTCGCTCTTGAACGTAGCCGCATCAAACGCGTGTGTCGGCATGCCGATATCGAACATTACATAGTTCGTGGCATCGACGACGTTGTTTATCGAACGCTGACCGAGTACTTCAAGTCGCTCCTTGAGCCATGCGGGCGATGGTCCGATTTTGATTCCTTTCACATATGCAACAGCCGCGACCGGGGCGCGTAGGGTATCTTCAATTTTGAGTTCTATTGTTGAACCCGTTGATTCCGCGGGAAGAGACGTGCGTAGCGGGTCGGCCTTCATAGGCAATTCCAAAATTGCCGACAACTCCTTCGCTATGCCGCGATGCGAAAGGCAATCGTGCCCGCGATTCGGGGTCACCTTCACGTCCAAAACATCATTCTCAACACTCTCTATCTCAAACGCGTGAAAAGTAAGTGCGTCGGCAAGTGTCCGCGCATCGGGAAGCGGTTTTTCAAAAAATGTCTGTAACCAATTTCGCGAGATTTTCATATTCAGCCCGTTAGAGATAGAAAACGTTTAAGACGATTTTTGATGTATCGCTTTCCCATGCCAGTTTTTAAATATTTCTCGCGCGCATACGCGTCAGCTTGCTCCGTGCACGCCTCGTAGTACATCAGTTCGAACGGACGCCGTTTGGCTGTAGCAACCATTTGGCCACTGTTGTGCTGTCTTAAACGTTTTCGTAAATCATTTGTACACCCGGTGTACCATTTACCGTCAGATTTACTTCGGAGTACGTAAGTATAGTGCATAAGGAATCTCTAACGGGCTAAAATTGATTGATGAACCGTAGGTCGGCCGAGTGCATGTGGCGCACGTCGTCGATGCCCCAGCGCAAAAGCGCGAGGCGGTCGAGCCCCATGCCGAATGCAAATCCCTGATACTTTTCCGGATCCACGCCCGCATTTTTGAGTACCTGCGGGTGCACCATGCCCGCGCCCATCATTTCTATCCATTTATCGCGCAATTTAGCAGGTGCATTCTCGCCGGTGATGCGCATGTCCACTTCCACCGAGGGCTCGGTGAACGGAAAGAAGCTCGGACGAAAACGGATTTCTACCTGCGCACCTTTAAATAGTTCCTTGAAAAACCGTGCGAGCGTGCCCTTGAGGTTGGCGAGCGTTACGTCTTCCCCCACCGCAAGGCCTTCTATCTGGAAAAATTCCGCCTCGTGCGTCATGTCGGTAGCTTCGTTGCGGAAGACTTTGCCCGGCACAATGACACGATACGGCGGCTGAACACCCTTCTTCATCTGCGATTCCATGTAGCGGATTTGCACAGGCGACGTGTGCGTGCGCAACACCATCCCCGGCTCACCTTTGACGAAGAACGTGTCCTGCATGTCGCGCGCAGGATGGTCTTTGGGGACATTCAGCGCGTCGAAATTGTGCCACTCGTCCTCGAGCAGCGGCCCTTCCTCGAACGAAAATCCCATATCAAAAAAGATGCGATTTGCCTCGCGGATAAGGCTCGAAATCGGGTGTATGTGTCCTCTTTCCTGCATGAACGACAGTATATCCTGTTCCCCCCGCCCCAGGCGAGCGCGGCCACGTGTTTTGCCGTCTTCGCAGGGCCAACGCCGTCCCTTTCTGATTCAAGCGAGTGCGGGAGTACCCGTTGCCGTCTTCGCAGGGCCGACGGGCCCGAGATTGAGCGCTGCGACAGCAGTCGCAGACAGCGACGGCAACGGGTACTCCCGCCGAGCGCCCCTTTTTGGTATACTAGCCCACTATGTCGATAGGCGCCGGCATCACGTACGGTTTTCTTTTTGTGTCCCTCTATTTTGAGGTGTTTTTGCTCGTTGCATTCCTTGAGCGACGCTTTTCCCGAGCCCCACAGCGCGCAGTACTGAACGAGGCGACGCTTCCCACGGTCGCTGTTGTGGTGCCGTGCTTCAACGAGGAGAGCACCGTCGCGGGCACCGTCGAATCACTACTCGCGCTTCGATACCCGGCCGGAAAGCTCGAACTGATTCTCGTGGACGACGGCTCAAGCGACGGCACGCGTGCGGCACTGGAGCAATTCAGAAGCGACGCGCGCGTAAAGATATTCAGCAAAGAGAACGGCGGAAAACATTCGGCGATGAATCTGGGGCTTGAACACACGAACGCCGAACTTATCGGCTGTCTCGACGCCGATTCGGTCGTCGAACCCGATGCGCTCCTGCACATCGCACCGGTGTTTGAGAACCAACGGATTTCAGCGGTTACGCCGTGCATCTTTGTGAAAGAGCCCGAGACAATACTCCAGCACATGCAAAACGTCGAATACCGGCTCAGTATTTTCAACCGTTTCATTCTCGCGGCGATAGGCTCCGTCTTCATCACACCCGGCCCATTTTCATTCTTTCGCGCGAAGATTGTGCGCGAACTTGGCGGCTGGCGCTTCGCACATTCGACCGAGGACATGGAAATGGCTCTCCGCATGCAACACGAGGGGCACCTTATCGCCAACGCCCCACTCGCTATCGTGCATACCTCGACGCCGCGCACGCTTCCGGCGCTTTTCCGCCAGCGCGTGCGGTGGACCTACGGCTGGTTGCGCAACGCGGTGGACTACCGCCATATGATAGGCAACGGGAAATACGGCAACCTCGGCTTACTCGTCCTGCCCTCCGCGCTTATCTCCATCGCGGCGGGCATCTACTTCTTTTCCCGCATCGCTTGGAACGCGCTCATTTCGCTTCGCGAGGAAATCGTGCGCATACAATTTTCCGGCCTGTATCCGCACGCATCGTTTGACCTGTTTTATTTCAATACAAGCATGATGCTTTTTTTGGTGTTCGTGAGCGTGGCAATTATCCTTGCACTTATAAGCGCTGGCTCTTTCATCGGCACAGGCTCAAAGCGCCCTCCGCTCTCGACCCCGCTGTTTCTTCTTTTTTACAGCTTCCTCGTGCCGCTGTGGCTCGGAACTGCGGTTGTTCGCGCGGTTTTTAAGACTGGTGTAAGCTGGCGCTGAGTTCAGTTTGTAGTTATTAGTTGGGAGTTGTTAGATATTCAATTGAAAATCCCAAAGGCATACATTACTAAAAACTGACAACTAGCAACTAAAAACTATTCCTATGGAGCCGGCAGTAAATATGCGCACTGCGCGCTGGAGCAGTTATGTCGTCGCACTCCTCATCACGGCGGCTATTTTCGCTACCGCACTCTATGCATCCGATTACTTCAACAACCGCCGTATCGCCGAGATTCAAGCAACCCAGTCAAGTATTTCAATCGACATCCTTTCACTTGAGACGCAGTTCGACCTTCTCGCCGAGCACTCCTGTCAGGATATCTCCGAGAATTCGGTACTCTCCAGCGAGATACAGCCCGTCGGCCAACGGCTCGCGTATCTTGAGACGCAGAGCAACGTAGACCAGACGCAACTTACCGAGCTGAAGCGCTACTATTCACTGCTTGAAATAAAGGATTACCTCCTCATGCGGCAAGTCACCGCAAAATGCGGCCTCAAGCCCGTTTTCATTCTCTACTTCTACTCCAACAAGGGCGATTGCAAAGATTGCGAGGAGCAGGGCTACGCGCTCACGGGACTTTCGGAAAAGTACCCGCAGTTGCGTGTGTATTCTTTTGACTACAATCTCGACCTCTCCGCGCTCCGGACGCTCATTGATATCCACGACGTGAAAAATCAGCCGCCTGCGCTGATTATCAACGGCAAGACCTACTACGGCTTGCACACCATGAGTGACATTCAAAAGATACTGCCGCAACTCGCGACATTGAAAACTGCGACGAGTACGGCGACTTCGACGAAGAAGTAAATTCGGAGTCGGATCGCGAATTGAACTTGGCACCTTCTTTAGGTCTTGGCGTTGCGCTTTTGGACGTATAGTTTCCGCCAGAATCTTCCTTTCGTTCGATTCAGGTTGCGAAAGTGGACTGTCAGTGAATGGCAGTTCGGACAAACAACACGCAGGTTAGGTTCTTTATTGTTGGATGAGTCTCCGTCAACGTGGTCGACCTCTAACGGAACTCTGCTTGTGACCGGGTGGCGTTCGTGCCAACCACAAACGGAACACTTCTCGCCATGTGTTTCAATGAGGTAACGTTTCAAGTGAGCGGAAATGTTCTTCGTAGCAACGCGTGCGAGGCCTGACCGTGAGTTTGTTTTCCACTCTCGAATACACAGCTTGTACTGAAAGTCGGCCTGACACTTATTGGAACAATACTTTGCTTGCCATTTCTTAAGCTGACGGTGGCAATTCAGACAGCTGTTCATCGACTCAATGATAAACCACCCCTTGGCCAATAAAAGGTCTCTCTAATGTGTACAACTTGGAGCCGAGACCGGGATTTGAACCCGGGACCTGCTCATTACAAGTGAGCTGCTCTACCACTGAGCTATCTCGGCGTTCAGCTATTGTGCCCGTTGTCTGCTGTTGTATCAAGTCCGTTCCCATTTTTATGTTCTGACATCTGCTTGAGGAACTCCGAGCGCGGTTCGCGGCGCTCGAAGTGATGCTTGTGAGAGACCATGTCGGCAAGCCGATGCGCCTGCCGCTCGATGAAGCGGGCGGATGCCGCGGCTCCCAGCGCCGCTTCGTGTATCGCGAAATTGGAAAGACGCAGAAGCGCCGGCGGAAGCTTCTTGAGCTCGCCGCGGGAATTCTCGAGCCACGTCTTGAACTCGATCGCGCGCCCATCGGCGCGAATGCGCATGTCCTGTGCGACGACCCGCTGCTTCTTCTCCTCCCAATGTTTCAGACCAAAAAGACTCACGATGCCCAATAGCGAGAGAAAAAATATGACGATTGCAACTATCATGATTATTTTACCGAGAGGCGTTCGAAACGGACGATTTCCACCTTCTCACCGAATTTCTGGACCGCAGATTCAATGAGCTGCTTAATGGTGACGTTGCCATCTTTGACAAACGGCTGTTCAAGAAGTGTCTTCTCTTTGGCGAATGCTTCGAGCTTGCCTGTCAGCGCCTTTTCGCGACTTGCCTCGGGCAGACTTTCGACTTCTTTTGCAAAGACTTCGCGTGCGGCACGCAAATCACTCTCTTGTACGTCTTCGCGGGATTTAAATTGAGGATTCGTCGCGGCCACGTGCATAGCGATGTCGTACGCGAGTTTGCCGAATTCTTCGTTGCGGGACACGAAGTCGGTCTCGCACGCGAGAACGACAACACCGACGACGGTTCCGCCCGCGTGTGTGTAGGCCGCGACGGTGCCGGCACCGAGTGTACGGTCTCCCTTCTTTGTCGCGATAGCAGCCGAGGACTTGCGGAGGATTATCTTCGCCTTCTCCATATCGCCGCCCGCCTCTTCAAGCGCCTTTTTGCACTGCATGATGGAGACACCGGTCTCGTCGCGGAGTAATTTGATGGTGTCGGTGGTGATTGCCATAGTAAAAAATGGTGCCGATGTATCGGCTGTGTATCTAGTATATCATTAACTACTTTTGTGCACCTGCAACCGGCTGCGGCGCGCGCTTGCCTGCTACGTAGCTCTCTGCAATCGCTTCAGCCACGAGACGAATGCTTTTCACCGACGTGTCATTTGCCGGTACGGGATACTGCACGCGCGCAAAGTCACAGTCGGAATTGGAAAGGCCGACGACGGGAATGCCGAGCTGATTGGCCTCTTTGACCGCCGTTTCCTCGTGGCGGGTGTCAATGACGAAGAGCGCGCCCGGGAGGTCTGTCATGGACACGAGTCCGCCGAAACGGCTGAGCAAATTCTCAATTTCGCGGTCAATGAGCAGGCGCTCTTTCTTGGTGTATTTCTCGAGCTCACCTGATTCGCGCTCTGCCATGAACTTCTGGAGACGGTCGATGCGCTTTCGTATATTCTTGAAATTGGTGAGCGTCCCGCCTATCCAGCGGCCCGCGACATACGGCATGCCGATGCGGTCGGCGACCTCTTTCACGATTGCGAGTGCCTCGTTCTTGCCCCCCACGATGAGAAGCTGTTTGCCGCCTGATGCGAGCGAACTCGCAAATTCCTGCGCGGTCGTCAGGCGCTTCCCGGTCAGTTCGAGGTCGAAGATGTCGGTGCGGTCCTTGGTGCCGAAAATGAATGGGGCGGCGGTAGGGTGACGGCGCGCTCTGGGAAATCCGAAGTGCGCTCCGGCCTCGAACAAGGTCTTGATATCGGTTGTCATGTCGGCAGATACTAGCAAAAACCGCATGTGGGCGCAAGACGCGCCCGTTTTATTCGTTCAAATCGTTGTAGTCGTTTCGTTTTTCTCGTTTACAACGATTAGAACGCTTACAACGTTTGCAACTCCCCGGAGTCTGCTTTCGCCAACGCCTGCAAAATATCGCCAATCCCGCCTCCCATGATTTTCTCCACATTGGACCACGATTCTTTGATGCGGTGGTCGGTGATGCGGTCCTGCGGGAAATTGTAGGTACGCACCTTCTCGCTGCGGTCGCCCGTACCTACCTGTGACTTGCGCTCGGCCGCGCGTTCGCGCGCCTCGCGCTCGTCCTGCTCCTGCTGGATGCGGCTCGTGAGTAGTTTCAGGGCCTTTTCCTTATTCTGCGCCTGCGAGCGCTCCGAGGTGCATTTCACGTCAATACCGGTCGGTTTGTGGATGATACGCACGGCGGTTTCCACCTTGTTCACGTTTTGCCCGCCGGCGCCGCCCGAGCGACTGGTCTCGACTTCGAGGTCGCTGGGATTTATTTCTATCTTCGTACGTTTGTATATCGGGAGGATGGCGACGGAGGCGGTCGAGGTGTGGATGCGACCCTGTTTTTCGGTGGCCGGTACGCGTTGGACGCGGTGCACGCCGGTCTCGAATTGCAATTCGCGGTACACGTTCTCGCCTTTTATTTCGAACTGCGCTTCCTTGTAGCCGCCGAGTGCGCCGCGCGATTCGTCGAGCGATTTGAACTTCCAACCCTTTGCCTCGGCGTAGCGGAGATACATGCGGGCGAGCTCCTCGGCAAAAAGCGACGCCTCTTCGCCGCCGACACCCGCGCGCACTTCGAGCACGACCTCATTCGGCCACTCGCGCTCATTGGGATTACCGACGATTTTCTGCATCTGCTCCATCAGCGTGTCTTTCTGTGCAGCGATATCGGCAAGCTCCTTTTCGGCTAGCTCTTTCATCGCAGGGTCCACTTCCATGAGCTCCTCGGCGTCCTTCTCCGACTGTGTAAGACGCTTCCACTCAACCACCAAATACGAAAGCCGCGGGTCGTCCGCGTATTCATCCGGGTTGATGGTTTTTTGTTCTGCCATAGGTGTAAGTATACGCCGCGCCCCGCCAAAGGCGGGGCGCGGCGAACAGTGTCGTTACTTGGATTTCTTGGAAGTCGAAGCCTTCGAGAGGCGTGTCTTGAACTTCTCGACGCGGCCGGCGGTATCGATGGTCTTGGATTGGCCCGTGTAGAACGGGTGCGAGGCCGAGGAGATTTCTATTTGGACAAGCGGATATTCTTTCTTATCTTCCCATTTGTCGGTTTTTTCCGTGGCGATGGTCGAACCAATGAGAAAACGCTTGCCCGAGGTGACGTCTTCAAAAATGACCTGTCTATAGTCTGCCGGATGAATATCTTTTTTCATGCTGTGCCCGTCCGTAGCCTTCTTTGACCTTCGTAGCTTTAGCGAAGGAGGTGGCGAAGGAGGGTCGCGAAAGAGTACCATATAAGCCCCCGTTTTAATACTTGACTTCTCTCATCTAGATGCTATAATTACAGGTAGTCTGGAGGAACGGCCTCCTGGCGCTACGGAGCTACGCCCATGAAATTGAAATTGCTCGTTGCCGCTACCCTGCTCGCCGTCTCGACTTTCGCCTTGCCGGCCCAAGCCGGCCAGTACACACTGAAGTGCATCGGTGGCATCGACTACTTCACCGATGTCTACCGCACGGCGTTCGGTGGCAACCTCAGTCTCGACGACACGCCGGAAATCGTGAGCGTCTCATGCAACGGCAAGCAGCACGACACGTACACGCTGCGAGGGTTTCCCGGAACGTACGTGTCGCTTGATCGCCTGCACGGCGCAATCACCGCAATCAAGACGACCATCCAGAGCGGTGCACTCGCGACAACCGACGTCGCCAACTGGCCACCGGCCGTCAAGTTCGTCAACGACGTTCTGCAGCAAATCGCTGCCGCCGAAAAGACGCGCAAGGCCGCGCAAGCCGGTAAATCGCCCGGCATGCTCGACCAGAAGCACTGATCGCCGACGACCTCCACTTGAACCTCCGCCGGGGAATACCCTCCTCGGCCGACGACCCCTGCATGCTCGCAGTGGGTCGTCTTCTTTTTAAGAGTCCAGGTATTTACCGCCCATCAAGAATGTTGATGTCCGCTTGATATGTTTCGGCATACTCCATGACACGGGTGCCGTAAATCGCGTTTGCCGGCTTGCTCCAATTGCTACCGGCAAAATATTTGAGCGCGGCCTTCCGCTCGGCCGCAGGTGTTCCCCCGTCCGCACCGTTATCAGCCATCAGAAGCGCCGTCGCGAATATCGCCGTGCGGGCGCTCCACGGGTCGGGAGGATTTTGTCCGGTAATGTTCGCAAGCCTGTTTTTATAGAGCATCCACGTGGAGGGAATAAACTGCGCAGGCCCCATGGCGCCACCGTACCCGACGGACTGCGGGCAAGAAACTACCTGCGAGTAGGGGTTGATGCCGAGTTCATCTGTTATCGCCAGAAACGGGTCCACATCGCGATCGGGTTTCATCACCTTGGCGATTATACGGTTGGTGTTCTTCCCCTTTCCGTCCCCCTTGTTGGGAGAGTTGGTCAAGAGACACTGGCCCACGTTCTCACCGAGATTCGTCTCCTGACGAAGGACGGCGAGCGTGAGTGCCGCGCGCACTCCCGTCTTCACCGACGCCTCCTTTGCATACTGATACGCGGTACCGAACGGAATTGCCGCAGAGTCACGCAGACCGAACAGCGCTGCGCGTATGGCGGCCGCTTGCTTCTGTTTATCGGCAATTATCTGCTGATAGGTTTTCTCCTGCCCCTTGGTCTGCGTGAGGATAGTTTGTTTTTCCTTTTCGTCGTTCTGCACCGCTTGTTTTGCAATCACTTGCGCGGTCCGCACCTGCTGCGCTTCTACATGCTTCTCCTCCAGCGCCTGTTTGCGCGCGGCAAGATCGGAGCGTAGCACTTCCATCTGCGTGAACGAGTCACTGAGTGCCTTCTGCAATGTTTCGAAATTATCTATCTCCTGAAAAATATCCGAAATGGAGCCGGAGGACAGGAGGAGTGTCGCCATCGGGATGTCGTCAATCTGCCGCGTTTGCCGGAGTATCTGTGCGAGGGATTTTTGTCCCGCCACCATTTTGCTGTCGACCTGCTTGATGGCCGCTTGTTTGCCTGAAATGTCGCCTCCTATCTTTTTGAGCGTCAGATCGGTTTGTTTGATTTGCAGCTGGGCGGTTTTTATCTTGTTGTCGAGAATACTGATATCGCGCTCGAGCGTCGTGCGCTGTTTTTGCAGGTCGGTAAGCGTGCCTTGATTATTGGCGATATCACTCTCTATCTGGTCGAGCTGGGCTTGGAGCGCGGCACGCTCCTGCACATTGGTCGTCTGCGCGTGCGCGGGTGAAAACGAATACAGTGTGAATACGCACAGCAGCAATAAAAAAAGAAAGCCCGAACGCATACAGTTCACTCCAGTATACCAAGCGGCCCCCCCCGGGGGGGGCCCGCTTCATGAATTTATTTCAGTTACTCGGCTTTCGACTTGGCCTCTGTTGCGGCGGGAGCGGCTTCTGCGCCCTCTGCGGGTGCCGCGCCTTCTGCGCCTTCCACGGCTGGTGCGACGACCGGCTCTTCAATCTTCTCTTCGACAAACGCGGTGACTGAGACGACGGTCTCGTGCGCGTCCGTAATCAATGTGGCGCTCGCCGGCAATTTGACCTGTGCGGCCGTAATGTGGTCGCCGACGTTCTCGAGAGCGGAAATGTCAACGGGAAGATTGTGCGGCAGTTCGGCGGGCGCGACCTCGATTTCGATTTCATGCATCGCTTTGACCACGATGTGTCCGGCTTTCTCCGCGGGCGCCTGGCCTTCGAATACGAGCGGAACTTTAATCGTAATTTTCTTGCCCTTTTCAAGCACGTAAAAATCCGCGTGCAAGAGGGCACTGGTCACGGGATGGAATTGCACATCGTGAATGAGCGTGTCTTTGCCTTCGCCGATGCCAGTGAGCGTGATGATGGTGGTTTCGCCCGCCTGCTTCCAAATGGAGCTTAGTTTGCGGCCATCAACGACGACGGCCGTGGATGCTTCTTTTGGGCCGTAAAATACCGCGGGAACAGCACCGCGCCCGCGCAGCGCTTCTGTCGACTCTTTCGAATCGCGTGGTTTGACTTCCAATGTCAGCGTCATGGCCCCGTAGTATACGGATTTGGGCGTATATTGCAATCTCTCGCCAAGAGAGTGCCTCACTGCAGGGCGAACAGTCTGACATAGCGCTCGGTCGCTTGCTTCACTCCCTCGACGCCTGGCGCGAGGAATCGGTACGGCGCGATTTCATCGGCGTCTTTCGCAAGTCCCGCTTCAATACCCTTGCGGTAGGCGACGCGGATATCGGTGTTGATGTGTACGAGCGCTATGCCCGCTTTGACCGCCGCGACAAAATCTCCGTCGCTCGAGCCGGAGCCCCCGTGCAGGACGAGCGGCACGCCGGCGGCTTCGCGGATTTCTTCGATGCGCTTCGTGTCGATGCGCGGCATTGCGCCGCTTTTGAGGCGCCCGTGGAGCGTGCCTACTGCAGGTGCGAGCAAATCCACGCCGGTCTCGCGGACAAACCGCGCGGCTTCGTCGGTGGTAGTGAGAGCGGCGTCCACGTCGTCGGGTACTTTGTCGAGAAGTTTGCTCGACGTGCCGATGCGGCCTATCTCGCCTTCCACAAGTACTTCGCGCCCGCACGCACGCGCATACGCGACCGCCTCGCGCGTCTGTGCGATGTTCTCATCAAGCGGCAAGTGACTTCCGTCAAAAATGACGGCATCAAATTCCGCATCTATCGCCTCTTTCACCAACTCCACCGAATAGGTGTGGTCGGCGTTGAGGTAGACAGGCACGCCGGATGCGCGGGCAGAGGCGACGAGTGCCGCAAGCGCGCGCACGCCAAAGAATGCACGTTCGCCCTCGGATGCGCCGACGACGACCGGCATCTTCGCGGCGACGGCGGCCGCGACGATTGCGTTGAACTGATTGGAGTCGGAAACATTGAAATGCCCGAGCGCTATACCCTTCTCCCGCGCCCCTTCTATCGCCTCCCGCAAGGTTTGCATGACAATAGTATACAGCAGAACGGACCGTCTCGACGATATCAAGACGATCCGCTTCTTGTGCATTTCGTATGCTCTTTGTATGCCCGCAGGAACACCTGCGCGGTAAAGAACGATACAAGAAAGTGACCCTCGATGCCTTTCATGTGAATCTCAAAGAGGTTCGGGTGGAAGTGTTCGCTCTCGAAAGCGCCGCGAAGCTCCGGTGCAAATATCGCCGCCTCGCTCATACTTTGGTACCTGAACAGTATCTTCACGGCGATTGCCTTCGGGTCACGTGCTCCGGCCAAAAGCGCCGCGCGCAGATGTCCGACGCGGAGTTGGGCAAGTATCTTTTTGCTACTCAACAAATCGTAGAGGTGAACACCGCCGCCCCTCTGCAACCGGCCAAACGCCGAAGCTGCCGGCTCGGCGCTCCCGTCACGCACCCACTTGAACTCTCTGGTCCACGCGTCTTGTCCAAACATATACGTCTTCTCCTTGTGCTCGCGACACTATACAGGCCCGCATTCCGGACGCCAATCGGCGCGTGATAAACTGTCCACATGAATCCCGTTAGAAATAGTGGACGGCGAGATTCGTGACCCATGACAACGGACATTACGAGTAATAATCAAATAGGCTACGGGAGCATATTTAGTTTCCGCGCCCTATTTCTAACGGGATGAAATACGACTTTGTCACCATCGGTGACATCACGACGGACGCCTTTATCAGGCTGAAAGACGCCGAAGAGCACGTCTTTCACCACACGCGAGAACTTTGCCTGCGCTTCGGCGACAAGGTCCCGTTTGAAGAAATGATAGAGGCGCGTGCCGTCGGCAACGCCGCCAATGCCGCCGTCGCCGCCCATCGCGTCGGACTCTCCTGTGCCCTCATTGCGCGCATCGGCGACGACGAGAACGGCCGGCACTGCCTTGAGACTTTGCGCGCGCAGGGCGTATCCGACGAGTACGTCGAGAAACAACCGGAGTTCCCTACCAACTACCATTACGTCCTCTGGTTCGGCGCTGAACGTACCATTCTCGTGAAGCAAGCGCCCTTCACGTATTCGATGCCCGCCTTCGAGGCGTCGCCGCGATATCTGTACCTCACGTCGCTCGGTGAAAGCGCGCGCGAGTTCCACAACGAGGTCGCCGCCTATTGCGCGGCACATCCGGAAACGAAACTGGTCTTCCAGCCGGGTACCTTTCAGATAAAACTTGGTGCCGAAGCGCTGAAACATGTCTATGCGGTCACCGAAATATTTTTCTGCAACAAAGAGGAGGCGCAGATTATCCTCAAGACCGAAGAAACGAATGTGAAGAAACTCATGGAAGGCATCCGCGCACTCGGACCGAAAACAGTCGTGGTGACCGACGGACCAAACGGCTCCAACATCCTCGACGAAAGCGGGGCATGGCATATGCCGATGTATCCCGACCCCGCGCCGCCGGTATCACGCACGGGCGCGGGCGACGCGACGGCCTCGACGACGACCGCATACATTTCGCTCGGCATGGCCCCGCACGATGCGCTCCTGCGCGGCATGGTCAACGCCGCCTCGGTCGTTCAGGGCATCGGTGCGCAGGCAAAACTGCTCACAAAAGATGAGATAGAGGCGTGGTACGCCAAGCGCCCCGCCGATTTCAAAGCGACCGCGCTGTAATGTTCCCGAAGCGGTTCGAAACGGCACGACTGTTGTTCCGTGTCTTTAGAATATACGAATGCATATCAACGGGATATATTTTCTTACCCTTTTCCTTGTTGTACGCGGCGTTGTTGCTGTCAACTTTCTTCGCTGCGACAAGGTAATCGGGTTCTGTGAGACGCGCCCGCTCCGCCTCCGGTGCCTTTGCATACGCGACAACGGCATCTGTATAGATTTTGAATGCATCGATAGCATCCGCCGGCCGATGGTGAGCTGCCGCCAAGAATTCTTCGGCAAATCCCGCAGGAATGAATGCTCCGGCGGCGTTCAATGCTTTTGATCTCTCCGGCCCGAGCAGCCGCACACCGTAAGCGATGTTGTACACGGCGAAGAGGTACGCCGCGACGTGATGCTGATTCCCTTTCAAGTCGGTAAGATCCGCCGGTAGTTTTTGTGCGGGAGGAAGAAGCTTATTGATGACAGACGCCCCCTGAAAGTCCTCTTCACGAGCTCCTTTCTTTCCGATTCTATATTTTTCCTGCAGGACATGCGGAGTAAGCTGATATGCACCGAATGAAAGCAATTCCGGGTCTGGGTCGTGCCGAGCAGGAACTAGATGAAAATAATCACGCCCGTAATATCGCAAAACTACGTCCATGACATCTAGAGGCAGTTGCGTGTCCTTTCCGGTCGTGGGCATGAGCTCAGTAAGGATATACGACAGCATCGTGTCCGCGGTCATGCTTCCCACCATATCTTTCACGAGCTTCATCTGCTCCATGTCGAGATTCTTAAATTGCGGCAAAGTCTTAAGGGCGTTCATATTGAGCGCGGAGCGCACTCCTGTAATGCAGGCCTGTATACTCAATCGATATTTCTCGAGTGTGGTCTCATTTGGGTGTTCCGGGTCATACGAGAGAAAAAGCTTTTTGATATTCGCGAGCTGCTCGGGTGGATACAAGCCACGTTTCTGATGTATCCGTTCTAGTTTTTCTTTCCATAGCTTCGATAACTGCGTATGCGGGTCAATAGTGACCTCAGCTTTTGCCTCTGTGATACCGAGCATCATTTCGTAGTCGCCGCCAAAAGCGAGAGGTGTGGGGGTACTTTTGTCGGCAATCTTCCGGTACACCACGCGCTCTGCAAGGCGACCAAGTTTTACAGTCTTCGGGCGCGGTTCGACTTCGAGAAATTTTAGCGGTTCGTCCGGTATCGCCTCTTTTAATTTTTTTGATTCATCGCGAATCTCATTGTCGCGACGCTCCGTCTCCTTTGGCAACTGGGCAATGGCCGCGAGACCCGCCGCGGCCAGACCCGCTATAAGCGTACGGCGCGACAGTATCGGTGTCTTCTCTTCCGGTTTCTTATGCCAACGCTCGTCGGGACTCATTTTCATGACGTTTTTCGTTGCGATACTTTCTTGACCGCTGCGACGATGTGCGACACGCCGAGTCCGTAGTGTTCGATGAGCTCTTTGGGCGTGCCGGATTGGCCGAATTGGTCGCGGACACCGACAAATTCCTGCGGCACGGGACAAGCCTCCGCGAGCAATTCCGCTATCGCGCTTCCAAGTCCGCCGGCGATTTGATGTTCCTCGACGCTTACGACTGCGCCCGCCGCGCGCGCTTCGCGCACGATGGTTTCTTTGTCCAATGGTTTGATGGTGTGCACGTTCACGACACTGACAGCGATACTCTCTTTTTCGAGCGCCTGCGCGGCGAGAAGCGCGTTGTGTACCAGCGGCCCCGTCGCAAAAATCGCAACTTTCGGCGAGTCGCTCTTCCACAACACATTCGCTTTCCCCATTTCAAAGGGTGTATCGGCGGTCGTCATGAGCGGTGTCTTGTCGCGCGCGAGCCGGATATAGACGGGTCCGTCGTACTTTGCGGCGGCAAGCGTCGCCTTGCGCGCCTCTTCCGCATCGCACGGCGAAATGACCGTCATACGCGGCTGAACGCGCATGAGCGCGATATCTTCGAGTGCCTGATGCGTCGCGCCGTCGGGGCCGACCGAGACTCCCGCGTGTGAGCCGACTATTTTTACCGGAACATTATTGAGCGATATCGTGGTGCGGATTTGCTCGTTGTTGCGCCCCGGCGAGAATGTCGCGTACGAAGTGATAAAGGGAATTTTGCCGTACGCCGCAAATCCCGATGCAAGCGCCGCGAGATTCTGCTCAGCGACACCCACTTCCACATAGCGCGCCGGATATTTCTTTGCAAACGCCTCCATGCGGGTACTCTCGGTAAGGTCGGCACACAGCGCGACGATACGCTCATCGGCATCAGCCGCTTCCACAAGTCCTTTGCCAAATCCCTCGCGTGTCGGCGAGATGTCCGGCGTGTCAAATATATTCGCGGTAAGTTTGGCGTCGGGATTAATCATATATCCAGCAGCTTAAGACCGATGGCTTCGTCCAACTTTCTTGAGACAACTACATCGAGAGGAGTGAGATATATTTCCAATGTAACAGCGACGAATGCTTCTTTGATATGCGCACCGATACATTCGCACGTCGCGTCACAGCGTGAAAGCACCGCGTGTGCGTGAATGAACGGCTTTCCATCGACGAGCGCCACATTGCCCTGCATCGAAGCGACTTCAAACACTCCCGCCTCATCTGCCTGTGCGTTGCACGCAGACAGGTCGCGGAAGAAATACTCTTTTTTCCCGAGGTCGTAGTACCCTATCTTGACGCGTTCCACTGCGCCGATTCCTTGAAAAACGCCGGCGATAATTTTGTTTTCCGCGCAAAATGCAGTCAGCGTCTCAATAACATTCTCGCCCCGCGCGAGAACAATAATGATGCCTTTTTCTGTTTTTGTGTATTTCATACTATTGCCTATAACCTAATCCCTACAACCTATCACTGGTGTTCGCTCGTGATTTTCCCCTGCATGGTACGCAGTTCATTGAGAAATGCGGCCGCCTCGTCTTTGCTTGGCGGTTTGCCGTGCCAGCGGTAGTCGCGCTCTATTTCGCGAATGCCTTTGCCCGGAATGGTGTGCGCGATGATGACCGTCGGTTTTTCGTATATTGCCGCCGCCTCGCCGCAGGCCTGGATGAACTGGGGAATATTATGGCCGTCCACTTCCAGCACATGCCAGCCGAAGCTCTCGTATTTTTCTCGGAACGGCTCAAGCGGCATGATGGACTCGGTGTAGCCGTCTATTTGAATATTGTTGCGGTCAACGATGCCGGTGAGATTGGAAAGTTTGTTCGCACCCGCAAACATCGCCGCTTCCCAGAGATTGCCGCAGTCGTGTTCGCCGTCGGACATGACACAATAAATCCGAACATCGCGCGAACTAGAGTTCCTTGCCTCGTTAGAGAACGAAGTCTCTCTAACGGGGATGCGCGAGGCATATGCCATGCCGGCGGCCTGCGAAAGACCGCTCCCGAGCGGGCCCGATGTCGTCTCCAATCCGGGTAGGCGCTCGCGCTCGGGATGTCCCTGCAGTCGCGAACCAAACTTGCGAAGTGTCAGACACTCCTCTACCGGGAAATATCCGGCGTGTGCCATCACCGCATAGAGCACCGGTGCGATGTGCCCGTTGCTCAGTATCAAACGGTCGCGCTCCGGCCAATCGGGATTCTTGGGGTCGTGCCGCAGGACGCGGAAGTAGAGTGCGGCAAAAATATCCGCCATACCCAAAGGGCCGGCCGTGTGTCCCGAACCCGCCGCAACGAGCATTTCAATGATTGTCTGACGAATTGCAAGCGCTTTTGTCTCAAGCAATTTCACTTCGGCATCAGAAAGAGCGTCCATACAATAAGTATAGCAGTTTTTAGTTTTGAGTTTTTAGTTTTGAGTCTCTCATCCCGCTAAAAACTAAGAACTATCAACTCAAAACTGCGCCCCGCGGCACGCATCCGCGCATCGCCCGCTCATGTATTTGTGCATATGTTTTTTCCGGATTCGAACTTTCGGCAAGCACGTGCCCGACAATGAGCCTGTTGGCGCCCGCCCGCACGAGCTCCTCCACGGTCGCCTCCGACACCCCGCCGTCCACGCACACCATGAGGTCCGGATACATCGCGTGCAATTCTTCCACCCGAGAGAGCGCACGCTCGTCAAATGCGCGTCCTTGCAGACCGATGTCCGCGATAGACATAAGGTGGATGAAATCGCATGCGTCGATTATTTCTTCAATAGAAGAAAGAGGTGTGTCAATCTTGAGTGCCAATCCCACTTCCTGCGCGCCGGCGGCGCGATACGCGGAAAGTGCCGCGCGGAGCGAATCATCGTCATCAAATGCCTCACGGTGTACCGTCAGGCGCTTGAAGCCGGCGCGCGCAAATTTCTCCCCCAATTCGATGGTGGCATATGCCATGAGATGCGCTTCGAGCGACAACCCGGCGGGTATGTTCACCGCGTCACGGAATGTATCGAGCTCCTGCAGTTGCAGAGGCTGGCGGAATGGCCACGTGGTCTCGGACTCGAAACGGCCGTCGTCGATGTCGACATGCAACCACTTAGCGTAGCCTGCAACGAGTGTCCCGTAGGATTCAATGTGTGCGACATCCAGCGGTACCACCGACGGAATAATCTGCGGGTCGCACAAATACTTCATCCCGTTAGAGACAGGAAGCAACTACGCTTCCCGCTCGGCTATGGGCTGATAATCCGACCAGCGATATCCTCTGTACTCCAAAAGAAATACGGCCTTGTCTTCCGCAGTCTCTAACGGGATTCATGCGGAAAAGTGTATCACGTGCCGTACCGCTATTTAGAGCGCGGTCACCGTCGTGCAGCTGTTTTCCTGACAGGTAATTAATTTAAGATCCCCTGACGAGTACGCGGAAATCCGGAACGAGACACCCGTCGTCTGGATGGATGCGGCATTGAGCGCGCTGTTGTTGCATGCCGTTGCAGAGCCGGCACCCGCCGTGACGGTCCCGTTGCAATAAATCCAGCCGGCCGGCAGAGCGGTATACGTAACCGCATTTCCCGTACATATTGCACCTCCTCCGCCGTTGATAGTCATCGTGGGAATGTTGATGGCGGAAAAATCATTGACGCATACCACCATCGCCGTTTGCATGCCGTGCATCGCCCCCTGTGCCGCAGCAATGCGGCCTTTCCCGCGGGCAGTGCCCAATGAAGACAAGATGACCGAGGAAAGCAGGCCGATAATCGCAACGACGACAAGGAGCTCAATGAGCGTGAAGCCGCGACGTGTATGCATCATATGTGCATATATAGTACACCCCGGAGCGCTTGGTTTACCACCCGCTGTGTATTAACAAAAGCCCGCGACGAGCGGGCTTTTGTTGTTCACGTGGTCAGATATAGGACTAGAGAGCTGTCGCAGTCGTGCAGCTGGCCTCCAAACACGTAATACTCTTCAAGTCGGCTGACGAGTAGGCTGCGACATTGAACGAGACGCCCGCGCTCGAAGCGAAATACAAGCTGTTGTTACAGACCAACGCCGTTCCCGCGCCCGCGGTCCCCGGCGATGCCGCGGTGCAGTAAATCCATCCCGAAGGAAGAGCCGGATAGGTGGCCGAGCTTCCGGCGCACACGGCACTGCCGGCAACCGGAGAAGCAACCGCTACGGAATCATTGAGACATGAGGCCGCCGCAGTCTGAACGCTGTGCATCGTTTCCTGCGCCGCCGCAACGCGACCCTTGGTGCGGGCGCTGGAGAGCGAAGCGAGAATCACTGATGACAAGAGGCCGATAATGGCGATGACGACGAGAAGTTCGATGAGGGTAAAGCCTTTCTGATGGGTTCTTGTGGACATATTCACATTAAATAAATTTAGTAATCCTTAAAGTACGTTGGTCGAGTTGCATGTCGGCCACAAGACCAGTATACGTCACTCTGTCTGCTTACACCCCACGACTGTGGATAGGCATGCGACGCTCACGAGATTTCGTCCAGCCGTGCCGTGCGGCGCACATGCCGCACATCGTCCGAAAAGCCCGTGTTGAGCCACGATTTGACGACCGCCCGCGCCTCGTCGGCGGCAATGAATCTGGCGCCCAGCGACAGCGCATTGGCATTGTTGTGCTCCCGTGTCGAGGTCACGATATCCAACTCGTTACCGGCGATGTCTGTTTGGTTCTTCGACGCGGCACCGTAGTACAGAGCGCAACGGACACCCTTGAACCGGTTCGCCGCCATCGCCTCACCTTGCCCGGATGCCCCGATAACAATCGCTCTGCTGTCGAGGCCGGCGGCGGCATCTTTGGCGAGCTTGCGCGCGGCACGCGCGATGATGTCGGGATAGTCGTCGGACGAATCGGGTGTGAGCGCGCCGCAGTCTTCCACTTCGCGACCCAGCTCACCGCGCACGTAATTTAAAAGTTCGCTCTTGAGTTTGAAGCCCGCATGGTCCGCGGCGAAGTAAATCTTCATAGTTTTGAGTTCTTAGTCTTGAGTTTTTAGTTGCGGATAGATGCCGTTAATTTTGTCAGCATGCGCTGCACCTCGTCGAGCAGTCCGAGAGCCTTCGCATAGTGTACCTGCGGATACTCTTCTTTGGCAATGAGTAACTGTGTCTCAAGCTCCGCCGAAGAACCGGCGGCGATACGTAAAAATTGGGTGAAATCTTTATGAGTGCCACGTTTAGACCCTTCGGAAATATTCGACGGAATCGAGACCGCACAACGCCGCATTTGACTTGATAATGCAAACTCTTCGTGCTTCGGAAAAGCCTTGGTTATCCGATAAACTTCTCTTACGAGTTCCATTGAACGTTGCCAAACAACGAGATCCTTGAATGAGCGTGACCCTGTCATGTCTTCCTAAAAACTAGCAACTTAAAACTACAAACTATCTAGAGCCTCTTCGACACTTCAAGAACATGTTCGAGCAAAGTATGTGTATAGCCGGCCTCATTGTCGTACCACGCGAGCACCTTCACAAGAGTGCCGTCGACAACGCGCGTCATTTGGAGGTCGGCTATCGCGCCGTAGGGCTGGCCCAAAATATCGGAAGAGACAAGCGGCTCTTCGGTGACGGCAAAGACGCGCTTCCACCGGTCGGTAGCCGCCGCCGCTCTCAGCGCATTATTCACCTCCTCTACTGTAGTGGGGCGCTTCGGGACGAACGTGATGTCTACTATAGAGCCGCTCACAACGGGAACGCGCACGGCGATGCCGTCGAATTTGCCTTTGAGAGAGGGGTACGCGAGCGCGGTCGCCTTGGCGGCGCCGGTCGAGCTGGGCACAAGATTGGCGGCGCCGGCGCGGCCGCGACGGAAGTCGTCAGCCGCCGGTGCATCGACTATCGCCTGCGTCGCGGTGTAGGCGTGTGTCGTATTCAAAAGTGCGCGCTCAATGCCGATTGCTTCGTCAAGAATTCCAATAAGCGGAGAAGCGGCGTTCGTCGTGCACGAAGCGTTCGAGGTGATGTCGCAGGTGCCGAATTTCTCCTCATTGGCACCGATGAGAATGGTCTCCGCACCGCCATCAGGCGAGCTCCCCTTCATGGGCGCGGTAATGACCACCTTTTTCGCGCCCGCATCGATGTGCGCGTGCGCCTTTTGTGCGTCGGTGAAAAAGCCCGTGGACTCGAGCACGATATCAATACGCATGTCACGCCACGGGAGCTTCGAAGGGTCGCGCTCGGAAAGCACCGGAATGTTCTTGCCGTCGACGACGAGAGACTTGTCCGCCGAGGACACCGAAAATGCCGCGCGACCGTACACGGTGTCGTATTTCAATAGATAGGCGAGATTCTCCGGTGACGTGAGGTCGTTGACCGCAACGATTTCAATACCGGCGCGAGCGTGCGCGGCCTGACTGCGAGCACCGCTCAGGCAGGCGCGCATAAATCCCCTGCCGATTCTCCCGAAACCATTAATTGCAATTCTAGCCATTGGCCGATTCTACCATCTCAAACCGCCTCACTTATATGCTCCGCTGTCCCCAACAGAAAACACGGCAAGGCCTTGCCTTGCCGTGTCTTCTGTACAATGGCAGGATGAGTGAGAGACCGATTCCCTTCGCGCCCGGCGAATATTTTCATTGTTTCACCAGAGGTGTAGATAAGCGCAAGATTTTTATGGAGGAAAATGACTGTGAGAGATTTCAGGCGCTGCTCTATACCTGCAACAGCACAGAGCCTATTCACATCAGCAATCTCAACCACCCGGCACGGCAAGGCCTTGCCTTGCCGTATGTTATGACGCGTGAACGTGGAGAGCAATTGGTGGATATCGCCGCATACTGCCTCATGCCAAATCACCTGCACCTGCTCCTGCGTGAAATAGACTATGGCGGTATATCTTCTTTTATGCAAAAAGTTGGCACCGGGTATACCATGTTCTTCAACAAGAAATACGAGCGGACCGGCGCGCTCTTCTCCGGAAAATTTAAGGCTGTTCATGTCGGATCTGATGCGCATTCGCGGCGTGTGATCAACTATATTCACGCCAATGCTGCTGAACTCTATGAGCCCGGTTGGAAAAAGGGCATGGTTCGCAATGTAAAAAAACTCAAAAATCAACTTTTAGCGTATCCGTATTCGAGTCTTATCGATTATGAGGGTAAGGAGCGCCCGCAGGCAAGAATTCTTGCCAAAGACGCTGCGCGGGAATTGGCGGATGCGGTGCCGAGTTTCAAAGCGCTCCTCGATGATGCCCGCGCATTTTACAATTACGAAAAAAACACGCTGACCGAGCTCGAAGGGTAAAGACCACTACCGAGAAACACGGCAAGGCAAGGCCTTGCCGTGTTTGAATGTACCAGGTGTAGTGTGGATAA
The DNA here is from genome assembly GCA_038064535.1 of Patescibacteria group bacterium. Taxonomy (GTDB): domain Bacteria; phylum Patescibacteriota; class Minisyncoccia; order Phycocordibacterales; family UBA2100; genus UBA10103. The sequence continues at coordinate 35,471 of JBBTSX010000006.1, forward strand.
GTTCATGAAGATACCGACTGATATGCAACAATCGCACACATATGTGGGGTCAATGGCGACACAAGCTCGCGTCTATCTTATTTATAGTGTCGTTTCTCCTTGCGCCAGGACGTGCCGCCACAGCGGAAATGATTGCGCCACCACCGCCCACCCCCTCTTCGGATACATATGCGACGCACGCAAGCATTACCATCGCCAATGAAATCCCACGACTCGAATCGTTTGTAGTGCCCACAATATCAGGAGAAGAACTCACCGCTATAGATACTTCGTGGACGATTGAGACGAAACCTTGGTCATACAATAGTGCCACGGACGTTCCATCGGAGCGTGCCGTGTGGGTGATGTTTCGCGGCAAACAAGATGAATTGGATGGCGCACCGCAAGAGGGTGCAAATTATGCACTGACCCATCATGGGCTCTCAGGAAGCGCGACCACCACAATTAGTGAAGCATTTGGGCTTCCTGCGCTTGGAGATGCCAGCACACCTTCCGGAACTTATACCATTGCCATTGCACAGATACCGGAATCGAAATTTGTCGTCACTAACGTCATTGAGGTTGGTGAGGATGGGAGTCAATTGGTAGATGGGTATGACGCTCCGTATACGGACCAGGATTTTATCAATTGGTTTGCAGGCACCGATACGAACGGCACTCAACCGGATGAGATGCGAACACTCGAATTCGAATATATCGCCGGCGCGGCGCACATTCCGTGTACTCAAGACTGTTTCTCGAACGTTCTTTTCTTGCCGGGTGTCCAAGCAAGCCGCCTATACAGGCCACGTGGGGCAAGCTGCATCGTCAATTGCGAGGATCAACTATGGGAGCCGGATGCCGACAGCGACGTGCAGGATCTTTTCCTGAATCCCGACGGTACGAGCGTACGCGACAATATCTATACCCGCGATATCTTGGATGCACATTTCTCTTTTGTGAATGGTGATGTATACAAGACTTTTTCCGAATTTATGAAGGACGAAGTCGAGGCGGGTGTCATCAACGATTGGCAGGATATTCCCTACGACTGGCGACTTTCCCTCGACGACATTCTGGAGAGCGGAGCGCAAAACGGTGACAATATTTCGTATCTCACCGCTACCGACACGCCGTACATCATTCAGGAGCTGAAACGCCTCGCGGGAACATCAAAGAGCGGAAAGGTGACGATTATCGGGCATTCCAACGGCGGTCTTCTCGCCAAGGCGTTGATGGAGAAACTGAGGGAGACGGGAGAAGAGACATTGGTCGACAAAATGATATTCGTCGGCGTACCACAGACGGGGACGCCGAAGGCCATCGCAGTATTGTTGCACGGATATGGACAGGCCCTACTGCAAGGCCTCATTACGAAAACATCAACAGCACGGATGCTAGCCGAAAATTTGCCCGCCGCGTACACCCTCCTTCCGTCAGAAAGATATTTTGCCGACGTCGCGATACCCCCTGTGGAATTTTTTAATGATGCAACAACGGGCGGAGCGTTCAACGCCGCGTACGGCAGTACGCTCAATTCGTATCAATCACTGCGTTCGTTCCTCCTGGGGCTTGAGGGTCGCGATAAACCGGCGACAGACGATACGGATGCACCAAACGTACTTAATTACGATCTCTTGAACCAAGCGGCAATACTCCATGCGGAATTGGACGACTGGGAGCCGCCAGATGGGGTGGAACTGTATGAAATTGCCGGGGTGGGGATTGCGACGCCGGCAACTATCAAGTACGTTGATAGCTGCACATTTTGTCTCTTTGGTGATCCGCATTTGGCCTATGAACCTAAGCTGATCGTGGAGGGCGATGGAACCGTAATAGAAGCAAGTGCGCATGCAGGCACCGGAGAGAAATACTACTTCAATATTCTTAAATATAACCTCACTCATACAGAGGTTGCGCACGCGACAATCATGGGCGCGTCCGACATCACTTCGTTCCTCGGAAAGATAATTTCTGAGAATACAGACTCGCTTCCGAGCACCATCACCACGACAGCTCCGAGCTTTGCAGGCGAGAAGCATCTCATTTACCGCGTCCACTCACCGGTCTCTCTCGACATCTACGATGCGGACGGCAATCACACAGGCATCGCTACAACGACTTTATCCAACGGGACGGTAGTGAGTTACGTCGAGAACAACGTTGAAGGTACGTACTATGACCAGTTCGGGGAAGTGCAATATATTTTCTCCGACGGTTCGACGTCGGTCAATATCGTTCTCGACGGACAGGGGTCGGGCACCGCCACCTTTGATATAGAGGAATTGACGGGCAATACAAGCGTAGCGTCGACGACGTTTGTAAATATTCCCGTCCAGCCGCAAACGATTATCAGCATGAACATGTCGGCCGGAGGCAGTATTTCCGGTGCCTCGAATCTGGCAATTGACGAGGATGGTGATGGGGAAACGGATGTCGAGCTTCCTGCGGGCGGTATCGCGATGTATGAAGACTCTACAGCCGACGAGGAGGAGGACGTGCCGGAGACGCCAGCGCCAGAAGTTCAATCCGGACGCGGAGGTGGGGGCGGAGGAGGAAACGGCCCGATTGTCGCCATCATAGCTACGGCGACTTCAACTTCTACGAGTACGCCTGAAACAATAATAATCGCGACGGCAACGTCGTCAGCGGACATTGCGACTACTTCTCCACAGGAAGTAAGGCCGGTGGTCATTGTAGCCAAAAAGGTAATTGCGATTCCTACCAAGAAAGTTGTTGCTGTACAACAGGCTAGTCCCGCCACGAACAATGCTAGACTTGTCGCAGGTGCGGCCGCTAGTTTCAGCGCAGGTACCGAGTTTTCAACATCGACTCCACCGACGAAGGAAAAATGGTGGTTACGCATATATCGCACAGCCAAAAACATATTTCGCAAGATTATAGGATTATGATTGCCTTTATCAAACAAAACGCTTGGAAAATTCTCCCATTAGGGATGGCGATTCTTCTTTGGACGATAGGGTACGTATTCAGATTCTATGAACCACTCGCAACCAGCACATGCGATTCCTTTTATGGCGAATATTGTATGAGTGCAGTTGGCACCCCTCTTCTGGCGCTTAGCCAGTGGCTCGTAGCTTCTGCGGTGGTTATTCTCTTTGCCCGCTTTGATGAGACCGTACAGCGGTGGAGTATTTTCGCAGGCATATACCTTCTTGCGACAGCCGTCGTCCTCGCATTTTCTCCCGTGTCTTCGGGAGGATTCGGGTTTCAGGAACGACTGGTTGTTGCCCAGTTTTTGGGACTCATTTTTCTCATCATAACCATCCTTTGGGTGACAATACATACTGTCGTTCTCCGGAGGCGAAAAGTGATTCAATAGTGGGGCGGACTTTTCTCGCCGCCCAGTAGAGCGCGAAGAGATGGTAAGTATTATCCCGCCGCGAGCTTCAACCGCGGCTTTGTTGTTTTTATTAAAAGGTAAACATCACTAGTATGGAAAACGAAAAAACATTCGTGCGGTTTCTCATTGCTCGCAAAGGTCTTCAGCCGGTTACGGTCAGCGGATATGCAGGTGCTATGAAGCGAATTACACGGGAGATTGGGCAATATCCGAGTGAAGAAAGCGCGGAGCAGTTCGTCGAGAAAATATACACATCCGGGTACTCATATCACCACAAGCTCAATACCGTGCTTGCGCTCGAACAGTATCTCGCATTCATCGGACGTCCCACACGATACGGACGGCCGAAGAAGCCGCGGCCGATAGTGACCGACACGCTTACTGAACGCCCCCGTGCCGAGATTGCCTGCGCCTTGGGCCGAAGTCCCGTTAGGGTCCGCAGTCGCAAAAGATTGCCCTCAACGGGAAGACAACTTCGGCAGCGGGACGCCTCATCACTCAAAACGCAATCAGGATTATTCGCGGCAAGGGCATCAAAGACGGTGTTTCAGAGATAGCTCCCGAGTGTACGTCTGTGCTCCTTGCATACCTCGCGGCATTCCCCCGGGAGGCAAAAGATTTTCTCTTCACTACACTCGTGCACGGGAACCAGTTATGCACCGGAGATGTACGAAAAATGGTCTCGGTGATTACCGGCAGAACAGGCATTAAGAAGCGCGTGTATCCGCATCTCTTTCGGCATTCCATGACCGCCAACATGCTTCTTCGGGGAGCCGATCTCATATCGCTCCGTAGTCAATTGCGGCACACGCTTCTTGAAACGACACTCCACTATGCCAACTCCATTATCTTCGTCGAGTGAAACCGGTACCAGCGATTCGCTCCCGGATATCTATAAACCTGATGTTGTAGGAGTGGTGGTATCGGAAGTACTCGTCGCGGCCAGTGGCGGCACTAAAGACCAAATAGTACCTTGCCGAGAAACTTAAAAAAGTCGAGGACGGCCCTGAATATCCCGGTGCCGATGTTGCTGCTGCCCGCTGAAGCGACCATTGGCGATTGTTTAATATCTACCGTCGCCTCCTTGGTGAGCGCCTTGATTTGAGTAGGCGGCGGCGCTGTCGCGGCGTCCCGCTGCCGAGGTTGCTCGATGTTGAATGCGCTTCCCTCTGTCCCCGTTTGGGACTCGCCTTCAACAGGAACCACAACATCGGCAGCGGGACGCCCGACGTTGATGCTTTGCGTTGAGCCGTCCCCCGCCGAAGTTGCCGGGGCAATCGGTACCACGGCATTGACCATGCCGTAGCTTCCGACGGGGGCGCCGTTCGTCCCCGTGCCGATATTGCCTTCCTGTTGAGGCGGCTCCGGCGGCGGAGCCGCCTGTATCACCAACTCCGCCCTCGTAAACGACACCTCATAATTGGCACCGGCGCTCAGCGTGCCTTCCCCGATGGCGTATGCGCCAACGTCCTCTCCGACGGCGCGAGTGAGCAAGCCGCTAAAGATTGCCTCGGTGTCGCCACCTACAAGAGCGCTGTGCGCATAAGTCAGCGCGGGGTCCGGGTCACCAAAAATCTTACTCTTCGCATCGGCGGTTATGGAAAGTGGCGCAGGCAGGACCGTGAGACTGTCGCTCACGTAGGTGATGTCGTAGTTGTCGAGCCCTGTTCCAACGGCGTCGCTCGGCACGATGGAGTACGGCGAGCCGGCAACAGACGAGGACGTGGCAGCACCGGCGCTCGTCTTGGTAATGCCCGTGACCGTGTCAGGGCCGTACAAGGATGTCCCGCCGTCGAAAGAAAACGCGCCGTCGAATATCACCTCTTCGCCGTACTGCTTGGTGGTGCTGGCTACGGCAAGCCGGAGCGGCGCCTTTTGCGCCGCCGCGACTTCTACAACATCGGCAGCAGCGGCGTACTCCGCGTTGCCCGCTTGGCTGTAACTGACGGTGCAGTCGCCGGTACTACTCGCCATCGTAATGGTCGCGGAGTCCGAGCCGGTGCCCGAGCACGCGCCCGACGCGGCAATGGCGACCGGCAACCCGGAGTCCGCTGAGGCCGCCACGTCGAAAACCAACCCGTACGCGGCGCTTGCGGGCGAGGAAGTACCGACCGTGATGACCTGCGCCGCGAGGACCGTATAGTAGACAGTAATCGTCGCACCATCGACGCGGGCGTTATGCGCCGACACAGGGTCGGTGTTTTGCACAGCAAGGGCGAGTCCGAAACTAGCGCTGTTGACGTCGGCGGGCGAGAGGCTCACGCCCCACAGCGTCGAGGAATCGCCGTAGACGGCAGCCGCGAGCGTTGCCGGCCATGCGGCTGCTGTTGAGAGCGATGTTGAGGTGCCAAAAACTCCGACCAACTCGACGGCGGAGTCTTGGACGAACTCGTCCGAGCTCGAGGTGCTTCGGCGCGTCACCGAGACGGCAACGCCGGTTATCGTCGCATCGGCGGGAATGTCAAAATTGAATCCGGTGAGCACCAAGAGCTGACTCGCGCTCTCCAGCGGCATGGCGCTGGTGAGCTTGGCCTCGGCACCGTCGACTAAAATCGCGTCGGCAAGAGTCGAGGATGACCAGCCGGTGCCGGGGGGTCCCGCGCTCACGGCCGCAATCGGACTTTGCGTGGCAGAGAGGGCCGCCGCGCGCACACACTGAGGGATACCGCTGTACAATACGACAGCAAAAGCGAACACAAGGAACATCTTGCGCGAAAATCCGCGCATGCGAGCGTGCATAACATCCCACGATACGCCTCTTCATGAAGGGGTCAAGAAAGGCGGTGTGTATAGCGTCCCGCTACCGATGTTGCCGGTGATAAAGCAGTCCCAGAAGGGACTTCGGCCCAAGGCGACGGCAATGTCAGGCACGGGGACGCCTAATATTTGAGGTCGCCTTTCCCCTTGCCGGTTTTGTCGTCCTGATATTCGGTGCGGAAACGCTTCCACGACTTTTCGAGGTGGAACATCTTGGTGCGGACAATCACGTACCGGCCAATGACATCGTCGATGAGCCCCATGTCGAACTTCGAGCCGCAGAGCCCCTTGGCGTGTTCGAGATAAACGACCATTTTGTTGGAGGTGGACATCGCCTTCTCCAGATAACCGACCCCGAGCGCAAAGTCGGCAAAACGCAACGAGTGCGCCTCGGCGACGAAGAGCGGTACGGCCATCGCGCAGTCGGTCAGCCGCTCGACATACGGATATTTGTTTTTGGCGAGCTGCGGCGCGATGTCTTTGGATATAAGGACCGCGCACTCCAGCGGCTTTTGGTAGACGTCCAGATCTCTGAACGTCCTAACGGGCTTCCTGGGGGTAAAGGACTTTTTATAGTACGTCATAGAGTTCCGGTGCCGATATTATACGTCCCCGTGCCTGACATTGGCAGCCTGTTGAAGCGATGTCCCATTGGGACCCGCAGTATCACCGGCAATATCGGCAGCGGGACGCCCTGTAATTTCGACGGGGCCTCGCGGTACAATCGTCAACCTCGGCAGCGGGACGCGCGGCACCTCCGCTTTTGTTCCGTCTTTAAAGTGTACTATTCTTTTGCGCGGCTTTTTCGACTTGCTTTGCAATTTCTTCACTACATGCAGCGGGTAAAATTGATAGTAGTCTTTCTCGTCGAACCATGCACAGGTAAACTCAAAGAGCCGCAGGCCGGTGAGGCGCGAGAGCGCGAGCGCGTACCAGGTGAGCTGCTCGATGGGCCGCTCTTTCGAGGCGCCCGGCTTGTAGTCCAAAATATACACTTGGCCGTTGCGGATTTGTACGAGGTCGATGTGGCCCGTCAGCAGCCGCCCCCGTGCCGAAATTGTCTTCGCATTGGGCCGATTATCCTTGTCGCCTTTGAACCTCAAACCGCCCTCTTCCAGAACTTTGAATTTTAATACGCGCTCCATATGTTCAATATCCTCCCGCCGGATGTACACCGGCACCTCGGTCGCGACGGTCACGGAGTCGTTGGCGAGGAAAAACCGCTGCACGGCTTCGTGCCGCGCCTTGTTGTCGGGAGTGGCCTGCAAAACGAATGCCGCCAGGCGGTTGGCGTAGTTTGTTTTCGACTTCACAATCATGTCGGCGGTGTCGAATTTGCTCCGCACGTCGCTCATGCGGCCGCCCTCTTGGAAATACTGATGCGGGGTTTCGGACGAGACGGCGTCGAGATACTCCTTGAGCCGCTTCAAATTGCGGTTGCCGAACTCTTCGAGCATCAAGCGGGTTTTTGCCCGATGGTAACGGAAGCGGTACAGCTGGCGGTGCGCCATCGAGACCACCTCGACCATGTCCTTGGGCTTGTACATTTTAGTCGCGTACGGGCGCAGGCGCTCGAAGCGGCAGAGCATTTTGTATTCTTCGACCCACGCGGAGAGAGTCGCCGGCTCGGGATTAACGCCGAATTTTTTATGTAGAATCGCGCACGATTCCTCAAACGTGCAGCCGAGATTGTAGTAGCTCATGCCCTCGATGACGACGTTGAGCGGAAAGTGCTTGCCCTTCACATCCTGCGCGGTAAAGGTCTTGCCGCAGTCGGGATTTTTGCACAGATAGAGCTGGACGATTTGGTGGACGTTTTTGCGGGTGCCTCTTTTGACAAAATTCTTGGATTCGCAGTAGGGGCAACTTTCTGCAGCGCGACTTGTCCCAATGCCGGTATTGCCGGCCGTTTGTTCGGCGTTTCCCTCTGTCCCCGTTGGGGACTCGCCCTCAACGGGAACTGCAACATCGGCAGCGGGTCGGGCAATTTCGGCAACGGAACGCAGCAGTTTTCCCCAGAGGCTCATAATTTCATTTGACTTTCATTCTGACTCATATATTATGATTCTTATCGAACCTCGGGAGCCGGCTTGTCCGGCTCCTTGAATTTTAAGTCCTTTCGATGATTGTCCGCAGCTTCGGCAGGGCGACATACTTGGCGCGCACAATCAACTCTTTTGAGATATGGCCCCGTGTCGAGACAACAACGACATGTTTGTTTTTCTGTTTTAGAACGTCGAGCAAATATGCAAAATCGGAGTCCCCGGAAAATAACACGCATGTCTTATATTGATTGAGTTGGATATATGCGTCGAGTGCAAGCTCGACATCAAGACTGCCTTTCGAAGTGAATCTGCCGCCGGACTGTTTGATAAACTTTACCTCCTTTGCGGTTACCGCATATCCGAACGATTCCAATTTCTTGAGAAACGCACGCTGTTTTTCGTTTTTCTCTATTATGCCGGTGTAGTAATAAAGTCCGGCCAAAGACAATTCTCGCCGGAGGTATTCTGCCAGCCGCTGATAGTCGATGCGCCAGCCAAGCGTTTGCTCTGCATAAAAAACATTCGCCGCATCGATGAATACCGCCGTCTTGCCTTTTGCAAAGTTTCCTATCATATCTTCATGAAAGGATTATCTCATATCTCGGCGCCCCCGTGCCGGTGTTGCCATCGCCTTGGGGCGAAGTCCCATCAGGGACCGCATTATCACCGGCAATTTCGGCACTGCGACTGAACAGTTTTCCCCAGAGACTCATAGGTTCGTGCGCGATTCGGTATCAATGGTACCATGACAGCAGGATGATTTGTGCCCTGAGCAGAGAGTATTGGATAGCCCCGCTGCGCCAACTTCGGCGGATTCGGCGATTCCAAGCGCAGCGCAAAAGTAAAGGTTGGTGACCTGCTGCGCCTCTCTGCTCGGTGTATGAGCGTGTTGGGAAATGCTAACTTGCTTTAATGATATATCGAGTGATCGCCGACGTCCAGAAAGCCAACCTCATCCTTTTTCTTGTTCAGAAATTCAAACAAAATCCGGTTTCTATTGTCGACCGAGAAACTCCATTGATTTTTAAGCTTGCCGTGGAGCCGGTGCGTATCCAGACGCGGATCGAACGGTTCGCGCTCAAACAGTATGATTCGTTCCCGAGCACGCCTTTGGAGCTGCGGGTCGAGCCGACGAAACACGCGCAGAAATCGGGGACGGTAATAGATTCTCACAGGTCGCGGGGATTCAATCTCGGCAGCTTGCCGGCCTTATAGAGGCGCTTCGCTTCACGACTCCAACGAAGGATGTTCTTCTCCGTGACGGGTTCCTCGCCCGAAGCCTGCGCTCGCAGGGCATCGAACTCTTTTTTTGAAATGACGACGAGCTCATCTCTGCCAGTCAGCTTTTTAGGTATTGTTACGGTGGTCATACGGAGCAGTATACTAATGCATTTATGAAAAATCAATGGCACACAAAGGCCATATCTCGGCGGCCCCGTGCCGATATTGCAATCGCGTTGAGCCGATTCCGTTTGGGACTCATATCACGACCTCCCCCGACCCAAAACACATGAGTTTAGTGGATTTCCGGTCTCCACCCCGCTATCCGTGATATGAAATTGACGGGATTTTTCATGGATTTTTACGGGGTGGTCGTGGTCGCCGCGGAAACGACGGTCGTCGAGGTGGCGGTCATGACGACGACGAGTTCGGGGACAATCACAAGAGACGATTGGGACGTGCTTGAACTCGCAACCTCGGCAGCGGGAAGCCCGGTGCCGATGTTGCTGTCGCCTTGGGCCGAGGTCCCACTTGGGTTCGCTTCAGTCTCGCCAACATCGGCACTGGGAAGCTCGGCCACGGCTCCGATGACCACCGTGCGGGTGCTCGTGGCGGTACCTGCGTCATTCGTGGCGACGTAGTCTACCGTGTGCGTGCTCGACGTTGCCGTGTCTATCTGCACCTCGCTCACCGCGATGCCATCAACGAAGTAGCGGATGCCGAGATTCGTATCGGCCGTGGTCGGGCCGGTGATGCTCGCGCCAAGATCGGCGTATACGACACCGACGGCGAGCATCGCCGGATTGTTGCCGTTGATTTGGATTATCGGAGTACTGCTTGCCGTGAGCGTAGTCGAACCGGCAGAAGCCGTCTGGGCCCCATTTTGAGCCGCCAGGAGGGCTTTTAGCTGGTCTTCGTTCACACAGGTCTCCCCGATGCAAATCTGGTCCTTGGCGTGGAAGGCGCGGGCAAACACATCGCCTATCCCGTTGCCCGCATCTGCAAGCCATTTTTTGACCTGTGCGAGCATGTTGGAGAGGAAGCGGCTCGCGAGCGAGTCCGGGGCAGGTTGCCCGGCAAGCTCGTCGGCGAGCGAGGCCACGGAGAGGCCCGCCAGGGTGCCATGCGTGATGAAGAACTGAATCGTCCCTGTGCCGAGGTTGCCTGCGCGTTGAGCCGCCTCCTGTGTCTCCGTCCAATTCTCCAACGCATACCCGATGGACTGCTCGCCGTCCGCCGCCTTCTTCGCCACCCCCGGCACCGACGAGAGCGCGAGGTGGTCGCCGATGAGGATATTCCCGCCCTCAAGATTGACCTTGACCGGAATGCGGCCCGAGAGCCCGACGGCGACCTGCCGCTCCTCGGCAAACTGCGCGCCGTTGAATCCTCCGAGGAGGACGGCCGGGTTGCCGGATATGACGCCGAGCACTCGTCCCCCTGCCGAAGTTGCCTTTTTTACAAACACCCCCTGCTCCGTATCGAGCGCGACAATGTCGGCAGGGCCGACTTCCGTATCGCGGGTCGGATAATTCTCGGCAACGTCGTACACCGTCATCGCGGTGTTGGAGGAATACACCGTGCCCTCGGTGTTGTTGTCGGTATTGCAGTTGGCATCCGACCCGACGCAGAGCCCGCCGCCGGTTATTTGTGTGCGAGCCTCGGGAACTGTCGTCCCGATGCCGAC
>JBBTSX010000007.1:0-24297 GCA_038064535.1 Patescibacteria group bacterium
AATTCGGAAAGCCGTGGCATTTCCTTGCGGAAATGCCACTCCATGCGCGCGGCTCCGCCGCGCGCGAGCTGGATTCTTCGTCAAATCAAATTTGGTGGACCGCACCGGACTTGAACCGGTCACCTCCCGCATGCCATGCGGACGCTCTACCAGATGAGCTAGCGGCCCTTCGCGGATATCCTAACAAAATTTATAGCTTTCTCACAATCCCCTTGTCGGTATCAACCTCCACCTCATCACCATCTTTCAGAATATGTGTCGCATTTTTCGTCCCGATAATGCAGGGCTTCTTGAGCTCACGACTCACGATGGCCGCATGGCATGCGATGCCTCCCTCATCGGTGACGATAGCGAGCGCATGACGCATGAGCGGGACGAATTCTGGGCGTGTCATGCTTGTGACCAAAATGTTGCCGGCGACAAACACATCGCGTTCCGGGTCTTTGATTATCTGCACCTTGCCGCGGATACTACCGCCGGTCCCGCGACAAGCAACACTTCCCTTTACCTCCAATGATGCGTTTGTCTTTTGGAGTGTCTCGAACAGCTGGCCTGCCTCGGGTTGCATAAATATCACCGGCTCAACGTTTGTTTGATATACAATAAATAACCCCTTCTTTCTGTCTTCGACAACCGTTTTCGACACGGGTACCTTATGCGAAAGCGCCACAATCTCGGGAATCATATAGCGCGTCGCTTCGTCGTACGGCACACCGGCGTACTCAGCGAAGACGTGCACGAAACAGAACAACCAGTAAATCTGCTTCATCATCAGCACCTTTCGGACGTCAACCCACTGCGCCATGTACTGCAAATAGCCAAGAAGTGTCGCATCTTCCGGTTCGAGCGCCAATGTCGCAAGGAGATCCTTCTTATGCCGTATCATTTCCGCGTGGCCGTTCTGTATAGACGTGCGCTCACTGTCCATCTCATCTATCGTTCGTGACGACTTCTCGGTCCCGATGTCTTCACGTACCGTATCGACTGTCAGTACGGTCCTGTCAAAATAATTCGTCTTTGTATAGAAATAATCCCCGATATATTGGCGGATTTTTGCTTCACTGCCATCTCCGCTACAGAGCGCCAGAAAATCCACGCGGGCCTGATTAATCGCCGAAAGTTCATCGGGATGCGTGACTGCATTGAGCAGGTCCTCGGCTTTCGCTTTTGAGAAGCCGTACTTTGACAGAAGTATCCCTTCGAGATTCTCCTGCGCCACGCGACCTTTGTCGTCGCCTACGATGCCGTATGCCCACCACTCGGAAAATGAGTCTGTGAATGCCGAAAACGCCTGCACGTCAGGCTGACTGCCGTAAGTCTCCTGTTTCCGCCATGCCCTCCCGCTGGTTTGAAAATACTGCTCCTGCTCTGTAAATACGTTCGCAAACCAAGATGCATCTTTTCTGTACTTATCTATGAGTTTCCCGGCGTAAGCGGTAAGCAGTGATTCAGGTACGAATTGCCAGAAAAAATTATCGCGCATAAACAGTATCTCCGGTGAATAACTGATTTTCTCTCCGGCATATGCTTCGAACGCGATGTCGCACAGAGAAAGAGCGCATGGGGCATGCTGCACGTCGAATGTGTTTGAGCGAATGAATTTCTCGACATCCCTGTACGTCGTCATTTTCTTTTCCGCGCCGCTCATATTTTTCTCACAATCCCCTTTTCAGCATCGACTTCCACCATGTCACCGTCTTTAAAGACCCGCGTTCCGATACGTGTGCCGACGATGCACGGCTTTTCATCTCGCGAGCGACGATGGCCGCGTGACTCGTGAGACCGCCTTCGTCGCAGACGAAGGCGGCTGCGTGGTGCATGACGGGCAGGAATTCCGGGCGTGTCATCACGGTAAACAGAATGTCGCCGGGTTGCACTTTGTCGAACTCGGACGTGTTGAATACAACGACCGCGCGGCCACGCGCGGCCCCTTTGGACGCACAGACGCCACCGACCTCTGTCCGCTCCCTCGGCCACGTGGAGAATATTTTGTTCCGCCTCTTTCAAGAGCCTCGCCGCCTCTTCTCCATAATAAGAAGAGAAGTTGTCGACGGTCCAGTACATTACGAAGATGCCGCGGCGGGCCCGCAGGTCATCGATATTCCATCGCCCCGCCTCCAGCTCGTACCAGGTTGCGTACTCGATATCTTCGAAGGGCGTGTTGCTTCGCCGCGCGAATTCAATGCCGAATCGTTTGGCCGCCGAGACCATTTCGAGAAGTTCGGCCTTGCGCACATCCTGCACGGTCGCGACGGCTTGGAGCGCAATGAGAAGCTTTTGCGCGCGCTCCGAAATGCCGGTGGTATGGAACCGCTCCGCGACTTCATACGGTGTTGAATCGGCAAGCTTCTTGAGTTCGGCAAACGTGACCTCCTTTTCGCCAAGATAGTCGTTGAAAATGTAGTAATACTTGCGCCGGACGATTTCCCGCGCCGTATCGTCCTGCGCGCGGCGGAACTCTTCCGCACACTCACGAAGATAATTCGGCGCGGCCGTCTGGCCGTACTGATCAATAAGATGCATTGCATGAGATGCATCGATGCCCTCTGCGATGAGCATGTCTTTGAGATGATGGAGCAGGTAATAGCTTTGAGCCTCGATGATATTGTTCGTGACGAACGGCGGCATGAATGTCGTGCGGTACTGAAGCATGAACGAGCGAAGCTCCTCATCTGAAAGTACGGCGAGATCCTGCTTCAAAAACGTCTGATTGAATGTCTGAAAGCCCCGGAGTTCGCGGACGCAACGGTCGTACCAACTCCACCCCTCCTCGACAATTTCCGGCAGCGTGCGAATGGCGAGTTCTTCGAGCCGGTCACGCCGTATAAACCAATACGCTTTGCGGTAATCGGACATGTAAAGGATGTCCGTGCTCACTCCGAAGCGGTCAAAAAAGCCCTGCGTGTAGAGCGGCGGGTAGATAGTGATGTAGAGCGGTAGAGCGGCGGCACCAAGATACTCCCAAGGATGTTGAGCGATGTCTTCGTGAATGGACATACAGCCTGTTTACGCACGCGACACGATGGTGACGACACCCGCTTTGGCATCTACCTCCACAGTATCCCCGTCTTTGAGTACGTGTGTCGCGTTTTTTGTCCCAACGATACAAGGCTTCTTGAGTTCGCGGCTCACGATTGCCGCGTGCGAGGTGATGCCGCCGATATCGGTGATGAATGCGCCCGCACGCTTCATGGCGACAATAAGGTCGGGATTGGTCGAAGATGAGACGAGGATGTCACCGTCATTGAGCTTCGCCATGTCTTCGACGGTAAGAACGATTTTCACCGTGCCGCGGACAAAGCCGGGGTACGCCACGAGCCCTTTGATTTCTGTTTCCTGACCTGTTGAAACGAATTTTTTCGGAAGAAGTTCCGCTTTGAGTTTTTCACATTCCGCGCCCTCATACACTTTCGTGATGCCGTGCTCGGTGAGAGCGCAGCATGAGAGCAGGCGCTCCTTGAGCTTGGCGCGCCACGCTTCCCTGTCGCCGCCAAACATCTCCCGCACATCATCGAGCGTCATGTATTTTATTTCCTTGAGCGAAATCTGCAGCCGTTTCGCAAGCTCCTCCATGACGGCGTCCATAAGCCAGTACGAGCGCTGGTATGCGCCCTTGCGCCAATCCTTCATGTACATGAGTTCGGAAGCGACCTCGAGCGCAAAGCGCAGCTCTTCGGGAAGCTTCAGTTCTTCGGCAAGTGCCGATTTCTGTACCTTGATATCGCGGAAATGCGCGTGTATCTCTTTGACCCGCTTCACCGGCTCCTGCTTGAGGTCGTCTTTGAGAACTGAGAGCAAGTAAGCGACGCTCATGGGCGGCCCGCTATACCCATAGGTGAGCGCGCCGAACTCCTGTGTGTGCGCCGTCAATTGGCGATAGATATCGGGATACGATGTGCGCAAACCGTCCTCGTCACCCGCCTTGATGAGAGCAAACGCCTGCTCTCCATTCTCACCGGCTTGCACGGCAACAAGAAGCGCAAGGCGGGCAAGCTCCTCTTTCTGCACCTCGCTCTCTTTCTCGCTTGATGAGAGGAGTGAATAGTATTCGGCCGTCTTCTCGGCACGCCCAAGGGGCTCGAGGTGAGAGCGCAATCGCTCCATGAGAAAGGCGCTCAAAAAAGGCTCGGAGATGCCGTCCATCATGGCCGGCACCCATCCCCACGTGCGCAGTGCACGTAATTTTTCTGTATACGTGGAGTACATTTCGAGCAGTTCTTCCTCGCTCTTCTTTCCGGTGTCTCGCGCGCTTTGTTCGCAAAACTGTTTCAGTTCCTCCGCGCGCCCGTACAAATTGCTCACGACAGACCCGAAGAAACTCCTGTCAGCGAGAATCTTTTTGAGAAGTGCCGCGCCGACCTGATCGGTGGTCTCGTCGTCGTAGTACATCGTGATGAAATCATTCTCGACCGTGAGAAACGTCCGCGCGATATTAAGCCCGATGATGCTTTCGAGGTCCTTGGTAGCGGTGATGTCGGCGATGTACCACGGGTACACGTAGGTATTTTTTCTGTCTGCAGCGAATGCGAGGGCCATAGTTGAGTCAAATTATTCGAACCTCTTCAGAATATCCTGAAAATCGGTAAAGCAATAATCAGCTTCTTCGGAGATGCTCCAGAGCAGTCCCGTCTTAATACCAAGCGATTTTGCCGGTACAAGGTCCTTTTGCACCTCATCGCCGATATAGAGAATCTCTGCAGGCGTGGCTCCGGAGAGCTCTATCATCATATGGAACCCGTCAAGTGCAGGCTTCGGCTTTTTGACTGTATCCGGCCCGAGAATATTCGTGAACCAACCCGGTTCGATTCCCAATGACGGTAATATCACATCCAGTCTGTTGTTAGACAATATAGAAATCGGCAAGATTTCACGGAGCTTTTTTAGTACCTCCGGAATGTTCTCATCGGCGAGTTGATACAGCACTTTCGGGTCGATATTGGCAAGTCGGTCCACGAGATATGTCCTCGGCGTTCCAAGCGAGACGAATACCGCAGTGCTCGACCCATGCTTTTTACGCATCGCATCATATTCGGCTACCAGCTCCGGTGTGAGTTCCTTCTTCGTGACTTTCGCATACGCCGTGTGCATCAGCTTATCTGCCACGCTTTTATTAATATGTGCGATGGTGTCGCTGAAATCAAACCATATGTGTCGTATGCCGGATATCATAGCTTTCTCACAATACCATTGTCAGCATCCACCTCCACCACATCGCCGTCTTTCAGGACACGGGTCGCAATTTTTGTGCCGACAATGCACGGCACATTGAGTTCGCGAGAAACAATTGCCGCATGAGACATGAGCCCGCCTGTATCGGTAACAACCGCGCCTGCACGCTTCATGACGAATATGTAATCAGGTGTCGTCATACTTGCGACCAGCACATCGCCTTGCTCAAAATCCGCGGCCGTTCGCGGGTCGCGCACCACACGCACTCGCGCGCGGACGGCTCCCGTGCCTTTTGATGCGACTATGCCGCGCAACTCTTGTGTATCGCTCTCGAGCGGCGGTTCGATATATGCATCCCAGTACGCAAGCGCGGTCGCGCTATCAACGGCACGAATCGCGCTCGAATCGCAAAAGAATCCGCACGCCTCGCGCCTTTCTTTTATGCCGAACTGCAGTTTCTCGCCCTCTAGCAGTCGTGCTATCTCTTCGCTCTGCAACGTGAGTAAGTCCTCCCTCTCTTCCCGCAAACGCCGCTGCGCTTCCACGAAAAGCATCTCCCGATAATGCAAGAATGTGAACATGTCGCCTTTGCGCACATCTTGCCAATGGACCGCGTCGGAGATAGCCTCGCCGATATCGATGACGTCCTCCGGTAATTTGTATCGTATTCGCACATCTTCTTTGTTGCGTCGCACCTCATCGAAACGCGCCGCCGTCTTTTTTCTCACATCCTGAGAGAGCGAATGCTTCCTCTCGGCGAACCACTCCGCAGAAAGTACTCCGACATGGTCGAGGCTGTTATGCAACCAGAAGTATTTGTTCTGATGAGCGGCGATGTCGTTCGTTTCGGCGAGCTCCACCTCCTCCTGCTGGTAGAAGGAAGGGGCTTCGGGTGCGGTGAGCGTCTCCATCACAGAACCGCATTGTTCGGCCGGCACATGCTCCAACAAAGCCTTTTCAAGAATCGGGCTCGACCCGTAATTCGCAAGCTCCGGCACGACCGAACGGCACCAGAAGTAATCCACGGCACTCTGAAAGTCGCGCCAGAGAGCGACGAACTCTTGCGTGCTTAATTGAGCCATGTCGGTGCGCTCCAGCGCGGATTCCTTTGAACGTAATGCCTGTAGTGCTTCCCGCCACTTCGCGCGATTTTCCTCGCGCCGCTCTGGCGGCAGCATCTCCTTGAGGAACACATCTCCTCCACAACGATTCATTGCGTCTTGCTCCATGACCACGCACAAGAGATTCCCTTTGTTGAGCTGCAGCAAATCAGGCCATCGCAGGCCCGGGTATGTTTGCGCAAAGAGCAGTACTTCACCCTGCATCCAATCTGCGTAGTAGACTCTGCCCGGCGCCGGGCCCCACTTCACAAGCTCAGCTTTCGGGTCGAGTGGATATTGCATAAGACGCATTCTTATACTCTTTCGACCCGCTGTCTACTTACATTTATTGAGAGAGTAAGCGGAGCGCGAACGGTTGAAAATACGACTTCAGTAGCGATGCTGAAATATTCGATGCCGTCTCGCCATTCGCAATATCAGCGACCGCAGTTTCAAGAAGTGTAATTTCTTGCAGTCTGCTTTTCATTTCCGGACATGTCTTTATCTCCGCAATCATGTGCTCTGCCCTACCGAATGCTTTATCGGCAAGAGCCTCATTGCCTTTTTCTTTGAACGAGACGAGACGGGAGACCTCGGCTCCCAGATTGGCCATGAGAAACAACGGGGTTCGGGTGGTGTTCATACGATGAGCGCATCGAGTATCTTTTTCATCCTATCACGCACCTTGGCGTCCATCACTTCCATGCCACGATTGCCCGCCTGCGGCCGAATATTGATGAGCGACGTATACTCTATCCATGTCTCTCGAGACTGGTCGAGGAGAATGTTGAAACCCCAAATATCCCCCTGCCGCGAGCCGTGCTCCACAAGAAGATTACTCGCGTCGATATGATATTCCCCGCCGAATGCGGCGATGCCCTTTCCAATATCCACCGCACCCTTGACCATGTCGCCGTAAAACTCCTCTGCGACATCTCGCAGCCCATTCAGTGAAATAGTTGTCTCGATAATCCGAATGTCCATAGCTATATTTTCCGCACGATACCATTATCCGCATCCACTTCCACCATATCCCCGTCTTTGAATATTTGTGTCGCGATCTTTGTATCAATAATGCAGGGCTTGCGCATTTCCCGCGCAACGAGTGCGGCGTGCGATGTAATGCCGCCCTGATTAGTCACGAATGCTGCAGCTTTCTGCATAGCGATGATGTAATCCGGTAGCGTCTCGGCGGTGACGATGATGTCGCCCACTCCGACTTTCGGTATGTCTGATTGCTCGAGAATAAGCCGCACCGTACCGATTACGCGACCCTTGCACGCGATTGTGCCGCGCAGCTCGGATACACGCTCGACTTTCCGCTCGTGCAGCGCAAGCTCGGAATCGAGCGCTGATCCATATATCGCTTCGATTTCGTCGCCAATGCCGACATAGCCGAAGCGCTTATCGCGATTCCTAAAATCGGCGGGTACCGCTTCTCCGCGCATACATGCACGCAGCTCAAGATCGGTGAGCTCGACTAATTCTAAATACGTCAGGCCTCGCGATTCCGCAATCCGCTCCATTTCTGACCGCTGTCGGTATATCGCCCTGTTTGACACCTCGATAGAGTACGAGCGGAAGAATGCCATCTGCTTGCCGATACCGATGAGCTCGCGCAGTCGCGCATCTCGAATTTCGAAAATCGTATTTTGTACTTCTTTCTTGTTCTTTAACTGTGCAAGCACATCATCAAGACGCGAACGAGTGAGTGATTCGCCCTCAAAGGCATGTGTGCCGACCCATTCCCATTTCTTGACGAATTCTGTTTCTTCGCCCTTTCCGAGCGTGTGTAGTCCTTCTTGGAATTCCGTAAGCAGCGTTTTGCGCTGCGGCTGCATAGCCGCGAGCACGTCCTCATAGGATAAGCTCTTCTCTGCACATGCTTGCTGAAGTTCTTTCACCATCCAATGGTCCGCGAGCTCGATGAGGCACGAGAGCCCGCGCACATCGAGCAGCGCGTCGAGGAAACCATCGAAGTCGCCTTTGTACGAATCGAGATGTGTGATTTTGTTTTCATACATATCAAACCACCGTTGAAACCATGCTACCCCCTGCTCGCCAAGCGTCTTCTCCACCGCATCATAATCGGCCTTCAGAATATAGAAATTCCCGTGCAATATCTTTTCGTCCCCTTGTACCTTGATGCCGAGCTCTTTAAGAGCCGGTATGTGCAGGCTTCGGTGCCACAGAGCGGAGGAAAGCACGCACTGATTCCAGCGGCCCCAGAACCACCATTTTGACGGGTCGTTTCTTATTGCAAGAGTTTCGTTTTTCATATATTACGCACATAATGGGTCGAAAACATGCGGCGGCGTCATGATCGCTTGGAAAGTGTAGTGATGGGTCTGCTTTGCGTAATGAAAAACTTCCCCGCTTCGAATGCCCATTCGATATCGCACGGGAATCCGTAGTGCTTTTCTATCTTGAGCACAAGCTCGGCAAGCTCGAGCGCTTGCTTATCGGTGAGCGCCGGCTTGTTGCCTTCCTCCTCCGAAAGATTGCGCCATTCATTACCGCCAGCTGCCGCGCGCCAAAGCGCGCGATTCTGATAGGTGATGTTCTTGTCGATGATGCGGCGCGGCTCTTTTTCGATGACGTAGCTGTCCGGCGTCACCTGACCCGATACTATCGCCTCCCCGAGGCCGAATCCCGCCTCGATAATCATCTGATTGTAATCTTCGGTCACGGGATGCACGGAAAACGCGATGCCACTCACTTCGCTCTGCACCATCTTTTGTGTTACAACGGCAACAGAAATCTTCGTGCCGTGCATGCCTTTCTCGAAACGGTAAAAAATCGCCCGCGGTGTGAAAAGCGACGCCCAGCACTTCTGCACATTTTCGAGTACGTCCTCCTCCGTAGTATTGAGATATGACTCGAGCTGCCCCGCCCATGCGGCAGTGGCACCGTCTTCGGCGGTCGCACTGGAGCGCACGGCGACACGTTCCGCATCAAGTACCTTAAAATGTTCCAAAATCTCACGGGCAATGTCCTCCGGCATCTTGGCGCTCGTGATGAGCTGCTGAATTTTTGCCGATGCAAGGTCAACGCTCTGAATTTCGTCGCGCCTCACCTCTTGATCCAAAATCGTATCCAGTTCCTGATTTAAATTTGCTTCATCGAGAAACTTCTCAAACGCGCTTGCGAGCACCACGAATCCGGGTGGGACAGGAATCCCCGCTTGTGTCATCTCTCCGAGCGACGCGCCTTTGCCGCCGGCAATGCCCGCATCCCCTTTTCCGAGGCCACTGAATTGACGGATAAGTTCCATAGCGTCTAAGTATGCTGCCTCTTTATTGAAAATACAAAGGGCGCTCGCGTATGAGCGCCCAATGCCTGTCGTTGATTACTGCATGTCGAGCGAGGCGATGAGCTTGTCCACACCGGTGTGAATCTGCGTGAAGCACGCCGCAAAGGCTTCCCTCGTCTGTGCCGATTGCGGATCAAACACGCCGTTCGGCGGATTGAACAGACGCACGCGCACTTCGTCAATGCGCGGGTAACCGCGAATGCCGTCGACAACATGTTCGTCCATGCCAAAGAAAAGCGTCCTCTCGTTGTAGACGCCGTCCTGCCCGATGAAGCGACTCCTGTATTCGCGTAGATTGTAATCGCGCGCCACGGGCACACCACGCCACATATCGGCGGGCGTCACGCCGGCGAACGCACTGTACAGTGCCGCGTACTCGACTTTGCAATCGAATTTGAAAGCGCTCATTTTCGCCTTGAACACCGCACACGCCATCGACGAACGGTTGATGCCTGCATTGCACACGAACAGCACATGCGTGCCTCGCGGAAACTCAATCATCGTGGGCCACTCCCAGACTGTCGGCTTCAGATATAGCGAAACTAGCGCCGCTTCATCATGGCGACAGCAACTCGTCAACTGAAGTAAAGGACCGAGATAAACTGTTCGTGATATAGTCGGCTCGTAACCTCTCGTAAGCGAAGCTTTCGGGAGGGGCGCTCGGAAAAAATGAGAATGTGGTATTCTCATTTTGTTCCTCACTACCTCTCGTCGTTCAATGGATAGGATAGTCCCCTCCGAAGGGATTGATGCAGGTTCGATTCCTGCCGAGAGGAGCGATAAACGGTAGATAATTACGTCACTACTGCTATGGGCATATTCGCGCGAATATGCCGGTATGGACACGTGATTGATATGTCACATGATATCGAGTGTTTTTGACACAAGTGGATTTTTCTTACTGCTCAAAGAGTGCCACATCACGAGACCTTCTTGCTCCTTTTCCAGAACGCCGGCACCAGTGAGTATCGTTAGGTGTTTTGAGGTGGCCTTGAACGACAGCTTGATAGTCTTTGCAATGTCACTGACGGATGCCCTGCCGCCCTTGAGATATTTGAGAATCGCGAGCCGACGTTTATTCGCGAGCGCTTTCAAAATTCTTTCCAAATCCTTCATATACCAATCAGTATACTATGCGCATATTCGCGCGAATATGCCTATACGATGAAATGTGCGGAAACTGTATATCGCACGGTTAGGCCTGCCGAGCGTAGGCACTGTTCTCATCCCTCACTCTGTTCGGGCTGCCGGGAATCGAACCCGGACTGCATGACCCCCAGCCATGCGTACTACCACTATACGACAGCCCGATTGGGCCATAGAAGTTCTCTGTCGGGGTGCCGGGAATCGAACCCGGTCTACACGAACCCGAATCGTGCGTACTACCGGTATACTACACCCCGACGCAGAACTCCTCTGACCTTGGATTGCCGAGCAATCCCTGTGCACCTTGTAGGATTCGAACCTACGACCTTTCGAATGTGAATCGAACGCTCTAACCAACTGAGCTAAAGGTGCGTTGCGAGATTATAGCGGCTAACGAGAGGAATGGCGAGACCCGATGTCTCGCCAGACTCGAGTAACGCCGATATATGAAATAATATAACGGCAAGTGAGCGGAATTGCGAGAACTTGTTCTCACAAGACGCGAGCGAAGACGTTATATGCAATATCGGCTAGAATTAAGTATTTCTCAAGGAAAAAACTCTAGCTAGTCGGACACGCTTGACACAAAATCATCCATAGGCGCTAATTGATTCATGAACTGGCTTGCGCGCCTTGGCGTTGCGGTCTTGGCCTCCTACGGAGCGGGCTTTCTCGGTTCCCTTTTCATCACCACAGACGTTGGGAGTTGGTACGACATGCTCAACAAGCCGTTTTTCCAACCGCCGAATTGGCTCTTCGCGCCTGTCTGGGCAGTGCTCTACGGACTCATGGCGATTGCGGTCACCATCATTTGGAACAAAGACCCGCTCGCCGCAGAGGTCCGCGGATGGGTGCCGCTCTTCTTTGCCCACCTTCTATTGAACGCCGCGTGGACGGTATTCTTTTTCGGCTTCCACGCGGTCCTCGTCGCGCTCATCACCATCATCATTTTGCTCTGCTGTATATTCTTTCTCATCTGCGGCGCATGGGAGATAGACCGGCGCGCCGCCTATCTCCTCATTCCGTATTTTCTCTGGGTGCTCTTCGCGACAGTACTCAACCTCGCGATTTGGTTTTTGAACTAGGTGGACCTGTTCCCCTTGTGGTATATTCTGTGACACACGGAAGCAGGGCCTGTATATTCATACATGCACATCGCTCGAACGAAATGAATATGATATATTCATTTCGCTTCTCACTAGGGCCTGTAGTTAAGTGGTATAACGGCGCATTCGCATTGCGCAAGCGGGGGTTCGATTCCCCCCAGGTCCACAAAGACGAGACGGCCTGCCCTGCGGCAGGTCGTCTCGTCTTTGTGGACAGGCGGAGCCATGTTTTTGCAACAGCAAAAACGGGCGAGCCAGGGTCGTGGAATTTCATGCGCGACGGCGCATGAAATATCCCTGACCCACAAAAAGAAAAGACCGCCGAGGGGCGGCCTTTTCTTTATTTCACATTCACGATTTTGTACTTCTGCGCGCCTTTGGGTGTATCAAAGGTGAACGTGTCGCCTTTTTTCTTTTCCATCAGCGCCGAGCCGAGCGGCGAAAGGTGCGAGATTTTGTGGTCCTGCATATTGGCCTCGGCGGAACCCACGATTTCGTAGGTATGTTCCTCTTTCTCGCCCTGCTTCTGGATGGTGACGAAGGAACCGAGAGAAACGGTGTTGCTCTTGGTGTGTTCGATGATGCGCGCGCGGGAAAGGCTCTCCTCGATGACGCGGATGCGGTCTTCGGTCGCGGCCTGCAGGTTGCGTGCCTCTTCGTATTCGGCGTTCTCGGAGAGGTCGCCGAGCGAGCGGGCGTACTCAAGCTGTTCCGCAATCTCGCGGCGGCGGACCGTCTTGAGGTGCTCAAGCTCGGTCGTGAATTCGTCGAATTTCTCTTTGCTCAAATAATTTGCGTCGTCATTCATCCCGTTTAGAAATCGGACGCGGACTATCAATTCCGCCCCCTACTTCGCTATGTTGATATCACCGACTCTTTCTAATGAACCCGATTGCGCGTGTCCGCTATTTCTAACGGGATTCATATGTATTTATGCGGTGCGCGAGGCATTATACCGTCTCGGCTCACAGTAGCAAGCTCCGCGTATCATGTATCTTGAATCTTGTATCTTGTATATACACGATACTACATACGCGATACACGATACTTCATTGAATATATTCCGGATGATTTGCGATTAGCCACTGAAAAAAAGGCAACATGGCCGGCGCGGCACCGGAGAGTGTCCCTGCCGGCGCTTTCTCGAGCACGACCGCATAGGCGTAATGCGGATTGTCGGACGGCCAAAATCCGACCGACCACGAGTTCATGGATTCATTGCGGTAGCCGAGCTGGGCGGTGCCGGTCTTCGCGGCGAGTTTGATGCCGGGGATGTTGAAGAATTTAACCGTCGCATCCTTTCTGTTGGAGGTGACCGCGAGCCGCATCCCCTCACGGACGATTTGCAAATAGTTGTCGGGAACTCCTACCATGGAAAACTCGGGAGTCGGGCTCGCCCCGCCAGCGGCGGGGCGAGCAAGAAGTTGCGGGGTCAGTAATTTGCCGCCGTTTGCTATCGCCGCGGTAAAGCGCACAGCCTGAAGCGGTGAAATCTGAAAGCCATACTGACCGATGGCGGTGTGATATGTGTTGCCGATGCGCCATGGGTCCTCGGGGCCGAAGACAGCGGCCTTCCACGCAGGCGTCGGGATGATGCCCGCCTTCTCGCCGATGAGTGCGATACCGGTCGTCGAGGCGAGGCCGAAGCGTCGCGCATACTCGTCAATCTTCCCGATACCCAATCCGCTCTGCGTACCGTAGCCACCGCCAATCGTATAGAAATACTCGTCGGAGGATACGGCAAGCGCAGTGCGCATATCGACGAGTCCGTGGACGGCCCAATCGCGAAACACGCTCGGACGCGCCGGGTCGTACGGATTCGGGATGGTGATGGCGCCGGTCGAGAGAATTTGTTTGTCGGGACTGATAATCCCTTCGTTGAGCGCGGCGGCGGCAAAAATCGGCTTGACAATAGAGCCCGGCGTGTAAAGACCGGCGACGGCGCGATTCAGAAGCGGCGAGCGGGGGTTTTCGTTCCCCGCGCGTACCGACGCGACATCGCCGTCGGTAAACGCCTGATGGTCGTACTCGGGAAAGGAGGTGAGCGCGAGTATCTCCCCTGTCCGCACGTCCATGATGACCGCCGCGCCGCCCAGAAAGCCCTGCGCGCGCGCATGAGCCGAGAGCAGAGAATAGAGTTTGCTCTGTACACCGGCATCAATAGAGAGCGTGAGATTTTCGCCGTTCACCGGAGGCGATACGATGTTTTCCCGCTCCACCTTCCCGAGCGCGTCACGCTCGACCATGGTAGAGCCGTTTTGTCCCCGCAACTGTGAATCGTACGAAAGCTCCATGCCTGAGACACCCGAATACTCCTCCCGCCACCACCGCCCTTTTGCATCAGCTTTGGGATACTGCAGGAACCCGATGAGATGCGACAGGCCGGGGACCGGCGCGTATCTGCGCAGTGCGTATCTCTCCGGAGTCGCCTCGCCCGTCGGGCTATTGCCGAGGGAGGTCGCATCAGAAGCGACGGGTTGTGCGACGTTCCACGCGAGCTCCATGCCGGTCCTGTCAAACATGAGACCGCGAGTGGCAAAACGGAGCGAGTGGTCGAGCGTGTTCTCACGCGAGATGGTTGCGTACGAATCGCCTTGAGCCACCTGAAGCTGAAACGCGCGGTAGCTGAAACCGGAGACGACGAGCACGAAGACGGCGCCTACGGTCAGTATCGAACGCGCCGCGACGGGGCGCTCAAGGCGGCCTTCGAATTGGCGGGCATCATGCTCCGGCAGGTTCGACGAGTCGAGAAATATTTCTTCGGGCGCAATTTCGCGTATCACCCGTATTCTGCCTCTTCGCCGGAACATCATCACTGCAATATACCCCAAATAGAATTACTCAAGAAACTGCAGTCGCAACGGTTCGAGCCCCCACACCAGTATCAAGGCAAGTACCGTAAAAAGAGGAAACAGATGCAGTGACGGTCCGCCCGGCAGCCAGATGAGGTCGGTCATAAGTCCGAGGATAATGACCTCCCACGCGCGGTACCGCAAAGAAAGCAGGACGATGCACACGAGCGTCACCCACGGCGGCGCAAATACCGCCCCGATAAACCCGACTGCCGCAACCGCGATTCTAAGGCTCATGGACGGGGTATGACGTACACGTAGGTGAGTGATGCGAGATTGACCGGAAGAATGACATACACCGTTTGCGAGGCGTTTGACGGGTCGGACACAACCTTGCCGACAGTGCCGACGGCTCTACCGCCGAGAGACGGGGCGGTGACCGGATCACCCTCGCGCACACTCACGTCGCGGGAAAGCGAAATGCGCGCATTGCCGCCACCGCGACCGACGGCCTCGGCGGGAGCTCCGCCGACGAGCACGTTGACCGACGACCCGCCCGCGAAGAGCTCGCTGACCACACTCGTGCGGCTCGCGGCTTCAGATACAGTGCCGACCACAAACCCGCCTTCCGTCACGACGAGGCTGCCGACGGCGACGGAGTCCGTCGTGCCGGCGCCGACAAGAAATGTGCCGTAGGGAGATGCGATGACTGACGAAACCACCGGTGCCGTTATCCCCCGCTCCGATTGGGCCAGATGAAGCATCGAGCGGAGCGAGTCGTTTTCCTGCTTGAGTACCTGATAACCGGCGGCGCCTTCCTGATACCGGGCAAGCGTTTCGCGCAATGTCGCATTCTCGGAGGCGAGAGATGCGCGCGACGAGAAGAAGCCGCTCCCGAATACAGCACCGCGCACGTAGGCGCTCGCGCTCCATACCCGTGCAGTGAGGGAACGCGCCGTCGCGCGCAGACTTCCGCCTGAAAACATATCCAATGCGATGACGACGAGTACGAAGACGGTCGCAAAAAAGAGCCGGCGTCGGCCGTCTCTTCGTGTTGCGCTCGAGCGGAACTCACTCATACAATATATTCCGCCGCACTATTCGGTCGGCACCAGTTCGTCGTCGTTCCTTAGTATCGCTTCACGGAACGCTTCGATTTCGTTGAGAATCGCACTCGTACCCCGCACGACCGCAGTCAGAGGGTCCGGAGCGACGACGACCGGCACACCGAGGCTTCGCGTGAGAAATTCCGGCAATCCGCGGATGAGCGCGCCGCCGCCGGCGAGATAGATGCCGCGTTGCATGACGTCGGAGATGATTTCCGGCGGTGTCGTCTCGAGCACCTCTTTTATCGCCTCGAGCAATTCCTCCACCGAGTGGCCGATGGCATTGCGCACATCCTGCTCGGTCACGACGATTTCGCGCGGCAGGCCCGTCACGAGGTCGCGCCCGCGCACAATCGCTTCGAGCGGCAAGCGGCTTGGCGACACGCTCGCGATGGCTATTTTAATTTCCTCCGCACTTTTTTCCCCTATCAGAATCTTGAATTCATTACGGATGTGTCCCATGATGTCCGAGTTAAATTTGTCGCCCGCGATGCGGATATTGCGGGAATTGACGAGTCCGCCGAGCGCAATGATGCCGACGTCGGTCGTGCCGCCTCCGATATCGATAATCATGTTGCCGGCCGGCTCGTGTATCGGCAATTCAATTCCTATCGCCGCGGCGAGCGGCTCTTCGATGATGTGCACTTCGCGGGCGCCGGCGGCCTTGGCCGCATCGCGCACCGCGCGCACTTCGACGGATGTGATGCCGGAGGGCACGCCGATTGCGACGCGCGGCCCGAGGAGCTTGGTGTGGCCCGACTGCGCCTTATTGATGAGGTACGCGAGCATTTCGGAAGTGACTTCGAAGTCGGAGATGACGCCGTCCACCACCGGCTGTACCGCCTGAATATGCGGGGGTGTCCTGCCCATCATCTCTTTGGCCTGCGTGCCCACGGCGACAACCTGTCCCGTCTTGGTGTTGAGTGCGACGATGCTCGGCTCGTTGATGACGATGCCGCGCCCTTTCACATACACGAGCGTATTGGCGGTACCCAAATCAATGCCGATGTCGTTGGAAAAATAGCCGAGAATGCTCTCCCGTATGTTGCGCAACCAAGTACTAAAATTCCCCAACATATCAATTCTTGAGGTGCTCTACGATACCACTGTCGGAAACGAACGTCGCATTGCCGCTTGACCGCTCGCTCACTTCGAGACCGCCCTGCGAGAGTGTTTTCTCGGAGATGACGAGCCGCGTCGGAATGCCGATGAGCTCGGCGTCGGCGAATTTCTCTCCCGCACGGACGTCGCGGTCGTCGTATAGCACTTCGATACCATGTTCGCGCAAGAGTTCGTACATCCGGTCGGCCTCAGCCGCGACATCTTGATTACCGCCGGTGATGGCGACGAGATGCGCGGCAAACGGTGCGACCTCTTTTGGCCACACGATTCCTTTGTTGTCGGACAGTACTTCGACAATGGTTGCCATGACGCGAGCCGGCCCTATGCCGTACGAGCCCATGAATACGGACTTGTCTTTTCCATCATCGTCCTTGTACGTGAGTCCGAGCGGTTCGGAGAAGCGTGTCCCCAATGTAAAAATGTTCCCGACTTCGACAGCCTTTGCTTCAGTGAAATCATTGCCGAGCCCCAACTCTTTCTTGACCTCATCGGTAAAGACTTCTTTGTTGATTGCAATCTTGTGTTCCTGATTGATGTAAATGGTGTCCTCTCCCGCATCGCAGACAGTCTGGAATTCGTGGGAAAATTTGCTGAACGAGCCGCCGGAAGCAAATGTCTTGAACGTTTTGTCTCCCAGACCGACACGCTTCCAGATTTTCATGTACGCTTCGGAAGCCTTTTCATAAAACGCTGCATGTTCCGTCTCTTCTTTTGAGAACGAATAGAGGTCCTTCATCAAAAACTCGCGCGTGCGCATCAGGCCGCTTTTTGCCCGCTCCTCGTTACGAAACTTCGTCTGAAATTGATAGGGGTACGAGGGCAAGTCCTTGTACGAGGAAATTTGTTCGCACATGAGCGCCGTGAGCGGTTCCTCATGCGTAAACCCGAGACCAACTTCTCCGCCCGCACGCAAATTTGTCTTGAACCAACTGTCCACCGCTTTCTCGTCCCAGCGTCCTGTCTTTTGCCACGCGTCCGGATTTTGAAGTGCCGACAGGTTCAATTCCACACCTCCTATCGCATTCATCTCCTCTCGAATGACACGTACGATATTTTCGAGCACACGATACCCGAGCGGTAGGAAGTCATACACACCTGCCATCTCTTTGTGAATAAAACCGCCGCGGATAAGCAACTGCGCGTTTTTCGCGACTTCGTCTTTGGGGGCGCTCTTGCGGGTCTTGGTGAAAAGCTGTGATTGCCTCATCCCGTTAGAAATAGGACGCGGACAAGTAAGTGCCGCCCCCTAAGACGCTAGTGTTCATAATCCCGACCATAGTGTGCATAATCGTGTACGCGCGTCCGCTATTTCTAACGGGACGCATGTGACAAGCATTCTAGCGCATATTCCCGAGGGGAATACTTGACACCTATGTCTAACAACGACGTGATACCCCAGCCGTTTCGCGCCTTTTAGGCGATAAGTCGCGCGATGTCGTTGTACGTCACCGTAACCATGAGGAGAATGATGAGTGCGATGCCGACGGTGTTGAGAAGCTGCACGGCAAGCCGGGGGGCGGAGCGTCGCATGACCGATTCTATCGCTACGACGACGAGCCTGCCGCCGTCGAGCGCGGGAATGGGAATGAGATTTATGACGACGAGATTCACCGATATAAAAGCGGCCAAGCTAAGCAGGTACCCGATGCCGTTTTGCGACGCCGCGCCCACGGCCGTCACGAGTCCGATGGGTCCTGTCACGCTTTGCAAATCGGCCGTGCCGCGTAGTGAATCGCGGATGAGCGCGAAGAGCCCTTTGCCGACCAGACCGAACGTGTTGTAGGTGCTCACGAAAGCGTCGCGCATCGCCTGCGGGAGCGGCACTGATGCGGAAGTGACGAGCGCAAGTCCGATGCCGATGGCAGGTCGTCCGGCCTCCTGCGCAATCACCGCATGCGCCGGACGGAGCGTGGCGGTAGACGTGGCCTCGGTGCGTACATAGGTAATGGCGACATCCTTGCCGCCGCGAGTACTCACGAATTGCGATATGCCTTCCGGCGTGAGCGGAGCGGTCGCTCCGGCATTATCCTCAACCTGCAGGACCACATCCCCCGCTACTATGCCCGCGGCATCAGCCGGAGAACCGGCGACCACATCAGTGACCATCAGGAGTTCGCCTGCCTGCGCAAGCTGGCCAGGTTGTCCGTCGACGACGTGCAAAATGCCGGATGCGTACGCGCCGGTAAAGAGAATCCAGGCCGCGATGACATTGCCGAGAACTCCCGCAACAAGAATGAGCGCCTGCTTGTAGCGCGGCGCATCACCAAAACTGCCCCTGCCCAAGCGTGCCTCTCCTTCGTCGCCAAAAAGCCGCACGAATCCGCCGAAGGGTATCCAATTAAGTGTGTACTCGGTACCGCCCCATTTTCCGAACAAAAATGCACGGGGCGGATAGCCGATACCAAACTCGTCCACCCTCACCCCGAATATTTTTGCGGCGATAAAATGTCCGAACTCGTGCACCACGATGAGCAGCACGAGAATGGCAATCACCAGAAGCGCCGTTAACATACGTTCAAATCGTTCTAGTCGTTATATTCGTTCTAAACGCACAGTCATACCGTTTTCAACGCCTTGAACGTTTTCAACGATTACAACATTCATGAGCTCATCTCTTCTTCTTTCCTGTCGAAAGCTTTCTCGAGCTCGTCATTTCCTGCGTCGACTTTCTTCTGCAATTCTTCCTTGAGAGAGAACTTGTCGTCTTCGGTAAGCGTGCCGTCCTTTTCGCGAGTTTGTATTTCTTTCCATGCCTCGTCGCGCGCGATACGTACCGCCGTGCGCGCCTCTTCGAGCTTGCCCTTGGCGAGCTTCACGAGCTGTTCGCGGCGTTCTGACGTGAGCTCGGGAAATGTCACGCGCACCGACGTACCGTCGGAGGAAGTGCCGACGCCGATTTCCGCAGCTGTTATGCCGCGCTCGATGTCTTTGAGTATCGAAGGGTCAAACGCGGTGACCCGAAGCGTACGGGCGTCTTCAGTCGAAACATTGCCCACCTGTTTGAGCGGCACCACGGAGCCGTAGGCCGATACTTGCACGCTATCGAGTATCGCCGGAGCGGCACGGCCTGTGCGCAGTCCGCGATACTCTTTTGCGAGCCATTCTTTGGACGCCGCCGCCTTGCCGTCGAACACTTTGAAATCGTAGTCTGCCATACCGCCAGTATATCAAATGCGCGGCGCGAGAAGTGCGACTTGTTCAAGCAATGGCTTCACCAGAGCGCCTTTGTCGCTCATATATTTGCGAGCACGATATACCGATTCGAATCCCTCACGGCAAGTGGAAGCCAATCCTCCCGGATGAGACACAAGGGCGCGCTCAAGCGACGAAAGAAATGCAACCACGCCTCCGATATCCCGCCGGTCATCGTCATCTTTTTCCAAGAGCGGCTTCAACATATCCAAGCGTTTTGCCGGTGCCGCCGCCAGAAAAGAGTCCGCGTCCACAAGTCCGGCCACGTGCGAACCGGCGAGAACGAGTGCCTGCATGCGCGAGCGAAACGTCGGTAGAAGTGTCTCGGGCGACGGCACAATAATATAGAAAATGCTACCGGCAGGCGGCTCTTCGAGTGTTTTGAGGAGAGCATTCTGTGCCTCGTTGGTCATGCCGGAAGCGGCAATCACGAATATGCGGTTACCCTCGCCGAGCGCTCCCATCGCGGCACGGTCGCGTAGCTCGCGCGCCTCATCGATGCCGAAGTGTGTGTAGGTGCGAACGTATACATCCGGATTCGCGACTGTCGCAATCCCCTGCTTTTCCAAAAGTGCGAGCACGTCGGAAATCGTCTCTGTATTCCCCGAGATAAGATGCGCGCCCCCCGAAAGCTTCATGTTGCGATTATACCCCAAGCCCCGTAACTCCAGTGATTTACCCAATTGGGTAAATCACTGGAGTTATATTTTTCACTCGCAACGGCGTTGTTGAGCTATACTAGTCGCATGCCGAAACGGAATCGTATCCAAAAAGCCGCGCTCGCCATCACGCACTGGATAGGCTCGCCGGTTTCTATCATCATCCACACACTGATCTTCCTCACCTGTTTCGTTGCCGCATGGAAGGGTTACATTCTGTTCGAGCAAATGCTCTTGGTGCTCACGACCATAGTATCGCTCGAAGCGATTTACCTTTCGATATTTATTCAAATGACCATCAACTACACGACCGAAGCTGTCGAGGAGGTTGCCGAGGACGTGGGGGAAATTCAGGAAGACATCGGCGAGATTCAGGAAGACGTGGACGAACTGCAGGAGGATGTGGAAGATATTTCCGAGGATGTTGAAGAAATGAGCGAGGAGGACAATGCGGAGGAAGCGCAAGAGGCGGAACAAAAAAAGACACTCACCGATATTCAGAACGACCTGCGCAAACTCATGCAGGATATTGAGAGACTCCAATCGCGGTAATAAATAAGTAGCGGCCCGCCGGTGTGGGCGGGCCGTGCCAATTACCATCGTCATTGCGCGAGCACCAATGTGCGCATCCGGCCGTCATAGCTGAACGTATTCAACCGATCAAGGAAAGATAGTCCGAGCAAGTTCTTGGTAAAATGCTTGCCTACCATTCCGACCACGTCGTGCATGACAATCGTACCGATGCGCATTTCTTTGATGAGCACCCTCTTCGAGCAGAACTGATTGTTCAGCGCATCGAGAACTTTGCTGCAGGTCGTAATGTTGTCCGTGTTGAAACCGATGCGCGCCGCATAGGCCTCGGTCAAAAATACATGCGTCGCTCCGGTGTCAATGAGGAAGTTGTCTTGCGTGCCTCCCACCTCAGCATCGACGTGAAAGCCTGTCGCGTCTCGCCGGATGGTTACTGCATGACCTCTTTGCACATCCGTTCCGAGAGCGGAGATAGCCCGTTGCGCGGGCGCGCCGCGCTCGATGCGAATGGTGACGTTCAGGTCATTCATATACGCTACCGGCCACGCAATTATTAGCACAGCCATCACTGACCAAAAGACGGGACCAAGCCGTCGTTTCGACTTTCCGCGCATCGCTCCCTCCCAATATATACTCCCCCCATTCTAGCCTCGTTCGAGACCTTTACCAATTCGTTTTTAACGCTTCGAAATGATTGCTTTCTTGTAGGTCTCCAAATGTTTGAGCGCTTCGCCCGTGCCTTTGGCTACGCAATACGGCGCGTCTTTGGCAACGCGAGCTTTCACGCCCGTGCGCCGGAAGACGAGCTCCGCGAGATTGCGAAGGAGTGAGGAGCCACCCGTCATCGTGATGCCGTTGTCGATGATGTCGGCGGCAAGCTCCGGCGGCGTTTCCTGCAGAACATCTTTCATCGCCTGAATCATCGTGCGAAGCTCCTTGCCTATCGCGCGCACGACCTCGTTGGTACCGAGCTCCACCGAGCGAGGCAATCCCGTGAGGTGGTCGCGGCCCTTTACCATCATCGTGAGCTCTTCTTCCACCGGCACCGCAGAGCCGATTTGAATTTTGATTTCTTCCGCCATTTTGTCGCCGATGCCGAGGTTGGCTGTCTTCTTTATATAGTCGGCTATCGCGTGGTCTATCGCATTGCCGGCGCATTTGACCGAAGTGGATGCGACGATACCGCCGAGCGAGATGACTGCTACGTCGGTCGTGCCGCCGCCGATGTCTACTACCATGTGACCTTGTGCTTCGTGAATGGGAATGCCCGCGCCGATTGCCGCGAGTATCGGCTCTTTGACCACATAGGCTTCTTTCGCCCCGGCCTTCGTCGCCGCTTCCACCACCGCGCGTCGTTCCGTAGAGGTGACGCCTGCAGGGACCGAGACCATTACTTCCGGACGGAAGAGATTCCATTTGCCGAGCGCCTTTTTGATGTAGTAGCGGAGCATCGCTTCCGTCACGCGATAATCCGCGATGACGCCGTCCTTCATCGGACGGTACGCGATTATCTCGCCCGGCGTGCGACCTATCATCGCCTTGGCGTCGTTGCCGATGGCGAGGATTTTGTTGTCACGCACCGAGACAGCGACGACCGACGGTTCGTTGAGTACGATGCCGCGGCCGGGCACATACACAAGGACCGTCGTGGTGCCGAGGTCGATACCGAGCTTGGGTGAAAATGAGAATGCCATGAGGAAAACATTGTACCTCAAACAGCTTCCAGCATCTACCCGCCCGCAGGACGACTTCTGAAAGTTAGCCCTGACAACTTTTACACGGTTTCCCGCAATTATGGCAGTCAGACTGCCATACATTTACTCGATATCACTGTCGAGCCATTTGCCACTTATAATCACATCCCGCGAAAAGTCCTTAAAGTGACCGATGGTCGGCAACATTTCCCAAAGTAAATTATTCTCGAGAACGGGAGACGCGTCGGCGCACGCATACTCCCTCAAACTTGAAAAAGGATACTCTACCGCCCACTTCCATGCGTGCTCAAAATCGTCGACAGCCCCGCCCAGTCCTCCTTCCGGGTATAACTCGAATGTGTTTTTTACCATGATGTATGCGGCGGTATATTGTAGTTGCTTATCATCGTGCACTGTCCGACCTTTGTACGAACCTTGGAAGATACTGCCTTTTTCTCCATACTTTTCGTTAAATGCATTCGTCATACTTTGTCCAATCTTCTGCATGAATCGCGATATCCCCCCATCTTTGATTTCGCGCAATAAAAGATGCAAGTGGTTCGGCATGAGGGTATAGCACAGTATGCGAACTAGCGGTTCTCGCTTCGGCCAGGAGATGGAGCGGAAAAACGGGTCACTTTGACCAACTTTCAGCCAATTGGCATCCACGTACTCATCGTTCATATAAAACAGGGACCGCACAAACCGTTTGCGATCCGATTCGTCGGAGGTAATCTTCATCCCACGCGCGCCCCTCTTGAGGACATGTACACATGAGCCGATTCCATAAGGTTCCACTCGCATTCAGTAAGAGTAACACGCATTATGGCAGTCTGACTGCCATAATGAACAGCTATGTGTGCTTTTTTGGATCTAGTAACCACCAGAATTTCTTGGAAAAATTCGGGGCATCGTCGCACACGCGTTTCAGATAGTAGAGGTCTTTGGTCGGGATTTTCTCGAAGAGCTTGCCCATGCGCCCCATCGTTATCTGCGGCAAGCCGTCGCGCAGTCGTCCTCTGTTGAGTTTCTGCACAAAATACTTCATAAGCTCGCCGCGCTCCGTCTCGCGCGTCTTGCTGAGGTTTTTCCGCAGCTGTGTACCGATGTGCTTCACCCACCTATTGTACACATTTGAGGACTGAGATAATATGACGCCGGTTTCAGTTGGTCCGCCCGTCCATGCGCTACGAAGCGAGACGGACCATGGGGACGGCATAGTGCTCGGCTGTGTTTCGAGTTGCCTGACGAGCTCTCGCCATGTCGTGGAGATGCTGGCCTGAACCGGTGTTCTCCGGAGCGAGGTGTGATGTTCACGCATGACCCCTCGCTTCCCCGAGTTTCGCGCCCGGCACTGCTTGCCGGGC
>JBBTSX010000007.1:24307-73937 GCA_038064535.1 Patescibacteria group bacterium
TTCCACGCCCCCTCCTCGAACCGCAGCAGGTCCAGGGACACGCGGCTGCCGACCTCGCGCGTCACGAGATCCCACCGGAACGCCAGGAGGTCCGTGCGCGTCCGCGCCGGGCACTGCTTGCCGGGCGCTTCCCTTTTGGTCGTCTCCGCACTATAGTTTCGAAGATGCGTACGATATTACCCGAAACCAAGAACCCCGCTCTGCGGGAGAAAGCTCGTGAAATCCCCGTCGCCGACATCGGCGGCAAGAAAATCCGCTCGCTCATCGCCGATATGAAAGCCTTGCTCGCCAAGGAGGAATACGGCGTCGCACTTGCCGCCTGTCAAGTGGGCGAACCGCTCAAGCTCTTTATCGTGTCGGGCAGAGCAATGGCACGCGGGATGCGCAACTCGCCGGACGAACCGGGCATTCAACCGCCCGAAACCAGTGACGATGCGGTGCCACCTCCGCCCGATGAGGTCTACATCAATCCCGAATTTGTAAAGATTGCAAAGAAAAAAACTGAAAAGCATGAAGGTTGTCTTTCCATCCGCGACAAGTGGGGCATGGTCCCCCGCGCGGAAAAAGCGAGCGTGCGTGCGTACAACGAGAACGGCGTGCGATTCACCCGCGGCGCATCCGGATTTCTTGCGCACATTTTCCAGCATGAAATGGACCACTTGGAGGGAATACTGTACACCGAGAAAGCGACGGAACTCTATGACGAAGAACCGAACAATGAAAAATAACGTCCGGTTCGCATTTTTCGGTACGCCGACACTTGCGGCAACATTTCTCGACGACCTCGAGAGAAACGGCTACGTTCCCTCTCTTGTCGTCACCACTCCCGACAGAGCACAGGGCAGAGGTATGACGCTTCAATCTCCGCCCGTGAAGAAATGGGCAGATGAAAGAAATATTCCTGTCTTGCAACCGGAAAGACTTGACGAGAATTTTGTCGCCGCACTTGCCAAAGATTCATACGACCTGTTCGTGGTCATTTACTACGGGAAAATTCTGCCGCAAGCCGTGTTCGACATGCCGAAGCGCGGCACTATCAACGTGCATTTCTCTTTGCTCCCGCGCTGGAAAGGCACGTCCCCCATCCGCGCATCTATATTGAACGACGATAAAAAAGCCGGCACGACTTTACTTCTTATGGATGAAAAAATCGACCACGGCCCCGTCATCGCGCAAAAAGAATTCAGTATGCAGGAATGGCCGCCGAGCGCTCGCGAGCTTGAGGAGCAAGCGACGCATGAGAGCGCGCAATTGCTTTCCGAATTTATTGAGCCGTGGGTCGCGGGAGAAGTGGAAGCCCACGAACAAAATCATGACCTCGAAACACTTTGCCCGAAATTGGAAAAGACCGACGGCTACATCGACCTCTCCGATGACGCATATCAGAATCTGCTGAAAGTGAGGGCGTTTGACAGCACCATCGGTACGCACACTTTTTTTGAACGCGGCGGCAAGAAAATACGGGTTGTAATTCTCGATGCACACATCGAAGGGACCAGGCTCATTCCGGACACGGTCAAGCCCGAGGGCAAAAAGGAAATTCCGTACGCGGAATTCCTCCGCTCAGGTGCGAAGCCTCTTTAGTCGCCCATTCTCAAAAGCTTCTTGAACGCGGCGCCGCTTCTCCTCCACATACGGATGTGCACTTTGCGTTCGCGGCGAATCTGCCGCTCCGCTTCAGCTTTCGCATCATCTATCGCACCATTGATACTCTCGGAACGGTTTGTCGCACGAACGAGGCGACCGCCGGGGCTTTGAATATTGAACTCGGCGAACCAGAGATTCGCGCCATGCCGTTGATTCCCCGCGTCGCGCCCGATTTCCACCTCGCAGCGGGCGAGCTCCGCATCGCCGTTCAAAAGCTTTTCAATACGCAGGAGCCGCTCGTTGAGATACGACTGTGTTTCCTGAGTCATCTCATAACCGGTAGTTTTGATGCGTATATTCATGCGTCGATTGTAACATTTTAATTATCCGCACCGTGGATGAAGATAGTGTGACTCCGGATCCTTCGTACCATTGAAACTATTTCTTTTTATACCTTCCCATGAGCTCCGTCTGCGCAATGACGTGGCCGGCAATCGCCTTTTCTACATCGGCTTTTGAGGCTCCTGCCTGCAAAGACAATTCGGCGTCTAGCGCATAAAGTTTGAAAAAGTACCGGTGCTCGCTTGGCTCGTATTGCGGTGGCGGACACGGGCCGGTGTAGGCATTCTTGCCGGCACCGTTTGCTCCCGCTATACCTGCCGAGCCACCCTCCGGAATATCACCCGTATGCGGCGGAATGTTGAATAGCACCCAATGGTCGAACATGCCGTCGGCGTGAAGCGCCCTCGGCACGTCGGGGTCGTCCATGATAAGTGTGAGCGATTTGGTACCCGCCGGTACGCCAGCTATCGAAAGTTGCGGAGAGAGTGTGCGGTCTTCGTCGCACGTATATTTCGCGGGAATCAGTCCCCCGTTTTCAAATGCCGCGCTGGTCAGAGCAAGAGTAGATGTTGCCATAGGTGTTGCCGGTTGATTGCTAATGCTACCAGTATCACGCGGCGGCGTGAAGCCGCGATTAAATCCGTAGGCCGCGCCTGCGATAACGATGAGCCACAACACTCCGAGCAAAAGATACGCGGTGCGCATACAAGTGATGGTAACAAATCCGAATTCATTGCCAAATCATATGTTTAGTGTCATAATCAGCCGAGGAGGTTGAATATGTCAAAAAACGTAGTCGACCTCAAGAAGCGTTTTGCGTATTTTCTTGAGCTGGAGATGGAGGTGTGGTTTTTCGTCGACACAAAGGCGAAAGACGACAGACAGAAGTTCCTGGTCGGATGTTTCTCCACCCTCGCTGAACGAACTATCTGGAAACGTGCTTTCTGGCGTGACTTGCCGCACGAGGCTAAGCAATATTGCGTGATACGGCAAATCACCTGTCCGTTGCTCGAGAGTCGTCGGCGCAAGATGGACATTGACGTCCGGGGCTATAAAGGTTCGGCGACAGTAGTCGCTCGTCAAATCCTGCGGTTGGCGCGCGATAAACAGCGCACCAAACGAAGTTCTTAGTCGCGTAACACGCGTAGAGCCCCATTCGTCGGGGCTCAGTGTTTTTGTATATTCCCTATTTTTCGCTATACTCTCATGTGCCCCGCATACGGTGTTGTGTACCAGTTTCATGCTCCGCGGTAGCTCAGCGGTAGAGCGGTCGACTGTTAATCGATTGGTCGTAGGTTCGAATCCTACCCGCGGAGCAGGACACTGGTACGAGGAGGAAGGCAGGATGGTATACTTTCTGTGTATACCATGATTCAAAAAGACCGACGTACATACGCAGACCGTGCGGAATATTTGAAGAAAGCCGTCACGGAGCGACGCAGAAAACTCAAGAAGATGCTTGTGGAGTATAAGGGTGGAAAATGTGTGCTCTGCGGTTTCAAAGGTTACTTTGGTGTATTCGACCTTCACCACACCGGTGACCAGCCAAAGTCGTTCGGTATGTCCAAAGGCGGCATTACTCGTTCTTGGGCAAAAATGAAAGCCGAGGCTGATAAATGCGTCCTCATCTGCGCCAACTGCCACCGCGAGGTCCACGCCGGAATCAAAAGCTACCGCGCTAGTTATCGGTTACAAAGACAATCAAAAGGTACCTGACACTATTATCTTCTTGCGAATATATAAGGAAGGACTATAGTCGTGAGAGTAATGGGACTGACGCCAAGGGAGGTCGTCATGCTACAGATAGCTCTCAAAGCAGTTCTTTTCGGAGGCGCTGTCGAAATCGGATTCATGGAATTTGCGATACGACTCATTCCATCCCACGGTATTAGACTTGGGCTTGCCCTCACGTGCGCACTAGCTGGCTCGACTATGATATCTGCTGTACTCAGCTATCTCGGCATTTCGTCGGATCAAGCAAGGGCGATTGTTAAATTGGAATTCCAGCCGTCGAAAGGAGAGTCAGAAGTGCGAGCTGAAATGGAGCCCCGGCGCGATACTCGTCTCAATGCGGCGAATCCAGAGAATATAGATTCCGGATTGCACACTGCCTTTGGAGGTACATCTAGCCAAGCGCGACTGATTCCGTCGCCGAGTCAAGGTATGGCCGGGAAATATTGCATCGCGAGAGGCACGAGCCCGCACACTGAATATCTAGACGTCGGACATCGTAATGCAACCGGAAGATGGCTCACGTACGCTAG
Organism: Patescibacteria group bacterium; assembly: GCA_038064535.1. Lineage (GTDB taxonomy): Bacteria > Patescibacteriota > Minisyncoccia > Phycocordibacterales > UBA2100 > UBA10103. Next base: position 28,501 of record JBBTSX010000007.1, read on the forward strand.
GTCATATATCAACGAGGCTGAAGCTCGCAAATTTCTTGCAGCAGTGAGCCAGGGGTAGTACGGGTAATCTATACCAATTGCCCTCATCAGAGGACTGCTATCCCCTAGAGACCGTCAAAATCCCATTCAGGTGAGACGGTCTTTCTTTTTAAAAGTAGTATTCCGATTTCGTCCCACAGGCTAAGCAAATAGCGATACTGCCGATATCACGACAGCAACTGAATAATGAGAACTACGGCCGCGACGACAATCAGCGCATGAATGAGACCGCCCCCTATTTTGAAACTAAATCCGAGAAGCCATAGCACCAGCAACACCAGAGCGATTGTCCAGAGCATACCCGTTGCCTAGTTGCCGGAAACTTTAGCATCTTCCTGTGCTGTCTTCTCCTTCTTCTCCTTACAACCGCAAGAACATGAGCCGTCAATCTCCTTGTGCTCATGATGACACGCTGCGCAAGTAGCTATCTTATTATCCGGAACATTTTTTGTATCCATAACATTTATTCTATTTACTGTGTTTAGTAATCCGTAATGGTGTCATATCCAAGATGTATTTTTGATGAGGGCCGCTTTCTCTTAGTTAACTCCGGATGAGTGCGGTATGATTCCCGCTATGAGTATTTGGAGGCTACTATATTCTGTCGTCGCAATAGCATTCGGTGCGTTTATGGTCGTATACGGAGAAATCGATGACAGCCCCGGAGGCCAACTGCTCGGACTCGTCGTGGTCCTTGCCGGTATTGTGGGCGTGATAAAGAGCAGGACGAACAAGACCTCACTGTAACGGGCCCGATACCATCCGCGACGTGCAACACGAAAGCCGTAGCCGCTCCTTCGCCGTTCACCTGCGCTTCATGTTCAATACAGGTATACTTCACAGTTCACGCCATATGGATTTCGCGCACCTATACCATAAGCATACATCCACGGGTATTACGGTGCTCTTGTTTCTTTTTTTCACCGTCTTTGTCTTATCGGCACTCTTCCTTCCGGCCTCCGCCCACTTGTTCCCCGCTACCGCGATAGCGCTCGCGGTACTGTTCTTCGGCCGTCTGCGTCTGTGGCCCGCGGTCTACGGCACCGCTCTCGTCGCCACCACCTTCTCCGGCATGACCGGTCTGCCGCTTCTTCTCGTACCTGTAGCCGTCACTCTGCAGGCGATTGCCGGCGCATATTTGATTACGAAAGCCGACGCAGATCCCCTCTTCAGACACTTCGGCGACATGTTCTATCTCATGGTGGCGACCGTCGCGGCCGCGTTCATCGCTCCGACATTCCAAATGATAGAAGCCGCTCTCGAAAGTGTGCCCTACACGACGCAATCATTTATCGGTGATTATATTGCGGCTCTCTTCGGGTTGCTGGTTTTTACGCCGTTCATCTTGCGTTGGTTCGCAAAGCCCGCCTTCAAGCGCCCCGTGGGAGAGTGGCTCGAAACGATATCCGTATTCGCACTCCTCATCATTCTCGACTACGTCCTCTTTACGCTCGGCGTGCAGACGGTTTTCGGCATACCGCTCGTATACGCGCTTCTCTTTCCTTTGTTTTATATGGCTCTTCGATTGCGGCCGCGCTTCGTGACGCTCGCGCTCGTGGTCACATCCTTCTTCGCCATTCTCAGCCCGCTGATTGCCGGCGGAGAGAGCGCCGCACTCTCTACAAAGCTCTTTGCCTCGGAATCATTCCTGATAGCGCTCGCCGTCATTTTCTACATCCTTGTCTCGCTCGAGGAGGACCGCAGAGTGACGGTGAACCTTATCAATTCTCAGCTCGACACCTTCAAGAACGCACTGGCCCGCATCAACTCCGAGTCGAACGCGAAGAACAATTTTATCGCGGTCTTGGGACACGAGCTCCGCAATCCGCTCGCGCCGATAGAATCCGGTATCGATATCCTCAAACTAAGCGGACGGCGCGATAAGAAGGAAGCGGAGACACTCGACATGATGGCTGAACGGATGACTACGATACGACGGCTTCTCGAAGACCTGCTCGACATATCCCGCATTTCCGAGGGCAAGGTGACCGTCAAGAATGAAACCGTCAACCTGGATACTGCTCTCAAGCACGCAATCCTTTCCACCAATCACCATCGCAAAGAACTGCATCAAACGCTCGTAGTGACCGCGTCTGACACTCCTTTATACGTGCTCGGCGACAGCGTGCGCCTTGAACAAGTCTTTTCAAACCTTCTGACGAACGCGTCGAAGTATTCCGATGAGGGAGATACGATACGGGTCTTCGTGCGGGAGCAAGACCGTATCGCGGAAATCGAAATCGCGGACGAAGGCGTCGGGCTGGGTCCGGATTCGCTCGAGACTATCTTTATCCCCTTCCACCAGCTCGAACATAAGCGCACACAACAAGGTCTGGGCATCGGACTTGCGCTCGTACGTTCGTTTGTGGAAATGCACAGAGGAAGCGTGACGGCGCTCAGCAAGGGGCTCGGACATGGGAGCCGGTTCATCGTGAGACTTCCACTGCTCGTTGTCCGGCCTCACGCAGGCGCAGGGAGCGCGCCTACGCGTGCGGCACCGGAGACCGGCGCGGGCCGCACACTGAGCGTGCTTGTCGTCGACGACAACGATGCGGCGGCCGCGAGCATCGGACGACTATTGGAGATGCACGGATGCTCCGTCAGCTATGCATACAACGGCGCTCAGGCAATAGAAGAAGCCGTGAGTAATCCGCCCGATGTCATACTGCTCGACGTCGGACTGCCGGATATAGACGGCTATTCAGTGGCGAAGACTCTCCGCGCACAGGGCTACGCCGGCCGCATCATCGCACTCACGGGCTACGGCATGCCCGACGAGAAAAGCAACGACGACAGCGGGGTCGCAATAGACCACCACCTCGTAAAACCTGCCAGCCTCGCCGACCTGAAGCGGGTCATGCCGGAAATACGGTAAAGGTTGCAAAGCAGTTTGTAGCGTGTAAAGTCGCACCAGATCATACAATCTGTCGCTCTCGTGAAGGAAAGGAGGAGGTCGCACATGTTGCATCTAAACCGAAAGTTCTCGGCGAAAAAAATCGAGAGCCTCCTCACGATGAGCGAGGGTTTCAATGCCGAAGAATACCGTGTCCACAGCCGCCGACCGCTCAACCATCTGGCTGGGCAGATCAGGAAAAAGGACATCAAGGCTATCTTGCTTGTTCCACAGGTTGCCGAACGGCAAATTCGAAATCTGTACAAGCGCGTTACCGGCAGAAGCGACTTGCCCTCGAACATTGAATATCAGCTCTCGCCCTTGATTGAGCGGTACCTCAATCACATCTTTCTCGTGCGGATGACGGTGATGTACCGTATCGAGTACAAAAATCTGGAACTGAGGGAAGTTGCGCGAGCATACAACAAGCACGACGGGACCGTGGAGCTTGTCCCCCGAGTGCTCGCGTATGCGGGCTCAGAGACCCGCAAGATCAAAGAGAAAATTCTGACGGCGGCACAGAGAGCCTATAGGGAGGAGGCGGGTGTTCGTGTCCGCCAAAAGGATATTGAGTTGCTGTCGGCTTTGGGAGATGAATACGGAGACATTCACGAGTCCTCCGTCTATCACGGGTTTCCTTCCCAGCAAATCTACCAGGAAGTACGAATCACCTTGCCGGAGAAGCTGTGGCCTGACGGTCGAGGCTATTTCGACGAAGGAGTTGGGATTTTTCAACAGTGGTTTGAAAAGTCCGCTCGTTAACAACGGCGTTCGCAGGTCGCGGATGCCGTTGTTCCTTTTTCCCGCCTATCAAGGCAAAACATGTTCGCTCCGACATGCTACGATTGTGGTTGCATGAAAGGCGTCTTACATCACCTCCATCTGCGCAAACGAGGCGCACACGGCACGGAGCCGTTCCCCAGTAAAAAGGCCGGTATCAGGCTTTTGGACCATGTGGCACTTGCCGCGGGCATCATCGGCCCCGCAATGACGCTCCCGCAGATATACCAAATATTCCACTTTCACAACGCAACCGGTGTTTCGGTGCTTTCGTGGGCGGCTTTTGCCATTCTCGACATCCCCTTCATTCTCTATGCGCTCGTCCACAGAAACAGCATGCTCGTGACGACCTACACTCTTTGGCTGGTGGCAAATCTGACGGTTGCGTTCGGTGCACTGTACTACGGAGGTTCGTGAGCAACATCACGAACTGAGCGCGCGTTCTTCGTGCGTATGTTTTGCGTTGCGCACGCTACACACGATGGAGGATGCGAGCCACCCCATTAAGACACCGAACACTATTGAAAGAAATATTTCCATACTAATTACTATTTGAATAAAGTTGCACAACAGTTTGTTACGGCATATTCGACGAAGCGAACAAAAACGAAAGCGCGCGGATGATAAGCCAGCCCAAAATCGCATAGCCTATCATCGCGAAAATCGCGGTGACATCTATCATATACCCGCCGCCGAGGGAGATGTTCGGGAACGCGCCCGCGAACGAGCCGAGCAATCGGTCGGTGATGCCGTACACGAACGCGACAAACCGTGACGAAGCGCTCGCGCCGAACAATTCCAGAATCAACCGTAGCGCGAGTGCGGCCTCAATGAGACTGATGATGCCGTTGATAAGCCGGAACACGAACGCGCCCGCGTTGTATTCGCGCCTCATGACAAGTTCGGTCATATCGACATAATTGTACCTATACATGGTGAATACGAGGTGAAGCGTGCTTAGTTGGGTATAACCAGTTCAGTGAAGACAACGATTCTTTTGCTGTAGAGCTTTTGGGTTGTATCCCAATCCCCTCCGCAGGTAATCAAATTCAGCCGCGTCTTTGAGGGGTCGCCCAAGAACACTTCGCTGGCGGCCGCTTCGGAGTCATATATTTTGGTGTTGACGACGCGGAACAACAGCGTCTTCCCTTTTGAATCAACGATGCGGACTTCATCGCCGGTCTCCAGCTTGTCGAGATTATAGAAGACCGCCTGCGCGACGTCTTTGCCGTCCAAGTGACCGGCGATGACAGCGCTCCCCGGCATACCGGGTCGCGGCCCGCCGTTGTACCACGCGACGTCTGTAAAATTGGACGGCACACCCATATCGCCGTTACCTCTCCACGACAGACCGACACTCTGCACGTTCGCGTCCACTCCTATTGCAGGAATGATGAGACGCACGGGTTTCCCCGCCTGTTCAAACGACGAACCGGCGCCGCTTGCGATATGTCCTTGACCTATATTGATGACCGGTGCTCCGGCCCAATAGTAGGCGCTCAGGAGTCCGTTGTGAGTCTGTGCAAAGATTGAAAGGCCCACCGCGAGGACACCCGCGCCAAGAGACAAGAGTACTGCTCTTTTCCAGGAGAACATTATCGCCGGATATGCATTCATCTTATTTCTTGACGCGAGTCCTGCTACGGTTGCTATTGGTTGAATCCGCCGCCCGTGTTGGGGAGTCCCGGAACGACCGGAGGAATGACGACAGCGCCCGGAAGGACGTTGGTGAAGCATGCCGCTGTGTTGCCCGCACTCGTGACGGTCAGCGTCTTGAGACCGGTCGAGGCATAGCTCGCGCTGAAGCCCGAACCGCTCGCATTGGTGATCGTCAGGTCCGGAGACGACCAGGTATAGGTTCCATTACCTCCTGACGCCGCGTAGGTGGCGGTCTGCCCCAAGGTGATGTTCTGTGAAGCCGGAGAACACGTGAGTGCCCCCGTGACAGCCGCTACGACAGTGAAACTGCAGCTTGCATTGAGGCCGGCGCTCGTGACGGTGATCGTGTAGACACCCGGATTCGGATAGCTGACAGCGAATTGACTGCCCGCGCTATTCGTAATGTTCAAGTTCGTACCCGACCACTGGTAGATTCCGTTACCGCCGAAAGCGGTGATGACCGCAGACTGATTCACGCTCACCGTCGGATTCGCGACACTGCACGTGAGCGGTGTGACGGTCTGCGCAAAGCCGAGCGAGCCGAGACTCGCTCCCATCGCGGTGAGGGCCGTCACGACAGAGAGTGCGAGATACTTTTGATGTGTTTTCATACTGGTATTGTTTAAGTAACTATCCTTGTAATCTTCATGCGACCTTTAATGCGCTCATGGTGTCATAGTGTCTGTGTGGTCATCATGAAGAACATCAGAAATCGATAACCGGAAACGGCCGCGCCTTAGGCGCGGCCGTCTTTGGATATCAGAAGGATGCCGGCCAACATTAACGACGCACCATTCTCACAACCCAAATGAGAACGCATGCCCCGAGGAGAGCGACGAAGAAGCTGTAGAAAGTGAAGCCGTCGACGCCGGTTCCTCCGAGCAGACTCATGATGAATCCGCCGATGACCGCACCGACAATGCCGACCACAATATCCCAGACCAGTCCCCCACTGCTCCCCATCACCGCCGACGCCACCCATCCGACCAAAGCACCGAACACTATCCAGATGATGATTCCCATATATGTTGTGTGAGTGATTAATTTTCCTGCGCGTCCAATTTGACGGCCGCCTCCGGAGTTGAGACTGTTTTACCCATGAGGAACAGCCGGATGATTCCGTATGCGACCACCCAGTACACGAACATCGCCAAGAGAGAAGTCCATTCGAACACACTGCCGGCAACTTGCGTCACCCGGAAGACACTGAGAAACGGCGCGGCGAAGACACCCGAAAGGACGTAGATGAATCCGGTAAATGCCGCCTCGGGATTCGCCCCGAGAAGTTTCAGTACAAACCTGAACGCAAGCAGTACTTCTACGAGACCCAGGAGATACCACACAATCTGCGTACCCCGGTACAGTGGTTTCGTACTGGGAGAGGTAAATGAATCCATATCGCTACTTCGTCGTGAACGTCTGATTGCCGCTACGAACGGTGCCGCCCGCATTCTGCGCTACGACACGGAAGTAGTAGGCCGTGCCGGATTGGAGCGAGACGACATCCGACTGCACGGAAACCGTACCCTGCGCAGCCCCGGCGGAGCGGTGCGTGGTCGTCTTCAGCAATATGGAACCCAAGAGCGAATCCGTGCTGTACTCGAACCAGTAGGTTGTCTGCGAACCGCTGGGGTTTACCGTTCCGCGAAGCGTGGCGGTCGTCGTCCCGACCGGAGCGGCCACTTGCGCTGTCACGACCGGCACTGCGGAAAACGCGGGGCCCGGTGTCGTGAAGTTTTGTGTCGCGCCGTTGGTGGTCCCGTACTGATTCTGCGCGTTTACACGGAAGTAGTACTTCGTCTGCGGATTCAATCCCGATATCGCCGCTGAGACTGCGAGAGACGTATTACCGCTACCCGCTGACTGGAAGGAACTTACGCTTCCGAAATCAGTGCTATCCCCGTACTCAAACCAATAGGTCGTCTGCGAAGAACGCGGCGTGACGCGTGCGTTCAAGGTCGCCGTAGTGCGTGTCACAGCAGTCGCCGCGTTTGTGCTCACTGCAGGTGCAGTGCCTTGTGATGCGGGATTGTTGTTGGTGCTGAAGCTGTACGTGCCGCCGGTCACCGTGCCGTACGCGTTTTGCGCACTGAGGCGGAAGTAGAAGGTAGAATTTTTCGCCAATCCGGTGATGTAACCGGGTGCGGCGATGGCCGTGTAGCCGGAGCCAATCGCTTGTGTAGCGGTCTTGCTACCGAGTGTCGCGGATTGTCCGTATTCGTACCAGTACGAAGTCGGAGCGCCGTTCGGCGTCACCTTACCGGTGACCACCGCAGTCGAATTTGTCGGAGAAACCGTCGTGTCGGTAACCACCAGCGGCTTTCCCGCCGACGAAGCCGGAGTAGGCTCCGGATTTTGCGTACCGTCCGTGGTCGTAGGTGTCGTGGTGGCTTGCGGCCCTACCGGTGCCGCGTCCATATTGAGGAACACATACCCGCCGCCTAGCAGTACCAGAACAAGGATGATGCCGATAACCCAATTTTGATTCATAGTGTTTTTATTAGTTATGTAAGTTAGTGAATACACGCATGCTCAATCGTGGGCGCCGGTTCGACATCGCGACTCACCACAATGACTCCATGCAGAACTTGTGCTAATGGCAGCACGATACAGGGCGCATCATGAAGCGTTAATGAACCTGCTATTCCCGCACGAACACCGCCTCGACCGCCAGTTGTGCGCCATTCCCGCTGAGTCCCCCGCTCACGGTGATGACATCTCCGACCGCAATACCCGCCAAGCTTCCCTTTTCGCCGTTCGGGGCGAAGTACTTGGTGTTGTAGAGCGTGTGGACTGTCCAAATGAAGTCCGTTCCGCCCCATGCCATTGTCACGGTGAGTGTGGGGCCCGAGATGCCGGTTACGCGGGCGCCGCGCAAAAGCACGAGACCGTTGTTGGCGACATTCATTTCGCTCAACGGCTGCTGCTTTGCCGCCGATGCCGCGGCCGCGGAATCACTCGGCGACAGGTACACCGTGCCGGAGACACTTTGTGTCACAGCAGTGCTGTGCGATGCCGCACTTCCGCCGAATGCTTGTGCCGGCAGGGATGCGGAAAATAAAAATCCCACGGAAACTACCGCGACCGCGAGACCCGCGATGATGAATACTTTTGGTGAAGGAATCTGTAGCGGAATCATGAATGTGAAGACGTTATCCGACAATCTGTATTACCGGTCACGCTTGTTCACACAGATTACCTCGCACTACATGTGTATCGCGTGAATTATGGCCGCAGTTCAGCATGATTATGATTCTGAATGCCGTTCATGATTTCTTCATACAGGGGGTGTATAGTGCTTTTTATGCATCTGCTCATTGTCGAGGACGAAGAGGTAGTAGCGAAAAACCTCAAGAAACTCCTTGAGCTCAAGGGGTTCGCGGTGGATTGGATTGATAACGGGGACAAAGCACGCTCCCGACTTTTGCTCTACCGCAAGGAATACGACATCGTCATCCTCGACCTCACCCTGCCCGGTATGGATGGCATGACGCTGACCAAATCCCTGCGCGCCGAGGGTGTCACGACCCCTATCATCATCGTCACCGGCAAGAGCGAGACGGAAAACAAAGTCGCACTGCTCAACAGCGGTGCCGACGATTACGTGGTGAAGCCGTTCTCCTCCGACGAGCTTCTGGCGCGCATCAATTCGGTCCTGCGCCGGCCGGTACAGTCGCAGCCGGTCGTGTACACGGTCGGCAATCTCACCGTGGACACCGCGACCCGCCGCCTGCGTACCGAAGACAACACCGAGATACCGCTCACGCTCAAAGAGTACTCACTGCTCGAGTGTTTTCTGCGCCGCCCCAACGAGGTACTCAAGCGCGAAGACCTCTACAATCAGGTCTGGGATTTCAATTCCCTCTCGTGGAGCAACGTGCTCGACGTCCATATGAAAAACCTGCGCAAAAAACTGGCGGCGGCCGACGATTCCGCCCGTTTTGAAACGGTGCGCGGCGTCGGATACCGCCTGATGGCATAGGCATGAGCGACTATTCGCACTACGTCAAAAAATTCGCTTTGCCTGTCGGGCTGTTCCTCGCGTATTGCGTTGTCGGACGCATCGGCCTGTACATTCATCCCCTCGACACCCATTCAACATTGGTGTTCTCGCCGGGCGGTATCGCGCTTGCCGCAATCCTTTTGTACGGCTACCGCGCGACTGCCGCAATCGCAATCGCGGCGTTCGTGGTACCTCTCGTTGCGGGAGCTTCGCTGCCCGTAGCCCTCGTACTTTCGGCGTCGGGGGCACTGGCGCCGCTTTCGGGTGCCTATGTATTGCGCAACTTTCTTGCCTTTTCGGCTTCACTGCAAAGACTTATCGATATCTCCGGCATCCTGATTGCCGCAGTACTCTCCGCGGCAATATCCGCAACGCTCACAATGGCCGCTTTTTTCCTCGCCGGCTCTACCGCCGGCTCCCTTTCAAGCTCCATGTGGTTCACCCACTGGGTCGGGGATATGCTCGGGGTGATGCTCTTCACGCCGTTCATTCTCAAGTGGTGTACCCGTCCATTGTCCGGGCGTTCGGCTAAACTGCGAATCGAGAAGTATGCAACAGTGGCGGCGGTATCGATTACATCGTTTCTGATTTTCTGGATGCCCCAGACGCACTTCGCCTACTATTTCGTCTTTATGCCGCTCATGTGGGCGGCACTGCGCACGGGTCTACGCGGAACATCTCTCTCGCTCGTGTGTTTTGCGACTATCGCTGTGTTCGGCAGTGCGCTGGGATACGGCCCTTTCGTAGACCAAGGACTGTTGCTGATGATATTTATCGTTACGACGGGTGCACTGCTCTATATTGTTTCCGGCGTGGTGGAGAGCAGAAAACTCGGATTCAGAGTGCTCGAAGGACATGTTGACGACCTCGAGCGGGCACTGCATCAGATGAGCTCGGAAGATGTGGCGAAGACGAAATTCCTTTCGGTTCTCGCCCACGAGCTTCGCAATCCGCTGGCCGCGGTTCTCAGTTCCGTCGAACTGCTCAAAATCTCTGGAGGACAAAACGCGGATACGGCGGAACATCTGGAAACCATCGACCAGCAGGTCAATGTGATGGCGGGTCTTTTGGACGACCTGCTTGATATCTCGCGCATCTCGCATGATAAACTCGTGTTGAAACGGGAGACGGTTTCGCTCAACGATGTCATCGACCGTTCGGTGCGCGCGGCGCAGGCAATGGTATTCAGACGCGGGCACACGCTCAGTGTCAGTAAATCGCCGCAGGATATTCTCCTCGACGCCGACCCGATACGTCTTGAACAAATTTTCCTCAACTTGCTGAGCAACGCGACGAAATACACGGAGCCGCACGGCTCCATCAAAGTTTCCACCGGAGTCGAAGGCTCGACGGCGGTCATTCGCGTGCGTGATACCGGCGTCGGTATCCCCCGCCACCTTCTCGCGCGCATCTTCGAACCCTACTATCAGGTCGAACGCGGAGAAGTGCTCAGCGAAGGTCTCGGCGTCGGTCTCTCGCTCTCCCGCCAACTCGTGCAGATGCACGGCGGCACCATCGAAGCGATAAGCGAAGGCGAGCACCAAGGCTCTGAATTTATCGTCCGCCTGCCTATTACCGTTCACAAGAAAAAAGCGCCTGCCGCGAAAACAAAACGTTCCTCAAGCGAGACGCCAGCGACAGCGCATCACGCGCTCAAAGTCCTCGTCGTAGACGACAACGCGGGCGTGACCGACGCTCTCGGCCGTCTGCTTTCTCTTGCGGGTCATGAGGTCGTTCGTGCGTACGCCGGTGCGGAGGCAATCCAAAAGGCACGGCAATTTCATCCTGATGTCGCTATTTTGGATATCGGCCTGCCCGACATGACCGGCTACGAGGTTGCCCGCACACTGCGGAGTGATAAAAACTTCACGGGAAGTCTCATTGCACTTACCGGCTACGGACAGGAGCATGACAAGAAAATGGCCCGCGATGCGGGTTTCTATAAGCATCTCACCAAACCCGTCAGCTACAAAAGCATCGAGGCTGTTCTCCGCAAAATCGCCCATTCAAAGGCAAACAATCTTAGTGTCTAGAAATCAGGCAACGGAGTATTGACAGGTACCTGCATACGATGCACTATCGCATCAGTCCAATCTCGGGCTACAGGAGGTTTCCAGATGCCCTTCATCGACAGACTGGCCCAGATGTGGGCCGTCAGCGATACTCTCCCCGACAACATCGACCTGATTGGCGTCGTCTCATTCGGCGCAACCGCCACGCGACTCTCAAACGGGTCGCAGGAGACCATCGAAAAGGCCGCATGGCTTAATTGGATTTGCCCGGGTGCGGTAGTCGCCTTCGGGGAATTCACGAAAAATCCGGTGCCGGGTGTCGAAAAGGAGCGTAAGCTGTACTATTTCCCCGAGGCAGTTTTCGCCGGCAATGTAATCAGCACCATCGAGGAGGCGGAGAAAATCTACGCGGCGCTGTCGCCCAACCTCAGGATACAGAGAATTGTCTTCGTCACCGACCAGTGGCACTCGCGTAGTGCGAAGCTGATCTGGGAAAAAGTGTGGGCGAGACATGGCCTGAAGCCCGACATTCGTATCGTCACGGTTCCCTCCGCGTTCAACATCGACCCGGAACATCCGATGACGCTCATCCGCACGCAGTGGAAGTGGGCGCTCGCCAATGTGCTTCGCCACGCGTTCCTCCTGCTGATGCCGTTTGGCTTCGACATCCTGAAGAAGCTCAACGTGCACCAGCCCACATGAGGCGGCACACACCCGAAGAAGCTGAAAGCACGTAAGTGCGAGTAGGCTTTTTTCTTTGTGCGGGTCTCCGCTCCGGATACGGAGGGTCTAAATAAGGTCAAGACCTTATTTAGACGTAATGGTTCAATAGCTTGGAACCATTACGAGGGTTTGACATCGACCTCGTAGCATGCTATAGAAACGCAGGACATGGAAATCGACCGGGCCCGGCCGATGGTGTCCTCCTCAAAGGGGGAAGACAATGAGAACACTCGTGAAAGGGCTTGCTGCCCTTGCTACCCTGCTCGGCGTCACCGCCGCGCAGGCCGCCGACATGCCGAGGAGGCAATTCGCCGCTCCGATTCAGACCGTCAACTGGACCGGCTTCTATGCCGGCGTGGGCGGCGGCTACGGCTTCGCCAAAGACGACCGGCAGACCTTCGACGCGATATTCAACACGCTCGACGTGTCGACCGCGCCGAATGGCGGATTCATCCACCTGAAGGCCGGCTACAACTGGCAGGCCGACAGATTCGTCTTCGGCCCGCAGGCGGTGTTCGCGCTCGCCAACATGAAATCCAGCGACAGCGCCACCGGCAGTGCCTTCTTCGGCCTCCTGCAGACCGGCGCCACGTACTCGAAAAGCGTGGACCAGTTCTATCAGCTGCAGATGCGGCTCGGTTATCTCGTCACCCCCAATGTGCTTGCCTACGTGAAAGGCGGCTACATGGGCGGCTCCGGCACCGTGTCGGGTAACATCACCCTGTTCTCCTCACCGTACTCGGTGTTCACGGCGAGGAACTCGTTCCACGGCGGCACGTTCGGCATCGGAGCCGAGGTCGCACTGCCCGACAATTGGGCAATCCAGTTCGACTACGACTACATGGGCGGCAAGACGAGCAATGTCTCGTATCAGAACCTGTTCGGCACGACGACGTCGCTCGCCGTCGACAACAAGTTCCAGACGGTCGGCGCCACTCTGATCAAGCGCTTCTGACCGGCGCACAACTATCTCTACGTAGGCCCCGTCGTGCGACGGGGCCTATCGCTTTTTCCGAATATTGACAGGGCAAACGCGATGTGATATCCTTGTTCTATCAATCCAGGGCTGATCCAGAGAAGGGGGATCGACCTACAACTCCAGAACTGACATTGATACCGCAGAAGACCAAAATCTTTGTCGGTTTATCCATCGAAAATTCTACATTGCATATGCAAACAGGAACTATCGCCCGTCTCACTGAAAAGGGTTTCGGGTTCATCTCTCGCGAGGGTCAGGAGAAGGATCTCTTCTTCCACTCCAACGAGCTCGTCGGAATCACTTTCGATGCGCTTCGCGAAGGTGACAAAGTGACCTTCGAGGTTGCGGACTCGCCGAAAGGCCCGAACGCCATCAAGGTCTCCAAGGTCGCTTAATTGCGACTCGCGAAAGCGCCCGGGCTTTGCCCGGGCGCTTTTCGTATGAGGTATCATGTATGCGTCTATGGACTTCCAAAAATACTCCGACGCGTTTCTTGCGAAAACCCTGCTCCCCTTCATTCCCCACAGCATCAGCCCCAATCAGGTCAGTTGGGCGCGCATCGTCTCACTCCCCTTTATCTACTACCTGCTCTCGAGCGAACAGTATGCTTGGGGGCTCGCGCTATTTGCGCTCGCGGCGCTCACCGATGCGCTCGACGGCGCGATGGCACGTGTGCGTGACAGGATTACGGAAACGGGAAAAATCCTCGATGCAGTCGCCGACCGCGGACTCATCATTCTCGTGGCCGTTATGCTCATTCCGGCAAATTTCGGCTGGTGGCTCCTCATAGCCATAGGCCTACTCGAAGCGCTCAACGGCATCATGGCCCACCGCTCAAAAAAACGCATCGGCATGAATCCGGGCGCCAATTGGGCCGGCAAGGTGAAAATGCTCATCCAATGTATCGCATTCGGCATGATGTTCGCCGCACTCCTCTCCGGCGACCTTGTGTGGAACGCCTATGCGTATCCCCTGCTCGTATTGAGTCTCCTCTTCGCGCTCATGCAGAGTTTCCTGTACCCGATTACCGCCGAGGAGGCGCGCGCGCAGTGACAGTTCGGACATGGGTGCTGCGATCAACCTCGGAGCAACTCAACAGCTATCCTCGTAGACGCTTTGCAAGCTCGCCGAGTGATGCGTCGTCCGCACGCTTATGGTCATGTGAGGACACATAGCCCTCATAATCATCGAAATACTTGTCGACATCAGACTTACGCTCCTTCCAGACGGCATCTTTTGTGCCGTGTAGCGGGAATAGCTTGACATGCAGGTGGTCTACCCCGAACCCTTCAAACACCAGCGCAGTTCGCCCGACATTTTCGAGTTTAGTATCGAGAATCGCCGCTACCTTCCGTGATGCATCCATGAGGCCCGAGACGACATCTTTCGGTGCGTCAATCACATAGCTCGGATAATGTTTCTTTGGGATAACGACGGTTACGCCCTCGGTGTTAGGATAAATCGAAAGAAATGCCAAGTGCGCATTGTCTTCCCATACGACATGCGCAGGTGCTTCGCCTACCGCTATTTTGCAAAAAACGCAATCACTATCGCCGCTCATGCAATAACTGTAACCTTTGCGTAAGAAAGACGCAAAGAAAATGGCCCGGGGATTGCCCCGGGCCATCATTAAACGGATGGTACGCTGAGTGGTATGTTCCGTGACTTTCTGCGCGGGTTGCCGGCGAACTTCGTACGAGTATTCGCTTGGCCGTACACCCTGTGGCACGTCCTTGCGATAGTGCTTACGGCGATTTTGGTGTTGTCGGATTTCGACTGGTGGTATTTTCAGCACACGCGCGGCGCCTTTTTGCTATCGCTGACGCTCCCCGCAGCGATTATCGGCTGGTACATACCGATAATCGGTTCTGCGAGCCTCTACGTGTGGGGAGAGGTCCATAAGAGCATCCGATCAATTACGGCTGCGGTAGTTTTTGCTCAGGCAAGCATTCTCGGATTACTCGTTTCTTCTTTCTATAAAGTATTTACCGGCAGACAACAGCCGGAATTCTATACATACACGTCGTCCGTCGACGTCAGCAAAGATTTCCAATTCGGAATTCTAGAGCACGGCATATTCTGGGGCTGGCCCTCGTCGCATGTTGCGGTCGCTTTCGCTATGGTAACGGCGCTCATGATGATGTATCCGGACAACAAATACGTCCGATACCTTGCTCCGATTTACGCGCTTTATATAGTCATAGGCGTCTCGATAAGTATCCACTGGTTCTCCGACGCGCTTGCGGGCGCGATTATCGGCGCACTCGTCGGCGTCGTGGTCGCCCGCTCATTCAAGGCGCTACGGGCATAAAGAGAAACAGACGGGAGTGACCCCGCCTGTTTTTTTGATGTTCGGAACACTGAGCAAGCAGAACTATGCATAAATTGGCATATCGGGCGCTACTGACCGGTAGAGGCTCCGGTAACTGTCGTCAATGGCACGCGCAATATACTGCAGACGGCGTTTTTTGGCCCCTTGCGCCCTGGACCTGTAACTGCAGTCCTTGACGAGGTCATATACGATTGGCATGTCGAAGTTGAACGCTTTCCATTCGTAATGCAGAAAGCCATCGCGGTCAACGAAGATAACCGCCGCCGTGCAGATATTTGTGTCAATCAATCCCGCCTCTTCGTCGCCGATTCTTATGAGCTTCCAGTGCGCGTGCAAGAGAGCCCGCGGCTCATTTGCGAGATACGTAATCGATTTCTCGACCAAATGACCGACGGTCTCATCGATGGTCAGCGGACGATTCATAAGACTCGGGTCGACTGCGGGTCCGTCGCTTACACTGACCCGGACGGGTCGCGTGATTCGTGACCGTATGAATTGCTCCATCCTCCCCCCGAAATCCGGTATCACTTTCAGAAGCGGTCTGTGCGTAGTTACCGAACAATGCACCTCGTTCGCCGCCACCACTGGCGCGCTGACACAAGGCGCTGAACGCGAATGCGACTGACTGAGTTCACTTGCCCGTTGCATGGCCAGCCGCTCCTCGACTTCCCTCAGCGCTTGAGCCCTTTGCAGGGCTTGTTGCACCTCCAAGTCATGACGCCGCCTTTCTTTCTCGGCGCGCTTTTTGTCGTTTTCAATGCGCTTTCGTACTTCATCATCCGCCATCGCGAAGATTTTACCCATTGAGCGCTTCCCCTATTCCATATTCCGGCACTATGCGGTGCCTCCACAGAGATAGAACCATGCCCGTCGCCGCAGGTCAAATTGTGACTGGAGCGCGAGGACAGAACGCAAAAGCCGCCCCGCCGTTGGCGGGGCGGCTTTTTGCTTTGTCTTACTTAAGGTGAGCCGAGACGAGTTTCGTCATCTCGAACATCGTCACCTCGGCCTTACCGCCGAAGAGGACCTTGAGCTTGTCATCAGCCAGAATATTGCGCTTGTTCGCAGGATTCTGGAGATTGTTCTTCTTGATGTAGACCCAAATCTGCTTCACGACCTCTCCGCGGGACATCGGGCCCTTGCCGATGACGGCTTCGAGCTCGGGCGAAAGGTTCATCGGCTTCAAGAGCGCCGGATTTGCTGTTCTAACCATATAAATAGTGATTATTCTTAACGAATTCTAATGTTTGTTTCGACAGGGACATTGTACCCCAGATAGCCCCTGCAAGGATAGTTGTCCCCACAGGCCATTTGGGGCCTGATTTTGGGGCAAAAACGACCGACAGATGCCCGAAACATCAGCGCCGCCCCTACGGGGCGGCGCTTTTTCGCACTAACCTTTCAAAATTGCATGCTACATCGACCCACCCGAGACGCACTCTCTGCAAGTCTTCTTGTGGTTGACGAGCTCGTAGACCGCCGAAGCGCCGACAAGCACGTACACGATGGCCTCGACCACCGGCCATGAGCCGAGAATCATACTGACCACGTTCCAGTTACCCCCCAAGAGACCGCCCAATCCGACGAGGCCCCAGTTGAGGGCGCCGACGATGATGAGTATCCACGCGATTGTGTGTAGTTTCATAGAATAGTTTGATGTGGGAGAACATTGGCTGATAAGTTCGACCCCATACTTCCGTGAACACAGTATGAAGTGCTTTATGAAAAGCGCCACTGCGATATCCACTTTTGCCATTTTCCAGCAATTGTGGCAGAAAAAGTCGTATTTACAACTCTTCGTGGCCCGGCGGCAGTTTTTCGCCGTGGAATTCGTGCAGTCTGTTGATGGGTTGCCACTTCCGGTTGTGGAGATTACGCGCATCTGCGGATATGACAGGCATGTCTTCGTCGTAGACCGGCCTTTGTGCTTTGCCGTCGACATCCACCGGCTGGCTCATTTTCCAGAGGCGGTCACGGCAGAGCTTACACGAAGTGAGTGTAATCTGTTTCATTTTGCTGTCGTTATCTGTCTGCGCCTCACCGACGACAAACAATGCTATGGCTTTGATGAGCTTCTCTTCAGACAGCCCATGCTCGGGCTTGCTCGGGTCGATGCGGTCCGACAAATACAACTCCGCACAGTATTTCCGCACCTCGGAATGTCTTCCCAGTTCCTTTGCTCCGCGTTGTGTGACGACGATGCCCTCATCAGTTTCGGGACGGGTATTGGCATCAAACAACACCCTCCACGGATTCTCGCGCACGTCGCTTGCATAACGGGGGTTCTCGCCACGTTTGTGCACACGCGTGTCCTGATACCCTATAACAGCGCCGCCGACGTCGAATTTTCGGTAACTATCGGCAAGACCGCGCGCTTGCGAGGCTATGTTGATAAGCGACACTTCGTAACGCAACACGATTTCATTGAGCTGTTCTCTTGAGAGAGTCCATGGTTCTGGCCACTTATCGAACAATTCCTTGCACACCTCTTCGGCAGACTTCTCAAGAAACTCATATAGCGCATGCTGTTCCGGCGTCTTTAACCGCGCACGAAGTGAGGTCATGTGCTCGGGGAATGTCGCCCCTCGCTCCAGTTCGGCTTTTGTCCACTCGTCTTCGGGTATCTCTCTTGGCTTCGGTAACGCTAACGGCCGCTCAGATTCCATACCCAAATGCTATCACAGGCAAATTAGGTGCTAAAATGGCGACCATGGCACAAAAGATACGGAAAGCCATTATCCCGGCTGCAGGTTTTGGCACGCGCTTCCTCCCCGCAACGAAGGCAATGCCCAAGGAGATGCTCCCCATCGTCGACAAGCCCATCATTCAATACGTCGTGGAAGAGGCAGTGGCCTCCGGCATCGAAGAAATCATCATTGTTACCGGCTGGAACAAACGTTCTATCGAAGACCATTTTGATTATCCTTACGAATTGGAAAAAAGACTTTTGGAGGCCGGAAAAGAGAAGCAGGCGGAGGAAGTGCGACACATTGCGAACCTGGCAAACTTCGTCTACATACGGCAAAAGGGTCCATACGGCAACGGCACGCCGGTACTCAACGCCAAAAGTGTAATCGGTGATGAGCCCTTCGCGATTCTTTGGGGAGACGAGTTCATTTATTCGGACCCGCCACGCTTAAAACAAATGGTGGATGTCTGGGAGAAAAACGGCGTGCCCAATGTCTCGGCCGTTCGCATTTCCGAAAAAGACTTGAGCAAATACGGCATTGCCGACGTGACCGATGTGGAGCCGGGGATTTTCAAAATAAATTCAATTGTCGAAAAGCCGAAACCAGGCGAAGCGCCGTCAAATCTTGCCGCACACGGTGCATGGATTATGCCACCGAGGCTTTTTGAACTTCTCGAGAAGACGGCTCCGGGGAAAAACGGCGAGATATGGCTGCAAGATGCCGTATCCGCGCTCGCAAAAGAACAGGATGTATACGCGGTGGAGATACAGAACGGCAAGTACTACGACACGGGCAACAAGCTCGAGTACCTCAAGACGGTAGTCGAATTCGGCCTCAAACACCCCGACCTCAACGGCGATTTCCGCGACTTCATCAAAGGCTTGGAGTTGTAGCGACGTAGGCACAATACATAGGTGAGACCTATGTATTGTGGACTTTGGGCGGGCTATTTCTAACGGGGTTGACATCATCCGCACACGGGCGGATAGTTCCTGCATATGGATACATTCACTCTCTCGATTATCGGCGTTATCGTTCTCTACCTCCTCGGCACACTGCGCGTCCTGCGCCAGTATGAGCGCGGCGTCGTCTTCACGCTAGGCAAATTCACGGGCGTGCGCGAACCGGGCTTGCGACTCGTGTTCATCCCCTTCCAATCAATGGAGCGCGTCTCGTTGCGCACCGTGACGATGCAAATCGCTTCGCAGAAAATCATCACCAAGGACAACGTCTCTATAGATATCGCCGCGGTCGCCTACTACCGCGTGACCAATCCGGAAAAGGCGGTCATCGCCATCGAAAATGTCTACGACGCGACCAACCAGATTTCGCAGACGACCGTGCGCAACGTCGTCGGACAGTTCAGCCTCGACCAGCTTTTGTCGCAGACCACAAAGATAAATGAGCAGATAAAGACCGTCATCGACGCGCACACGGAGCCGTGGGGCGCGCAAGTGACCGCAGTCGAGATCAAGGACATCGCGCTTCCCGATAATATGCAGCGGGCAATGGCCAAAGAGGCCGAAGCAGAGCGCGAACGCCGCGCGAAAATCGTCGCGGCCGAAGGAGAATTCCAAGCGGCGGTGAAGCTCGGCGAAGCCGCCGACATCATCACCGCGCACCCTGTCGCCCTCCAGCTCCGCACGCTTCAGACCATGGCCGAGATATCGGTCGAGAAAAACTCGACCATCATTTTCCCCGCGCAATTTATGACCACTGTTCAAGAAGCCATCCAGGCCCTCAAAAAAGATTCAGCGACGAAATAGAGTTTGACAAGGCGGCAGGTACTTGTTTGTATAGAGACTGAGACTTCAGGTAATCAAAAGGGTGAGGTACGCGATGAAACTGTTTCCTCCTTGCGTCGCGGCCCTCACCGGCCCGTCGCTACACTACAAGTCGTTTGCGGCCGAGCGTATTCGCGATGACTCCAATTTCGCTATTCGTGACTGCGATGAGGTCCGCAAACAGCTCTACCCGCAATTCAGCGGCGTATTACTGCCGCCGGAGCAAGGGCTTCCTCTCATGGACCGCGTGTACAGAGCCATGATGAAAGACGTCGAGATGCTGACCGAATTCGGAACCCCCGTCGTCATTTCTTCGGCCTTTGCGCGAGCGGTGCTCAAGGACATGCTTATCCGGTGGGCTCATGAGCACCCGCAAATTCCGGTGCGGGTCTTCCGGCTCGAAGTGACTTCCCGCGAAGTCATCCGTGAGCGGCTCAAGGAGCGCGAGCGACGGGGCACGCTTTCGGACATCAAGACGGAGGCGGACTACGATTGGCTCCGGAGCATTGAAGCCCCGTGGCCGACGGATTTCCCCGTCACGCTGGTGAACGCTGAACAGCCCATCGAAGCTGTCGTTGGTGAGATTCTCGGCCACCTCCGCGGTTTGGAGCTCTAATCCCAAATCATCGAGGGCCGGCGCATCGCCGGCCCTCCTGCTTTTTTATAAATATCATTGCTTCAGAGATGTTCCCGCCCGCCCGCTTCGCAATCAGCGTCCGGCGAGAAGGCTCAGGAAGATAGTAATGACGTTTGCGACGAACTGATTGCGCATGCTCACAGTTTCGTCTGAGGTGCTGGGAAGAGGCACAAATTCTGGTGGTGGTGGAGTGACGCCCTCGGGTGGCGGCCTCATGCCCTCTGTCGGTGATGGAAAATCTCCAGGCGGCGGCATGGAGCCGTCCGGCGGACGATTGTACGCCTCGGGTGGAAGGAATGCGCCTTCCGGCCGGAAGTCCGGAGGAAGCCTGCTCCTATCGAAATTGCCTGAACGCATTTGTGCCTCTATCTCTGCGCGCATTTTCTCTTCCATCTCCCTGCGTTGCGAATCGAATTCTTCTCCGTATCGCGCGCGCATCTCTGCTTCGATTTCCTCGCGGTCCATACCTTCACCCGGACCAAGCAACATGTCTACCGGCGGGCGGTTTCGCTCACCTTCACGCGGCATCTCTCCGCTCTGTGGCCGCTCCCACTGCCCGTTATCGTCGAGGAACCCCTCGCCCCTTTGCTGTATCATGCATTCGCGAATTTCTTTATCGTGAGCTCCCGGATTCACCTCGCCCTTCCGCATCTTGTCTTCGAAATCCTCGCCAAACACTTTGCGCATGCACTCCGTCGCCGCTGAGCCGGGACCGAATGGCCCGCCCCGCGACCCTTCGCCCATCACTTCTCTGAAACATCTGGGCAATATTTCGCCAAGCTTCTGGTCAATAAATCCGCTGCCGTCGCGTAGCGCCTTCAGCCTCTCACTCCCGATCCGGGCTTCGATGCATTCAAGCACTTTCGGCGGTGCCTTTTCGAGCGCCTGCTTCGCCTGCTCTCTGCCCTGCTCCATTCGCTGTTTGTCTTCTTCCGACATCAAATCATGTTCCATTGCAAAGGCGATGCATGCCTCGCGGTGTGATTCGTCCTTACAGTAAGATTCGCACGCCCTACCCTGACAGCCCCCCGGGCCCTTGCCGCCCGTTTTCTTGAACATCTTGGCTTCCTTTTCCGACATGAAACCGGCTCTGGTCGCAAAAGCGACGCACTCGTCCGCATGCGCGGCGTCTTCGCAGTACGCGCGGCACTCTTTTTCCCCGCGGCATCCGCCCGGCATCGTGCCGCCCCCTTCGAGGTATGCGGCCACCTTTTCCGCCTCCTGCAGTTCCTCGCCGCTCATCATGCCGGATTTCTTGGCAAAATCGAGGCACTGACGCATGTGCGAGGTGTCCGCGCAGTAAGATTCGCAGGAATCTTTGGAGGTACAGCCGCCCGGGCCTTTGCCGCCGAGCCGCTCGAACTCGCGCGCTTTCTTCGCCTCTCCGGCGCTCATGAGTCCGTGGCTCTCGGCAAAAGCAACGCACTCTTTGACATGCGCGAGGTCGTCGCAGTATACGCGGCACTTACTCTTGCTCGCGCAATTGCCAAGCTCGGGCACGGGGAATGTGACCGTGGATTCCTGCGCGCTCACGAGTGCCGCCGAGAGAATGAAGAGCGAACCGAGCACCATCGTGCTGCCGATACGTACCGCACTCTGCTTTGCTTCGTAAGTCATGCTATTCGAATGGATTTTTGTACCCCGAAAACGGATTTGTCTCGGGTAGTTTGTCCGCAGGGGTCTCGACGGCCCCCGAGACCTGCGCTGCGACGTCGGGTCCGGAGTCTATTTGGGGTACCTGGTCACTCTTCGGTTCCGGTGCAAAGAAGAAGTACGCGGCGGCGGCAATGATGAGCACGAGCACCCCACCAATCACAAGCGGTAAATTGGGGCCTCGTGCGGAGTCCATGCAAAAGATTATACCATCGGGCACGCGGCTCCCGCGCGTTATCCACTGCTCTGCGCGGCCTCCCCAACGAAATCTCGGTGAACCTCTCCAGCCGTTAAAGGATGTCCGAGAGGCGTTCCAGCGCAACGGCGTCCCGTTCCGCATCTTGATAGTTATCCGCGTGAGTACCAATGCACAATACGGCTATTACATCTCCCCTGACGACAAACCACATTCTTGGAAATTGACTGGGGCGCAGACCCGATTTCGGAATTACAAGTTCTATCTTCCACATCGTCCACACGTCGTTTTGCGTAACGCGATGCAGTTTTGCTGGCGCTATCACCCTTTGCGGATTTACGGGATCAAATTGTCTTTCGCAAAGTCGCTCGAAGACCCGTAGCGCGTCCTGTAAATGGCGAAATCGCCGCTCTTGAGCGGCGATTTCTTTGTTCACGCCTTCGTGATACAGAAAGCGAATCATGCCTCGGCAAAGTTGGTTCCCCGGTAATACGCGAGCTCATACGGTATTTCATGACTTAGTTCTGTACCTACATATGGCGCCTCCGTATGAGAAAGATGCTGGAGCTGCGTCCCGGTAAGATGCCCGTATTTTTGGATTACTCTATCAAGCATCTTTTTTTCCTCATTATCAAACACGGACAAACTCGGTTCTTTTATGCAAACGTACACTTCTGTCGGATTGTATCCGTCAACCCCAGGAGACTGGGACACCTCCAGGACGCCCTTTTTTTGCATCTCCGCAACCATGCCCTCCAAATGCGTCGGGTACGGACCCATGGGAAGCGCTTTGTACACATCACCGGTCAACGACCGTTGGCTCTTTTCATATAGGTCGAAATCGACATAATACAAAAGCTTAGCAAGTTTTTTCTTGCCGCGAAGCTCCCCGCCGAGTTTTTGGCAGAGATATAATATTGCATTTTGATACTTCCCCTTTTTCAGGGACAACATGGTAACCATAGTATATCAGACGTAGCTTATAGGCATTGCTTACTGTGTATATCAAGAGTATGTCATTTCTTACCTCTCCGCTAGTTCCTTATAGAGCCATTTATTGAGGTCGGAAATCTAATCTCCGCAGTCGTAAGTAACCGCATCATTGGGTACCGCTCAAGAGCGTAAGCTGCACGTCGCACGGGCATTCCGACGGTGCGTCGGGGTGCTTGACCTTGAATACCGAGTGGAAAGAAACGACGATGAATTGGTCGCCCTTGGTATACGTCGACACCTCCGCGCCGGGCCCGCCCGCTTCGCGCATCATGTCGCGCGTCCAGCCCGCCGCCGTGAGTTTGTCTTCGTAGTATTTCGTAAACGTCGCAGAAACCGCGGCGATGTTCGTCACATCGGTGAACAGAGTCGATACGACTTCATATGCAGGTCCGTCCGAGGTTGTCTTCGCCTGCGGCTCACCCCATGCAGTGCCCGAGTAGAGCGGATACAAGTCGGCATTAAGCGTGGCGGCGCCCCCCTGCCCCGCGTACCAATACCACCCACCGAGAACGACCACGAGTACGACAATAGTGTATACAAATGTTTTGTTCATATACCCAAAATGCTACCACGCCCAAAAAAACATCCGCTCAGCCGCGTTCATGACCCTCAAAAAAATTCTTAGGACTTCTTCTTTCTGTCGGGGGCATTTTCGTCGAGCAATCTCATTAAGAGACTTGCGAGCGAAAGATACTCAATTGTCTTCAAGGGACTTTTTTGTAGAAAGTTCAGATGCGCCTTACGGTCACGAACGCCGACGATTCCCTTAAACAGATACATGAGCCCCCGCTGCTCGGCCTTGTCTAGACCACTTTGAAGATTATTGAATTGAATCTGAGGTGTTTGATTGTCACAACCAAATACGCGGTTCATCAGGTCGTCTCCGTCTAGGTCGTGCCCCTTGCTGTCCTTAGGGTGACCTGTTCTTACCTTTACCTGGTCTATAACCTCTACCAGTGCATTCTGTATCGCTTCCTTAAAGTAGCCATCTTCGAATTGTTGGTAGGCCACCTCCTTAATGCGAGGATGGAAGTCGTATCGCTCAAACAACTCAACACGTTCTTCCGCCGGAGAAGCGAGGGGGCCTCGCTGAATGTACCTACGCTCCGCACCGCCGTTGATTCGGGTCAAAAATCCGCTAGCACCAGCCGCTCGTAATAAGGTGATTCTAAGCGTTGTGGGAGGATAGTTGTAGCCTTTCGCTGAAAGCTCGGAGGCAACCTCACTAATTTTCCTGGGAATCTCGAAAAAGCCTTGCTGCCAAAGCTTTTTGAGCATGCTCGGCAAAGATGGTGTGTGGCTATGTTTCATTTTGTTGATACGGGCCTTTTTGTATGTAGGTGTATGCGCCCCTCTTCCCCTTGCGGGTGAGATAAGGGGCTCTCGCGAGAGCATGGGCAAGTTCTGATGCGCCGAAGTTGTAGCCGTCTTTGGCTAAGTGCTCGTCAACAGCCGCTAAGGTCTTAGCCAGCTTAAAATAACCTTTCTGCCAAAGACGCTGCACCTGCACGGTAGCGCTGATAACGATTTTCTTATTTCCTTTGTGCATAGACTTTTTTTCCTCCTTCTTTGAAGACGACGAGAGGGCCCGAGGGCTTTGAAAGTCGATTCAACGTTATGTGGACAGCCTGGACGCTGTAATGATAGTTGTGTTTCGCCAGCGCAGCTCTCGTATCGCCAAGACCCCTTTTCGAGGCAAAGAATTTATCATCGATCAAAAGACGCACACCGCCTGTTGCGCCCCGGTAGTCATCTTCAACTTTAGAATGAACAATGCGTTGCGCGCGGGTGCGGCCAAATACGGCTTTTTCAAGCTTACTTATGCGCTCGGACAGTGCCTTAAGTTCGTCGGACATATTATTTTCTCTCTGAGTAGGCCCACCTTTCTTTGCCTTCACCATCGGAGGGGAGACGAACCATGGTGCGGTCGCGGACTAGACGCAGAAGCGCAACGGCAACTGCCTGCTGCCTGTAGTTGAACCCTTCTTGCCGAACGCGGGCATAGACTTCTGGGAGGGTCTTTGGCTGCTTGAAGAACCCTTCGCTCAAAAGGAGTCTGATGCCGCCCGAAGGACCCGAGAATACAACTGGTTTTTGGCTGGCCGTACCCTTAGAGGAGGCGGTGCTGGTCATCTCGTGACCAAGTACTCCGGAAAGCTCGCCGAGCAAGCTTTGAATCTGCCTTATAATCTCCCGAGGATTTTGTTTGCTTTTCATATCGCGTCCTATGATACACGACACTCTGGCTTGCTCGCAAGCCATTTTCGTTGCCGAATCATGAAATAAAATATCAACTCTCACTGATAATGCATATTATACGGCTCTATACCGATATATAAATACGAATTGGTTGTTTAGTGTCGTTAACGTGACCAGTGATAACGCCGCTTTCACCAACACTTAGAGAAAAATCTCCAGGGAACCGCTGTGATAGAATCGGCCAATGAAAACCGCGCTACTGGCTTCCTATACCAAAGACGCGGCGTTGGTGCGCTTGGGGACGCTTTCCTGATTTCATTTCATTCTTCACTCTCTATTGCAGTCTTTTGCAAAACACTAGCATAAGAATGGGGCGGTAGTTGCTACCCCGCTGTATTCGGGCTATAAACCTTTCAGTTGACCCATGAGGTGGACCCATGCCGAACCGGACCTTTGCCGTCTTCGCCCCTGCCGCTATCGCCGGAAGTCTGGCCGGGCGGCTGCTTGGCCGCGGCGACGAAATATTTTACTGCACGGCGAACGACGCCGATGCGGACGCGCTTGAGCCGAAATGTGGTGCCGATCACGTTCTCGCACCCGTTGAGGTGGAGTCGTCGAACAAGATGAATGACGCGTTCGCAACGATGCCTCAAGAACTCGACGGCATTATCTTCTGCGCGAAAGAATCGGCATCTACGAAACTTTCCGAATTGGAGTTCCACGACTTCGAGGAGGATGTCTTCACGCGTGTGTTGGGCGCATTCAATACGTTCAAGTCGGGCATCAGGTCCCTCAAAACCGGCGGATGCTTCGTCTTCATGAGCGGTCTCGCTACGTCTACCGCCATTCGTGCCGCGGAATACGCGCTTATCGAAGACATGCGCAAGGATGATGAGGTCGTCCGCAAAAATGTGCGCATCCACCACATCATGACGCCCACGCCCAGCGAAGCTCCTACGCATGTGAGAGCGAGCGTCGCCGGCGTGATTGTGAAGTGTCTTGAGCAGGAAATGAATCAGGACCTCGTGATGAATCCTTCGTCGTGCTGACGAACCAAGATGATGAGCCGGCCCGCGCCAAAGAGCGCGGGCCGATGTCTTTATCCCTTACCCCATTTATCCCCTATCCCACCTATATCCCACCCACTCTCATATCCAACCCACTCTCTCTTTTCTTCTCTTCCCCCTCTATTGCAGTCTTTTGCAAAACACTAGTATAGACTCAGCGCGCGGCGTGAGCTTGTGTCGAACGGCACTCCCCTCATTGCGCTTCAGGACGAGCCCTGCTATCGCCAGCTTGCGTAGATGGTCGGAAGCATTCTCGTATCCGATTTTGAGACGACCGGACACCTCCTCGACAGACAATTCGGGCACGCGACTCAACAGGTCCATAATTTCGATACGCCGGTGGTTCGCGAATCCTTTGATAAGTCGCTCGAGTTTCCGATATGAAATTACTGTCGCCATAACACAATTGTACTCTATGCTAGTGTTTTGCAAAACACTAGCATAAGGGCTGTATGCGTATTCACTTTCTGTATACGCATCCGCTTGCTACAATCCGCGCACCTGCCCCGTTAGAAAACCTAAATAAACGGAGCGTATAATCGTATATTACCTATGAACAAGAGCGGGGAACTAGACAAGAACGATACGGTTTCTAACGGGGTGAAAAAAACCGCGCTACTTGCCTCTTATGCCAAAGACGGGCCACTCTTGCGGCTGGGGAAAATGCTTGCGGAGGCCGGGTGGGATTTGATGGGGTCGGCGGGGACGGCTAAATATTTGAAGGAGAATGGGGTGGAATGCCGTGATGTGGCGGAAATCGTGGGGGCGCCGATTTTGGGGCACCGCGTGGTCACGCTCTCGCGCGAAATCCATGCGGGCCTCCTTTCGACCGATGCGGACGATGCGGAACTGAAGAAGCTCGGCGTACCGCGGATTGACCTCGTCTATGTGACCCTCTACCCTCTCGAAAAAACCATTGCCGACCCTTCATCGAGTCTTCAGGACGTTATTGATAAAACGGATATCGGCGGTCCGACGCTCCTGCGAGCGGCTGCGAAAGGACGGCGATTAACCCTCTCAAACCCCGCGCAAATTGATGCGCTCGAAATATTCATCAAGGGAGGCTCGCCGGAGAGCGCTCGAGAAGAACTCGTTGTTCGCCTCGCAGCAGCCGCAGAGCGCCGTGTCGCCGATTATGTGGCCACATCGGCTTCATATTGGGAAAAACGCGCATAAGATTAAACCCCCCTCCCCCTTTCCAACACTTTACTTTGTAAAGTGTCTATTTACTCCGACAATCATTCTATCGGGAGCAGCGGACACAAGATTGACGAGCGTGGGCGGAGATGATTGAGTGCGGGAAGTTAAAGGGGTGCCCAATAATGTTGTCACCGACAAAACGGACATGCGACGGCTGTACGGAGTGCTGTTTTGCATCTAGCGTCGTGGCGCTGTCCAAGCCCGTCTTCACGCACTGCAAACACTGCACAAGCGGCGAACGGTGCGATATTTACAGTACGAAGCCGTTGGAGTGCATGGAATACACGTGCGGATGGCTCGATGGCGAAGGTACCGAGGCCGATAAGCCGAACCGCATCCATTTGGTGCACAACCAGATGTTCGATCAGATGCTCGGCATGCCGTGGTTGCTTATCGAAAGCCAAGCCGGCGCACTCGCCACGGAGCCTGCTCGGCGCATTATCGAAAGCAAGCTTCTGCAACACGATACCGTTATCACGGTATCCCGCACCTTGAGGTTCGCGCTCTATATTCCCCAAGGTCGCTCGGTACCCGAAGCCCATCTCGCACAGCTGAAGCAGCGTTCGTGGAACATTTACGACCGCAACCACAATCTGGCCGCCGCAGAGTAGCGGCTACCCGCGCTCGCCGACCGTCGGCGAGCGCGATTCTTTTGCGATACAATGCCTGCATGGCGACGCTCAAAAAGACGATGTTCCGCGAGTACGACATCCGCGGCCGCGAGTCTGCGGATGAACTCAACGAGGATTCTATCTATCACATCGCGCGCGGCTTTGCGGCGATTCTTCGCAAAAAGAATATTACACGCGCGATAGTCGGCCATGACGCACGCGCGACCTCCGAAGCTTTCCACGCCCGTGCCATCACGGCACTGCGCGAATCGGGCGTAGACGTGGTGGATATCGGCACGGTGACGACGCCGATGTCGTACTGGGCGCAATTCCATTTCAATGTCGAGGGGCTTGTGATGATTACCGCAAGCCACAATCCGGCCGGTTGGAACGGCCTCAAACTCGGCACCGGTCTCTCAAAGACCCTGCTCCCCCAAGACGTGCAGGAGCTGTATTTGATAATCGGAAAAGAAGAATACGAGACGGGCAATGGCGCATATGAGAAACAAGATATCGCAGAGCTCTACATGAGCGACCTGTTTTCCCGCGTCAAAATCGGCAAGAAATTCAAAGTGCTGGTCAATACCGGCAATGGCACCGCAGGGCTTTTCGCCCCCGCGCTCCTGCGCAAAGCGGGATGCGAAGTGGTGGAGCGATACACGGATGTCGACGCCACGTATCCGCACTACACCGCGAATCCCGATGGGACGGAGATGATGCAGGATACGGGCGAGCAAACGAAATCCAATGACTGCGAGGTTGGATTCGCATTCGACGGCGACGGCGACCGCATGGGCCTCACCGACGAGGGGGGCGCGACTATCTGGCCCGACCGCTACCTCATTCTCCTATCGCGCTTGGTGCTTAGAAAAGTGCCGGGCTCCAAGATAGTGTTCGACGTCAAAGTGTCCGAGGCACTGCCCGAAGACATTGCGGCGCACGGCGGCGTGCCTATCATGTGCCGCACTGGCCACTCATACATCAAGGCGAAGCTCAACGAGGAAAAAGCGGCGCTCGCAGGCGAAATGAGCGGGCACATCTTTTTTGCACAGGATTTCTACGGCTTCGACGACGCCTTTTTCGCCGCGCTCAAAATGCTGGAGTACCTTTCGACCCAAAACGAACCTCTTTCCAAAGTTGTCGCGAACACGCCGTACTATATTTCGACGCCGACCATTCAGGCCAAAAGCACCGACGAGGAAAAATACGCCATCGTCGAGAAGCTCACCGCGGATTTCAAAGCCGGTGGCAACCGCGTCGTCGATATCAACGGCGCCCGCGTCTATTTCGAAGACGGGTGGGGCCTCGTGCGCGCTTCATCCAACACGCCGACGCTCGTCCTGCGTTTTGAGTCCAAGACACAAACAGGACTGGACCGGATACAGGCGCTTTTCCGCGATAAACTCGCGGCGTTCGGAATCACAGAGTGGGATTCATCAGGCCATTAAGGCATTGTGTTACACTAGTTCCCCTACATGA
Organism: Patescibacteria group bacterium; assembly: GCA_038064535.1. Classification (GTDB taxonomy): domain Bacteria; phylum Patescibacteriota; class Minisyncoccia; order Phycocordibacterales; family UBA2100; genus UBA10103. The sequence continues at coordinate 58,430 of JBBTSX010000007.1, forward strand.
ACGCACTCAAAATCACAGATTTGAAGAAAACGTACGGTAACGGCGTCACGGCCCTCGGCGGCGTCTCGCTCGAGATTCCCGAGGGCGACTTTTTCGCGCTTCTGGGCCCCAACGGCGCGGGCAAAACGACGATACTGGGCATTTCGACGGGACTGGTCAACAAGACGAGCGGCACCATCGAAGTATTCGGTCACGACATAGACAAAGAGCCGGAAATCGCGAAGACCTTTATCGGCCTCGTCGGGCAGGAAATCAATTTTAATCCCTTCGAGAAGCCGATAGACATCGTCGTCAATCAGGCCGGCTACTACGGCATCCCCCGCCATGAGGCCATCCCGCGCGCGGAAGAACTTCTCCGGGACCTCGGATTGGGCGACAAAATGCACGGCACCGGCATGCAGCTCAGCGGCGGCATGAAGCGCCGCCTTATGATTGCCCGCGCACTCGTGCACCGCCCGAAATTCCTCATTCTCGACGAGCCGACGGCGGGTGTGGACGTAGAGCTGCGCCGCAGTATGTGGGACTATCTCACCAAGCTGAGCGCAGGCGGACTCACGGTGCTCCTCACAACGCACTACCTCGAAGAGGCCGAACAGCTCGCCAAGCATGTCGCCATCATCAACAAAGGCAATATCGTCGCGGGCGGTAGCATGCAGGAAATTCTCGCTATGCACCTGCCTGCGCCGGAGACGACGCGGCAGGCAGGCGACGACAAAGGTCAGGCCGCGGGTAGCTATCGAGGCAGTAAGCTCGAAGAAGTCTTTCTAGACCTCACCAAAGAAAAATAATATGCCCGCCTATCAACAGTGGACTGCCTTCTATACCATGCTCCGCAAGGACATGGTCCGCATTTTCCGTATCTGGGTGCAGACATTTTTGCCGAGCGTCATCACTTCGGCGCTCTACTTTTTGATTTTCGGCACCGTGCTCGGCAGCCGCATCGGCACCATGCAGGGGGTTGATTACATGTCGTTCGTCGTACCGGGGCTCGTCATGCTCGCCATCGTGACGAACGCCTACGCCAACAGTTCGTTCACCTTCTTCCAATCCAAATTCTTCGCGCGCTCCATCGACGAAATGCTCGTCTCCCCCATGCCGCCGTGGCTCATCATCGCGGGGTTCGTCGCGGGCGGCGTGATACGCGGTGTCTTGGTCGGCGCACTGGTACTCATGATTTCGGTATTCTTCACGGGCCTCAAGCTCTCGATTTTCAACCTCGCCATCATTCTCGTATTCGCGATACTCACTGCGATAATCTTTGCGCTCGCGGGACTGGTCAATGGCGTGTACGCCAAGTCTATCGACGCCATCAACATCGTGCCGACATTCGTACTCACCCCGCTCGTATACCTCGGCGGTGTCTTCTACTCGATTCACAGCTTACCCGTGCTGGCGCAGTACGTGACCTATGTGAACCCCATCTTCTACCTCATCAACGGGTTTCGCTACGGCTTCCTCGGCATTGCCGATATAGCGCTGTGGATTTCGTTCGCCGTCCTCGCGGGCATGATAGTGGCTCTCGTCGCCATCAACATGTACCTCATCCGCACGGGTTTGGGTTTGAAACAATAGGAGTATGCCGGGCGAAAATGATCCGAAAATACCCCGCATCCCGTGGAAGGGTTCACGCCCCACGGAAGGCACTGACTTGTCCAATAAATTGAGCTCTCTTGAAATAATTAAACAGGAACGGGAAAGGGCCGAGAGAATAGTTGCTTCCTCGGCTGATTACGTCTTGCATATTTCTGCGCGTCGGTATGCAAACGAACACTTGGCCGCCGTGCCTCCGCAAACGATTCAAGCCCGCTTTCGTTCGCTGCCCGAGCCGGGTAAAGGTGTTACGTACACGGAACAGCAACTGGCCTATGCTCTGGCGTTCCTGGATCTCACCGACGAGGATTTTGGTTGAGGGCAATCTTGCCGGCAAGGCCGATGTAGGTTTCCGGTCGGAGCGCTTTCAGGCGCTTTTTTGTTTTGTCGCTGATGTCGAGGCCGTTGATGAACTTTGCAAAATCCGCGAGCGTGACCTGTCGCCCGCGCGTGAGCTCTTTGAGTTTTTCATACGGAACCGCCACGCCCTCGCGGCGAAGCGCCGTCTGTATTGCCTCGGCGAGCACTTCGGGATGAGCGCGCAGACTCTCCAACATGGCCTTTTTATTCACACTCACCTTCCCCATACCGCGCACGAGCGATTTGTATCCGATGAGCGAGTGCGCAAATGCGGTGCCGAACACGCGCTCTACCGTCGAGTCCGAGAGGTCGCGCTGGAGGCGAGAAACGGGGAGTTTGCGCGAGAAATGTTCGAATAAGGCATTAGCAACGCCGAAATTCCCCTCCGCATTCTCGAAATCAATCGGGTTCACCTTGTGCGGCATCGTGGAAGAGCCTACCTCACCGGCCTTGGGCTTTTGCACGACCCATCCGTCGGAGATGTAGCGCCACATATCCTGCGAGAAATCGAGAAGTATCGTATTGATGCGGCGCATGTTGTCGAACAATTCCGCGTACGTATCGTGCGGTTCTATCTGGGTCGTCACTTCATTCAGAGCGATTTTGATGAGGTGCTTTTTCCCGGATGTTGCCGTGTTGAGACCGTCGATGAACCGCTTCGCGAAGCGTAGCCAGTCCACTTCCGGCACCGCGACGACATGCGCACTGTAATTCCCCGTCGCACCTCCCCATTTCACCAGTATGTGGGACTTCGTAAGTCCCTCAAGTTGGCGTGCGAGGCGTGACTCGAAGACGCGCATTTCTTTGCCGAATGTGGTCGGCGAGGCGTTCTGGCCGTGGGTACGTGCGAGCATCGGCGTCTTCGCATGTGCTTTTGCCGTGGCTGCTAGCTCGCGCTCGACTTCCTGCAATGCCGGCAGGATGACGGCCTCGACTGCGGAGCGAAGCGCAAATCCGTGCGCGACACTGTTCACGTCTTCCGAGGTGAGCGCGAAGTGCACCCACTCGGCGACATCAGCAAGCGACGTCTTCGCAAGTTTCTGCTTGATGAAATATTCAATCGCTTTTACATCGTGATTGGTCTCTTTTTCTATTGCCTTGATGGCCCGGGCGTCTTCGAGCGAGATGTTCGGCAATTTGTGCAGGAGCGCTCTTTCTTTGTCGGATAGCCGGCGGACACCCAAGCCGCGCACACCGGAGAGCGCGATGAGGTATTCGCATTCGACGACGAGGCGCTTCTGCATAAGCGCGTACTCGCTGAAATACAGCGCAAGCGCCTCACTCGCACCCCGATACCGTCCGTCTATGGAGCTGACCGCCGTAAGCGCCTCAAGCGGCATAGCCGCTGAGATTGCGCTCGATACGCGCGGCGATTGGCTCACCGCCTTGCTTGAAGCTCGACCCTGTGAGCTGTTCATACATGCGAATATACCTACGCGAGAGCTCTTCCACAAGCTCGCTCGGCGCCTCGGGCAACACAGCGTCTTTGTACGGGTCGCAGTTCTCCTTGAACCACAAACGCAGGAATTCCTTGTCGAAACTCTTGGGTTCCTCGCCTTTGGCCATGCGCTCCTCGTAGCCTTCGATTTGCCAGTAGCGCGACGAGTCAGGCGTGTGGATTTCGTCTATCAAATAGAGCTTCCCAGGGTCGCCTGCCCCGAGCGAAGTCGAGGGGTCGGTCCCGAATTCATATTTGGTGTCCACAAGAATGAGTCCCTTCTTCGCCGCGACTTCCTGCCCCCGCACGAAAAGTCTCGTTGCCGTCTCACGCACCTCGTCGAGAAGCTCCTTGGTAATAAGTCCCTCCTCTATCATTTGCTCCGGCGTGATGGCGCGGTCGTGCGCGTCTTCCTTGGTGGTCGGGTCAAATATGGGCCGCGGCAATTTCGTATTTTTCTTCATTCCGTCGGGCAGTGTGACGCCGTCTGCCTGTGCGTCACCGCCCGCAGACAGGCCGAAATCACGTGCTCCCTTCTGGTAGCGCGTCCAAATCGAAGTGTCGGTCACACCGGTGAGATACCCGCGCATCACTGCCTCCACCGGCACCATGTTGTACTTCTTGGCGACCGTCACATTCGGGTCGGGCACCGCGAGCACCTGATTGGGAATGATGTCCTTGGTCTGCTCAAACCACCACGCGCTTATTTGATTGAGCACCTGCCCCTTGCTGGGTATATGCGCGATAATGCGGTCAAACGATGAGTGCCGGTCGGTCGTCACAAGAATCAGCTTGTCGCCGAGGTCGTAAATATCCCGCACCTTGCCGGTCTTTTTCTTACCCAATTTTTTGAAATCCGTCTCCCGAAGTACTTCTGTCATATTTTTCTTATTGCAACATTTTGCAAAACGTTAGAATGATATTATTCGCCCGGCGGAGGCAGCGTGATGTTCTCCGGTTCGAAAATAACTTGCCGCTCGCCCGCCTCTACCACGCCGACGTCAGCCAAATCATACCCTGCTTTTTTTCCTATCGAAACCGTTCGTTCAGCTTCCGACGCCGGCACGAACACATAAAAGCCCGCGCCCCAATTGAATGTTTTGAGACAGTCTTTTATTGCGACACCGAGTTGTTCTCTCATGTACTGAAAGAGCGGAGGTACAGGCAGCCACGAATGTATCCGGTACGTGAACGGCCGCTTATCAAAGGCGATTTTCCCGATGGCGTCGCCGGTGCCGGGCAAGAAGGTATGCACGTCCACTCCTGCATCGAGGAGCGACTCGACAAGCGCAACATAGGACCTCGTGGCGATAAGTGCTTCCGCGCCAAGTGTATTACCGTTGGGCAGTTTGGTGAGAAATTGTTCGGGAAGCTCCATCGTTTTTTGTATGACAAGCGATATCCCATTTGCATGCAATCCCGACGAGGCGACGGCGATGATGTGGTCGCCCGCAGAAAGTTTCCTGCCCGTAACGATTCGTTCTTTGGGGGCAATAATGCCCGTGACCGAGCCGCTCAACGTGACTATTTGTTTTACCGGCGGCCGGGGGTTCACGATGTACTTCACGCAGGCGCTTTCACCGGCGGGCAGTGCCATACCGACTTCCTCGCAAATTTTCAGAAAGCCGGCGGCAAGGTCTTTGGACCGCACTTCATCCGAATACCAAGAGCTGTCGCTTGCTTCAAGTTGGTCATTGAACACAACGGGCAGGGCGCCCTGAGCGATGACGTCGTTCACGACGATAAGCGCGGTGTCTATGCCGATGGCGTCGTAGTACGTCTTCCCCGTTCGCTCGTACATCCACTCTGCTATCCAGTTCTTGTTGCCGAGGTCTTCGTGTGTTTTGCACCAGATATGCGACTCGTTGCCACGATATTCGAAGACGGCACCATGGGCGTGAATTGCCTCTTCGTTGATGAACACACCGCGTTTATTTGGAAAAGCGAGCGTCTTTTTCCCCGCCTCTATCATCGCCATCTTAAATGGCTCCATCTGCGTGTAATCCACCCCCGCTTTTGCGTATGCACTTTTCTCTTTCATAGCATGTAGTCCATCCCGAGGGCCTTAAAGATATCGTCAAAATTGGTCAGGATGGTTTTCTTTCCATCTGAAAACACAACGATAACATGAAAGAAAACGTTGGGTTGTGTCTCAGCGGCGTCAACGAGGCGCGCCTCCACGGTGAATGCGCATGTTTCAGGGATAACGAACTGTTCCGCCTCATTGATGTATATGCGCCGGGTACGGATGGATTCCTTCGTTTCCTCGAACGTAGCGCCGAGTGGTGTGTCATCGCTATACGAGCCAGGAACTGTGTGCCCAAGGTTGATTTTGAGCAGGTCGTGAGTCGTCGTCATCCATGCAATGTGCTTATGGGCTTTGTTACGAAACATCGCTTGTGCCTCAGTGTAAAGATCGCAAAATCGCATCCCCACCTCCGCACATTCCGCAACGGCATTAACAATCTTTAGACAATCTTCCAAATGCTGTTTTGTTTCGTTGCTCTTTCCCCGGTAGACACTGAAACCAATGTCTCCGAACATGCCGGTAGCCTTATCAACCGGAGAAAAGTAAATCATGCCGACAGATTCCGACTGGAACCGATATTTTTCGTTCGGCCAGAACTCAGGAACGCGCAATGTTTCAAATTGTGTACGCCTATGCTCGTTGTCTCCGAACAGCACTGCCACGCCGCGCGGCGGTGGGTCGTACCAGCCGCCTGGAAACAATTCCCGATGACCCTCTACTCCGGCAAGTATTCTCTGCGCGAATTCAAATTCGGATGCCCCCTCGATATTTTGCAGAGCTTCTGCCGTAATGGCGGCGGCCGTGGCGCGGGTTCGTACTATTGCCTCCAGCTCCGCTTTCATATCACTTCTTCTCCTCCAGATACCCTTTGTATCCTTTTTCCTGCAGTTTCTTGTCTTTGCCGAGCACGTCCTGCGCCTGCTTTTCTTTAAACATTCTAACGTTTTGCAAAACGTTTGAATCTCCTGCGCCGATTATCTGCGCGGCGAGAACGCCCGCGTTTTTGCCGCCGTTGAGGCCGACAGTTGCCACAGGCACACCGGGCGGCATCTGCAATATCGAAAGGATTGCATCGAGGCCGCCTTCCACACTGCTCACTGACGTGAGCGGTACACCAATGACAGGGAGCGAAGTGTGTGCAGCGACGGTGCCGGGGAGCGCTGCGGCCATGCCCGCGCCCGCGACAAATACTTTACATCCGCGCTTCTCCGCGTCGCGAATCCATTTCACCAAATCTTCCGGCACACGGTGCGCCGAGAGTACGCGCATCTCACTTTCCACACCGAGCTGTTCGAGCACCTTTGCTACATCGGCCATCACCGCAAGGTCGCTATCAGAGCCCATCACGATGCCGACGAAAGTCTTGCTCATCCCGTTAGAAATAGGACGCGGACCATCAAATCTGCTCCTACTCGGCTATTGCTCATAAGTCCAACCTTTATACCACATCTGCACCCTGCGCGTCCGCGATTTCTAACGGGACTCATAGAGTCATCAGTCTATCAAAGATTCTTAAGGATGAAATCCGCTCGCTCAGGGACCGGCAGGACCGGTACTTCGACGATGTCGTACTTCAGCTCTTCGTATGCCGTCCGTATCAGACGGTGTAGTGCGGCCGCTTCTTCCGGAGATTCATACCGTTGGGTGTCGTTCGTGAACTCAATCATGTCCAACAGAAATACTTTCTTGTACCGCGCCGAAGCGAGCGCATCTTTGAGCACCGTATCATCGGAAAGATTGAATTTCCGATAATACGCCACAATATCGGGAATGCCGCGATCCAGGAACAGTGTCTCGTTTCTCGTGGCTTCAGCCTCAAGTTCCATGTAGTGCGAGATAATCTTGTGCTGCAGTGCAAGCGGTTCCGCGAGAATATCTTGAATACTTTTACCCACTGCAAGCTCGGCTGCAATAATAATGCGTGCACCTTCCGGCAGTACCGAATATCCCCGCTGTTTGAATTCTTCAATCAGCGTCGTCTTGCCGCTACACGGACCGCCCGTGAGCACATACCATGGAGGTGTGTTTGTCATTGGAAGTATCTTACCGCATTACGAAACACCTGAATGCCGGGGCCTTCCGTGGGCACGGGCACCCCATCGCGGATGTAGCGCTCTTTGAGGTACGTCCAATGCGGGAGTTGGGTGAATCGCACCGCGCGCTCCGGATGCGGCATGAGGCCGAGCACGCGACCGTCGTAACCCGTGACACCGGCGATGTTTTCCAGTGCGCCGTTGGGATTCGCGGGAAGCGCGAAATGTTTTGCAACCGCGCCCTCGGTATAGCGCAGAGCGATAGCGCCGGATTTATTGAGAGCGGCAAGCGTCTTTGCATCGGCGTGGTACTTCCCCTCCCCGTGCGCTATCGGGAGTGAAAGCGTATCAATTCCCGTCAGCCACGGGCTCTTCCCTTCCACTTTGAGGTCGACCCAACGGCACAGAAATCGGTTTGAGTCGTTGGCGATAAGTGCTCCCGGCAAAATGCCCGCGCTCGTGAGGATTTGGAATCCGTTGCAGATGCCAATTACTAGCGTGTCGCGTGCGAGGAATTTTTCGATGTGCTTTCCGAGATGTTCTTTGAGGCGATTCGCATATGCCTTACCGGAGCCGGTATCGTCGCCGTACGAGAAGCCGCCGGGGAATGCGAGTATCTGCGCCTCTTTGAGCATAGCCGGCCGCGCGATGATGTCGTTGATGTGCACGATGTCTGCCGAGGCGCCCGCGAAGTTGAACGCGGCCCTGGTCTCGTCTTCGCAATTGAGACCGTATCCCGAAAAGATTATGACGTGTGGTTTTTTCACCCCGTTAGAAATAGAACGCGAACTAACATGTCGCGAATATAGATGTGTTGGTTGTGTTTTCTTTCTCATATTTTGTTTGATTTTGCGCGTTCGCGATTTCTAACGGGGTTCATATCACCAGTTTTGGAACGGCTTGCGGTACGCGGCCGTGAGCGACTTGACGGAAAGTTTGAATTCTTTACTTTGGAGTTCGACTCCCAAGTTACTGCCTCCAACTTCGCCGATACGGATTGCCGCGTCTTTCAGGCAAACCTCGAATGACTCGACGGCATCGGGGCGCACGCTCACCAACAGGCGCCCCTGACTTTCGGAAAAGAGGATGCTGTCTGCCCGCCCCGTTAGATGACGACTTCGTCTATCTAACGGGGCAAGGCGGGTGATGTCCCCAGGAATATTTCTCAAATCAACCTTTGCACCGAGTTGACCTGCAATCGCCGATTTGGCAAGCGCGACTCCAAGCCCGCCGCGCCCGACCGAGAGCGCCGACGCAACGAGCCCGCGCTCTATCGCACCCGCAAGCGCGTCATACACTTTCGCGTTTCTCTTCGCATGTACAAGGGGCGCCCTTGTACCAAGACCGTCGCCAAGCATCGCGAAATACTCCGACGCGCCGAGCTCGTCGTCGGTTTCGCCGATGAGGTACACGACATCGCCGGCCATTTTGAAATCGAGTGTCACTGCCTTTGACGCATCGGGAATCACGCCGATTGCAGAAATGAGGAGCGTCGGCGGCGCGGCGACGTGGATGCGCTCGCCCTTTGCCGTATATCCGCGGAAGTCGTTGAACATACTGTCCTTGCCGGAGATGTAGGGAGTGCCGTAAGTCGTCGCAAGTTCGTATACCGCCTCAGCCGATTTTTTCAATTCATACAATCGTTCCGGCGTATTGGAGCTGGACCAGCAGAAGTTGTCGAGAATGGCAAGGTAGTCGCGCGAAGCGCCGGCGGCAATCGCATTGCGCACGGCCGTATCTATCGCGGCGGCGGCCATCGCCTTGGTATCAATGTCCGAATACCACGGGCAGTATCCGTGGCTCAACACGACGCCGCGCGGCGAGTTCGGGAGCGGCTGTATCACTCCCGCATCGGAATTCACCCGCCCGCGGCCCTGCAAAGGCTTGGTGACCGACGTCCCCTGCACCTCGTGGTCATACTGCTGAGAGATGAACGAAATGCTCCCGACATTGGGCCGCGCGAGGAGCGCGAGGAGTGCTTTACCGAGTGGGACATTGCGGGCTTTCGGCGACGGCTCCACGAGGTCGTATTTCGGTTTCTTTGTCTTCAGTGGTTCGACCGGCCGGCCGTCGTGAAGGAAGTCCATCGCCATGTCCATGACCACCTTGCCCTTGTGGCGTACTACGCAACGGTCTTTATCTGTGAACGTGCCGATGACGGTCGCTTCCACGCCGTGTCGGTCGAACAACTTCTCCAGTGTTTTCCAATTCTTTTTCGGCACAGCGAGTGTCATGCGCTCCTGTGATTCAGATATCCACACCTGCCACGGCGAGAGTCCCGGATATTTGAGCGGCACTGTATCGAGTTCGACGATTGCGCCGCCGCACTCCTTGGCCATCTCGGCGACAGAGCACGAAAGCCCGCCGGCACCATTGTCGGTGATGCTTGAGTAGAGCCCCGCATCGCGCGCCTCGCGCATCAGTGCGTCGGAAAGTTTCTTCTGTGTGATGGGGTCACCTATCTGCACGGCGGTCGCGGGCGAGCCGCTTGCGAGCGCTTCGGATGAAAATGTCGCACCGTGAATGCCGTCGAGACCGACGCGTCCGCCTGCCATGACGATGTAGTCGCCGGCCTGCGCTTGCTTCTCGTACATCTTCCGGCCCTTTACCTTGCGGGGAATGAGGCCGACCGTGCCTGCAAATACAAGCGGCTTACCGCGATAGCGCGGGTCCACGGCAAGGAAGCCGAGCGGCGTCGGGATACCGCTTTGATTGCCACCCGCATTAATTCCCCTGACAACGCCTTCGAGAATACGGCGGGAAGGCAAAAGCGGTTGCTGTTTCGCCGCGTCGCGATACAGCGGTGTCGTGTCACGCGGGTCGGCGACGCAAAATCCGTACACGTTCGCAATCGGTTTCGAGCCGAGACCGAATCCCATCGAATCGCGATTCACACCGACGATGCCCGTGATGGCTCCGCCGAACGGGTCGAGTGCCGACGGCGAATTGTGTGTTTCCACTTTGTGAGTCACGAGGTATTTGTCGTCGAACACTATACCGCCGGCATTGTCTGTAAAGACCGAGACGCAAAAGTCATTCTTGCCTTTTTCTTTGCGGACTTTTTGCGTCGCGCCTTTGATATAGCGGCGGTAAATCCCCTCCTCCACTTCGTCGAGCGGGTCGGCGAATATCGTGTGCTTGCAGTGCTCCGACCACGTTTGCGCGAGCGACTCGAGCTCTACGTCGGTCGGATTGCGGCCGAGTGCCGCAAAATAGGCTTGAATCGTCTTCATCGCGCCAAGTGAGAGCGCGAGTGGCCCACGGCGCGTGCCGTCTTTGTCGGCGATACCCCGTTTGCCGATTTTTGCGAGCTCGTCGTCTGAGACATCAAGGTCGACTTCATCTACCGCGGTGCGTTCGTGTAAATGCACTTTCGGAACCGTGACCGCAAGCTCTTCTTTGGCTGAATACACCCGTGCGCGCTCTATGAGCGGATTATAGAGTTCGCGCGACATCCGCTGTGCCTCCTGCCTCGATACGGCGCCGGTGAGAAAAATAAAAACGGACGTGTACACGTCCGCTCCCTCCTTGAATTCCCTGCCGATGCAATCTTCTATCGTTTGCCGGGCGGTCTTTCCCACGTTGTCGGTCACGCCGGGGTGAAATCCGATTTCAATTGCATACGTGTATCCGCGCGGCGCGATGACCGCGCCCGTCGAGAATTTCTCCGTGACGAAATTCGTGAGGCGCTCCGCCGCCCGCTTGAGCTCATCGGCGGAGAGTTTCGCGTCCACGGTATAGGCCTGCGCCACGGCGACCGATTTGAGCTTGGTTTTTGGGAAAAGGCTTTTGAGCGTGCGCAGATACGAATCGGCCCGCGCATCCGTCACTGTCGAGGCCACCGTTATCCGTCGTGCCATGTCGGCATCATACAGACTCCAAGCAGACCTGCAATTACCCCTATTTCCGGTTCAAATCAACCCACCGGTACTTCAATCCGTTCCACTCATGAGCATCGTCGTGGACGACCTGCGTGAACTCCTTTTCGTAGGCGGGGAAAAATGAATCGCCTTCTTTTTCGTCGTCAATAAGCGTGAGATAGAGCTTGTCAGTATATGGAAGCGCGGCTTCGTATATCTGCGCGCCGCCGCCGATGAAAATGTACTTGTCGAGTTTCTTCGCCTCCGCAAGCGCATCTTCAACAGAAGTGACGGCGATGATGCCGTCGTACCTCCAATTCTTGTCGCGCGTCACGACGATGTTGAAGCGCTTGGGCAGCGGCCCGCCGAGGTAGCTCACGATGGATTCAAACGTTTTGCGGCCCATGATGACAGGGTGCCCCTTGGTGAGCTCCTTGAATCGCCTCAAATCATCGGGAATCTGCCAAAGTAGCTTGTTTTCCTTGCCCAAGACCCTGTTTCTCCCTATGGCGGCGACAGCTGCGACTACCGGTTTCTGCATGTTTGTATCCTACTACAACCTAGTCCCTAGAACCTATTCCCTGTTCTACATACCACACCCCGTTTCCCCCATGACCGCAACGGGCGGCCCGAGGCCGAGATATATAATGACTCTCCATGCAAAAGTACGAGGTAGAGGTGAAGTCACTTTTAGGAAGCTCCGAGCGGGCGGACCAACTCCGCACCGCACTCAAGGCGGCGGACCCGAAGTGCGCGCTCGTATCAAAGAATAAACAACTCAATCATTATTTCGAACCTTCGACTACGCTCGGGTCAGGAGGCGGTGCACTGCAACAGCTTGCGCCGGTGCTCGCGCCGCATCTCGGCGAAGAGTCGCGCGCAAAGCTCGCTGATTTTTCCGTGCGTGCAAAAAGCTTTTCGGTCCGCACGCGTTTCGCGGCCGAGGGTGGCAAAGAGAAAGTGCTGTTCGTCGTGAAAGCGTCTGTTGGTGACGACACGAGCGAAAACGGCGTGATGCGCATGGAGATAGAAGAATCCGTCTCGCTCTCGCTCGACGAACTCGACAAGCTCATTCTCTTGGCAGGATTTACCTATCAGGCCAAGTGGTCGCGCGAGCGCGAAGAATATTCGTCGAATGGTACGAGTATTACGCTCGACAAAAACGCCGGCTACGGCTGGCTCGCGGAATTCGAGCGTATGGTCAGCGACAAGCGTCTACTCGACGAGGCGCGAGCGGGCATCGCCTCGCTCATGGACTCGCTCGGCGTCCGGGAATTGCCGCAAGACCGACTGGAGCGCATGTTCAAGTTCTATAATTCACACTGGAGAGAGTACTATGGCACGGACAAGATATTCACCGTAGAATGAACTATTCCCTATAACCTAATCCCTATAACCTATCTTTTATGTTCCTCTCCGACGTCGACATCAAGAAAGCAATCAAGGGCAGCTACATCACCCTGAAGCCTTTTGACGAGAAGCGCCTCCAGCCCGCGAGCTATGACATCACGCTCGGCAACAGATTCATCGAGAACGATGCGAGCAGCACCCATTTCGTCGACCCGTCGAAAAAGGTGTACGCCAAGACGACCGAGCGCTCGGTAAAAGACGGCGCCGAGTTCGTCCTGCACCCCGGCGTATCCGTGCTCGGCCTCTCCAAAGAATTTTTCGGTACCGACCACTTCCTTATCCAAGTCGGCGGTAAATCCTCGCTCGCCCGCGTCGGCCTCATGATTCACAATACCGCAGGGATCATCAATCCCGGGCATTTCCTCAACATCACTTTTGAAATAACCAACCAGAGCAACATCCCCATCATCCTGCGGCCGGGTATGGAAATCGCGCAAATAACGTTTTCCATGCTCTCCTCCCCGCCGAGCCGCAACTACCGGCACGTCGGCAGATTTGCCAAGGATAATTGGAATCACTTTGTGCCCGCAAAAACGAAAAAGCCGAAGCGGAAAGCCGTAAAAAAATGAGTATGGACCGGCACCCCGAATATCAGTACTTGGACCTTTGCAAAGATATTCTCGACAACGGTGCCGACAAAACACTATTCTTCAACGACGTGGTATTGAAGGAATACAAAAAGAAAGGCCAAGAGCCGCCTTTTATCCGTTCAGTTTTCGGCCGACAGATGCGGTTCGACTTAGGTAAAGACTTTCCGCTCCTGACCACAAAAAAGACGTTCTGGCGCGGCATTGTCACTGAATTGCTATGGTTTCTCTCCGGGAGCTCAAACATCAAACCGTTACTAGGTGAAAACAACCATATTTGGGACGAGTGGGCGTGGAAACATTACCAGATGTGGTCCGATAAAAAAGAATTCGCCACTCAGGCTGAATTCATCCAAAAACTTACGGAGTTGCCTGCCGACGACCCGTTCGTCTTGAAGTACGGAGACCTTATTACTATCTACGGGCGCATGTGGCGCCGGTGGCCGGCCAAGGACGGCCGCGAAATCGACCAGCTCGCGTGGGTAATCGAAGGCCTCAAATCGAAGCCGGACAGGAAATCATATGTGGTAAGCGCATGGAACCCGGATTTTATATACGAGATGGCATCGGAGGGGCAGAAATCGCACGTACCGCCCTTCTGTCACACAATGTTCCAATTTCAAGTTGCCAACGGAAAACTTAATCTCGGGCTCTACCAGCGTTCAGCTGACCTCTTTCTCGGCGTCCCATTCAACATCGCAAGCTATTCTCTCCTTCTCTTGATGGTCTCACACGTTACCAAAATACCGCCAGGTGAATTTGTTCATACCTTTGGCGATGTGCACATTTATTCCAATCACTTTGACCAAGTGAAAGAGCAGATGACGCGTGAGCCGTTCCCCTTCCCGACCGTGCGCCTGAATCCTGCAGTCACGGACATCGATGATTTTACGCAAAGCGATATAACTCTGGAGGACTACCAATCACACCCGTCGCTTAAGGCAGATATTGCCACCATTGGCGGTTTTAGTGACGGGAAAATGGCCGGCAAGCCGGGTGTATAATTCATCCCTCATCCTATGAAAGACTACCAGTACGTCAAAAAACAGGACCCGAAGGTATACAAGGCACTCGCCGGTGAGGCAAAACGTCAGGCAGAGGGCATTGAACTTATCCCATCGGAAAATTACGTCTCCCGCGCCGTACGCGAGGCAAACGGCTCCGTCCTGACGAATAAATATTCGGAAGGCTACCCGCACAAGCGATACTACGGCGGACAGGAGTACACCGACGAAGTAGAGGTGCTCGCCATAGAGCGGGCAAAGAAACTTTTCAACTGCAAGTTTGCCAATGTGCAACCGCACGCCGGCGCACCCGCGAACATCGCCACCTACTTCGCGCTCATGGAGCCGGGAGACACGCTGATGGGCATGGACCTTTCCCACGGCGGGCACCTCACGCACGGCCACCCGGTGACGTACATCACAAAGATATTCAAATTTATCCGCTACAAGATGAAGGATATCGAGACGGGCGAGATAGATTACGACGAGATGCTGCAGGTGGCCAAACAGAACAAACCCAAGGTCATCATGGCCGGTTTCTCCGCGTATCCGCGCGAACTCGATTATGCGAAGTTCGTAGATATCGGTCAGAAAGTCGGTGCCATCGTCATCGCAGACATCGCGCATATTGCCGGTCTCATCGCCGGCCGTGCTGCGAAGAACCCGTTCGATTACGGATTCGATGTCATGCTCACCACAACCCACAAGACGCTGCGCGGCCCGCGCGGAGGCATGATACTGACAAGGGACAGCGAAGAGCTTGCAAAAAAAATAGACAGGATGGTCTTCCCCGGTTTCCAGGGTGGTCCCATCATGAGCAACATCGCGGGAAAAGCCGTAGCATTTGGCGAAGCTCTCACGCCCGGGTTCAGGGCCTACTCGAAACAGATAATCAAGAACGCGAAGGCGATGGAGAGTGCTTTCAAAAAAGCGAATATCCGGCTCATAACGGGCGGTACCGACAATCACCTCCTGCTCGCCGATGTGTTTGGGAGCTTGGGTGTGACGGGACAAGAAGCAGAGAAAGTGCTCGACGACGTCGGCATTACCCTCAACAAAAACATGATTGCCGACGACCCGCGCAAGCCCATGGACCCTTCAGGTATTCGTTTTGGTACGCCCGCCATCACCACGCGTGGTTTCAAGGAAAAGGAGTGCGCACAAGTGGCGGAATTGATGGTAACGACACTCAAGAAT